>NZ_AP028031.1:2430000-2757500 GCF_030296915.1 Anaerostipes hadrus ATCC 29173 = JCM 17467 | reverse complement strand
GAGCCCAGACCTACAGCTAAGGTCCCAAAGTACGTGTTAAGTGGAAAAGGATGTGGGGATTCTAAGACAACTAGGACGTTGGCTTAGAAGCAGCCATTCATTGAAAGAGTGCGTAATAGCTCACTAGTCGAGAGTCCCTGCGCCGAAAATGTCCGGGGCTGAAACACGACACCGAAGCTTAGGAATGTGTAAACATTGGTAGAGGAGCATTGCTGGCGGGATGAAGCCATACCGTAAGGAGTGGTGGACTGCCAGGAAGAGAGAATGCCGGAATGAGTAGCGAGATGAAGGTGAGAATCCTTCAGGCCGAATATCTAAGGTTTCCAGAGTAAAGCTGATCTGCTCTGGGTAAGTCGGGACCTAAGGCGAGGTCGAAAGACGTAGTCGATGGATAACAGGTTGAAATTCCTGTACCGCATATAAACAGAACTGTGGGGACACAGACAGGGAATGGAATCCGGGAGTGGAGATCCCGGTGCAAGCGAGGTAGGAGTGCTGTTGGCAAATCCGCAGCACGATCTGAAGACGTGACGCGTACCGAACATAAGTAGGGAAGTCCAGGCCCCTGGCTGTCAAGAAAAGCCGCTATTGTTTTATATGTGCCCGTACCGCAAACCGACACAGGTGGATGAGGAGAGAATCCTAAGGCCGACGGGAGAAGTATTGTTAAGGAACTCGGCAAAATGACTCCGTAACTTCGGGAGAAGGAGTGCCATGAGAGTGGCCGCAGAGAAATGGCCCAAGCAACTGTTTAGCAAAAACACAGGTCTATGCAAAACCGCAAGGTGAAGTATATGGGCTGACGCCTGCCCGGTGCTGGAAGGTTAAGGGGAGAGGTTAGCGCAAGCGAAGCTTTGAACTTAAGCCCCAGTAAACGGCGGCCGTAACTATAACGGTCCTAAGGTAGCGAAATTCCTTGTCGGGTAAGTTCCGACCCGCACGAAAGGCGTAATGATTTGGGCACTGTCTCAACGATACACCCGGTGAAATTGAAATACCAGTGAAGATGCTGGTTACCTGCGCCAGGACGGAAAGACCCCATGGAGCTTTACTCCAGTTTGATACTGGGATTCGGCATGGTATGTACAGGATAGGTGGGAGACTGAGAAGGTATGACGTCAGTTGTACCGGAGTCGCTGTTGGGATACCACCCTTACCATGTTGGATTTCTAACCTGTGGCCGTAAGCCGGTCAGGGGACAATGTCAGGCGGGGAGTTTGACTGGGGCGGTCGCCTCCGAAAGGGTATCGGAGGCGCTCAAAGGTTCCCTCAGAATGGTTGGAAACCATTCGAAGAGTGCAAAGGCAGAAGGGAGCTTGACTGTGACACCGACGGGTGGAGCAGGTACGAAAGTAGGACTTAGTGATCCGGTGGTATAAAGTGGGATTGCCATCGCTCAACGGATAAAAGCTACCCTGGGGATAACAGGCTTATCACTCCCAAGAGTTCACATCGACGGAGTGGTTTGGCACCTCGATGTCGGCTCATCGCATCCTGGAGCTGTAGCAGGTTCCAAGGGTTGGGCTGTTCGCCCATTAAAGCGGTACGCGAGCTGGGTTCAGAACGTCGTGAGACAGTTCGGTCCCTATCCGGCGCAGGCGGAGGAAATTTGATAGGAGCTGTCCTTAGTACGAGAGGACCGGGATGGACGGACCGCTGGTGTATCTGTTGTACTGCCAAGTGCATAGCAGAGTAGCCAAGTCTGGAAGGGATAAACGCTGAAGGCATCTAAGCGTGAAGCCCCCCTAAAGATAAGATTTCCCATACCGAAAGGTAGTAAGACCCCTTGAAGACGACGAGGTAGATAGGGCAGAGGTGGAAGTACGGTAACGTATGGAGCTGACTGTTACTAATCGGTCGAGGCTTTAACCAAAGAAGGCTGAAGTGTAAGAGATGTAGAAAGATTCTTGTATGTTGTTTTGAAGGTATATGATATAATAAGAATAGACCTTATAATAATCCTCGATAGCTCAGTTGGTAGAGCACACGGCTGTTAACCGTGCTGTCGCTGGTTCGAGCCCGGCTCGGGGAGTTTCGTAGTATTTAAGATACTGCATAGACCGTGAAGCGGTCATAAGAATAAGGCTCCATGGTCAAGTGGTTAAGACACCGCCCTTTCACGGCGGTAACACGGGTTCAAATCCCGTTGGAGTCATCTTTTTACGGAAAGAGCATATAGTTTAATATGGCGTCGTAGCCAAGTGGTAAGGCATGGGACTGCAACTCCCTGATCACCAGTTCAAATCTGGTCGACGCCTTTTAGAAGCACTAATTTTAGTGTTTCTTTTGTAATTTAATATCGCGGGATGGAGCAGTCTGGTAGCTCGTCGGGCTCATAACCCGAAGGTCGTTGGTTCAAATCCGGCTCCCGCAACTAAGAAAGACTTTAGAAAATATCTAAGGTCTTTTTCTTTTTGTAAAAATCTTAGGTATAAAAAAGAAATAGTACACAAGATTTCCGTTTAATAGAAATTTAGTGTACTATTTCTTTATCTTTTATTTAAGATATCAATTTGTTTTCGTACTTTCTCTTTTTCTTCTTCATTGAGCAGAGGAGAAACACATAAATATTTACTCTCATCAAGATCAAGGGGCACGGTGGAAATAATGAAATCATATTGATCCAGTTTTTCATCATGCAATTTATGTAAAGAAATGATCTTTTTAACATCAATTTCAGAAAATTCTCGTTCCAGACGGCTTCGCAGCATCTTGGAAGAACCGATTCCGGTAGAACATACGACCAAAACAGAAATCGAATTCTTGCTTAGATAATCCATAGATGCAATAAAATAAATAACAATATAACCTATTTCATCTTCAGGGATTTTTATAGGCTGGAAGATATTACGAAAGCTTTCTTTCACGATTTCATAAAGTTTTGGATCAGACTGATAAATATCTTCTAACATTGGATTTGTTACGGTAATACCACTTTGAATCCGTTCCATTGCCATATTAATATGTAATAGAAGATTTTCCGCAAGATTCTTGTCTTCGCTAAATGGAAAGTGAAATTTCTTTTCAATTTCATTGATCAGGCTGCTGATATGATCAAGATTCTGAAAAGCAGAAATCTGTTGATTCAATTCATAGTGTGAACGTCCAACGTATAGATGGATCATCCAATGAAAATAATCCCGTTCATTATCGTAAAGCTGAATTTTAAAATCAACTTCAAGAATTTTGAGGATATCTTGACGAAAATGATCTTCATAATCTGTATTTGAGTCTTGGATCGTTAGTTTTAAGATATCCTCTTGATCATTTATATAGGAATGTCGTTTAATAAAAATAGCGATCAAGACAAGAAATTCCTGAAGTTCTTTATCTGAAATATTTAGATGCCTTTTACGAATAACGTTTTGCATTTTCTGATAAAGAACTTTTAAAGGTTCTTCGTAGTCAAAATTCTTTAAAAGATCAATAAAATGGTTTGGTCGATAATTGTTGTCTTTCAGCCAGTCAAAAAAGTTATCGGGAGCAATATTTTGAAGTAAGACATTTACAAATAAATGCCTTTTTGGAATTTCATGGCCAGTTAATCGGACTCCTTCACTTTTCTTGGTTTCAAATTGAACATTATGTCCCTGAAGTTTTTCTTTCATAGACTGATAATCATTTCGAATTGTCTGAGAAGAAGTATTTAGATCAATTGCAAGAGCTTGAGTTTTGATATAATCATCTTCGTTTAATAAAGTCAAAAGAATGATGTCAACACGCTCTTTGTTGGAATAATTTTGTTCTGTTTTGACTTCTTCAAAAGCACTGTTTAATCGTTTAAGATTATAGAGCGATCCAAAGATCATAAAACCGTTTCCAGAAGAATTATCTAAAGTAAGATCATATGATTCTATGATCTCGGTAACTTCAGGAATCTGTCGATAAATGGTGCGTTCAGTAACACCAAGCTTCTTAGAGAGAGCCGATACGGTTAACGGACCATTTGCATTCATTAAATTTTCAATGATTTCTTTTGAACGATCTGAGATCAGCATAACTCACCTTTTCTTTCTAAATAGTTTCACCCTGGATATCAGATTGAAGATTATCAATTATTGTATATAATTGATCCAGAGAAATATTTTTATTTTTAATCTTATTATAAAAATAAATAATGTGTTTGGCAATAGGTTCTTCTTTCTTGATCTTACAGACAGTTTCCATAAGATTTAAAGCATCTTCTCCTTCCATAAATGAAAGTGCAAGTGCGATTGCAAATGAAAGATATACTGGGGTAATATGCAGTGCTTCACAGCTTCTTGCAGCACCGATCAGACGATCTGAAGGCTGAAGTTTTCTCATAGGATCACGTGCAACGCGAGTAACGGTGTCTCTTAAATAAGAATTTTTAAAACGATGCAGTAAATCATTCATATGCGCATTTAACTTTGAGAAAGGTACCTGATATTTCTCTGAAAGCATCATACAGCTTTCTGTCATACAGCCACGTACGATAGACTGAATATAAATATCATGGGCAGCCTCATGAATATAGGTTTTATTTAAATATTGTCCTAAAAAGGCCGTTGTGACATGGGCCATGTTGTGAACATATAATTTACGTTCCAGATAGTAATGGAAAGGTTCATAAGGAATGATCTTCTTATATTCAGGAATCATCCCTTTGAAAGCAGCTTTATCAACTGGAAGGAAATCATAAGGTTCTACACGAACAGCCAATGGATGTTCATCTTCTGGAATCAGATCAGGATCTGCAGGTGGAACCATCCTTCCGATGGAAGTTTCTACAAGACCAACATTTTTCTCAAACAGAGCATGTTTATCTTCTGGAAGAGCTTTTAATAAATAGTCTCGTAACAGTACATCAGCATCCATCAGATTCTCACAGATTAAGATATCCAGAGTATTCGAAGATTCTTTCTCCCAACGCTTTAAAAGCCCTTGGGCAATGACAGGAGCCACTTTCTCAAGGACTGCAGCACCTAAAGCAGTTGCCATAATATCAGCGTCAGCGATTTCATTGCTGACAGCTTCAGGGTCTTTTCCATCCACAGCACGGATATTTTTGATCCAGTGAACAGGTTGTTCCTCGTTCATAATAATCTGAGGATAAGTTTTCTCTTTGTTGATCAGATGGATCACGTCATCGTTTACATCGATAAAAACGACTTCATAGCCGATTTCAGAGAATAATGCGCCAATAAAGCCACGGCCAATGCTTCCAGCACCATACATAACAGCTTTCATAAAAATTCCTTTCTATAGTCATATCTTTGTATTGTGATAGCATCAAAGACTAAGGAGATAAGTCCTTAGCCTTTGATAATGTGTTCATTGATTGTTTAATTATAATTCATTTTTAAATCTTTCAACTAACTGATCATACTCAGGAGCTTTTAGGTAGTTTGAAATAGATAAATGTTGTTTATTAGGCTGGGCAGCTTTTGCTGTTCCAGTTAATTCTACATGAGTGATGACCAGGTCAGTATCATCAGGAATCTTTGAGATTGCTGTATTGATAACTTCAATTGGAAGATTTGCGGCTTTTACTTTTTTCTTTAATGCTGCTGCAGACATTGCAGAAGATCCCATTCCAGCGTCACACGCAACAACGATTTTTTTAATATTTTTGATATCTATTCCGGCAACTCCAAGACTACTGTCATTTGTTATTGCAGTAGATTCATTTGAACTAGCAGAAGATCCCATTGCTTCTTTTGGTACTACAGATTCTCCGAGAGATGTGTCTCCACCTTTTGCTACCATACGTTTTACGAAAATAGCATTTAATAAGAATGATACAACACATGATAATACGACGCTTAATAAAACTCCGAACATACAGTTCTTAGGTGAAAGAGCTACGACAGAGAAGATACTACCAGGAGATGGTGTGGCAACAGTACCAACATTTAAGAATGTAAGTGTTCCTGTTCCGACGATACCACCAGCGATCATACCAATGATCGTTAATGGGTTTGCTAATACATATGGGAAGTAAACTTCATGGATACCACCGAAGAAGTGGATCAAGATCATTCCAGGAGCAGCTTCTTTCATTTCTCCTTTTCCGAAGAACCAGTAAGCTAATAATAATCCAAGACCAGCACCAGGGTTTGGCACTAATAGGAATAATGCGGAATGTCCTAAAGTCTTAACCTGTTCATAACCAATTGGTCCGAAGATACCATGGTCTAATGCGTTATTTAAGAATAATACTTTGGCTGGCTCAACGAAGATTGCAGATAATGGTAATGCATTATGTGCTACGATCCAGTTTACACCATTTGTTAATACAGTAGTTACAGTTTCCATAACTGGTCCGAATACTAACATTGCGAAACAGCAAAGGATAGCACCGATAATACCAAGTGAGAAGTTATTTACGATCATTTCGAATCCAGAAGGGATTTTTCCATCCACTGCCTGGTCAAATTTCTTAATGCAAACACCAGCAACAGGTCCTAAGATCATAGCGGCTAAGAACATTGGAGTTCCGTCAACGGCTACGATCGCACCCATGGTAACGAGAGCACCGATAACTCCACCACGATCGCCACCAAACATTTTACCACCAGTATGTCCAATTAAGATTGGAAGTAAGTAATTTAAGATTGGACTGATCAGTTTTGCAAGTTTTGCATTTGGAGTCCATCCTGTTTCCAAAAAGAATGCGGTAATTAAACCAAATCCGATAAACGCTCCGATATTTGGAATAACCATTCCTGCAAGAACGGAACCAAATTTCTGGAGTTTTTGTGAAATACTAGTTTTTTCTTTCATTTTTACAACTCTCCTTCTTCTACATAATTCTGATTGATCATATCAATGAATTCCTGTTTTGAAGAAGCATTTAAAAATTGATGGCATTTTTCAGGTTTTAATAAAATATCAGTAATCTGCATCAGCTCCTGCAGAGAATCTTCCTCACGGCTTGAGATGCCGATCACCAGATGTATGGTATTTCCATGATAAGAAACTCCATGTGGGATCTGAACAATACTGATTCCCGGTTTTAAAACAAAATTCAGAGTGTCTTCTGTGCCATGGGGGATCATAACCCCCAATCCGATATCAGTGGAAGTTTCTTGTTCTCGCCGGATCATACCATTAATGTAGGGTGGTTTTACACATCCGACTTGAACTAAGAGATCACCTGCTTTGTGGATTGCTTCTTCAATTGTAGTACATTCATAATCCAGACAAATGTGTTTCTGGAATTCATTACTTAGAAGTTTGCTGGCCATGCGCCCTCCTTATTTGTTACTCATAAACGTTTATCATGGTTATATGATAACGTACAGAGTGTATGAAAATCAATGCATACTAATGTCATATTTTTCAGGAGATGTTGTGACATTCTTTTGTTTTGTTTGTTATTTTGCATTTCCCAGTAGAATTACGAACAATCAGTTCAGGTTCATATTCCATTCGCATAATATAATGATGTTTGGCAGAGATATTTTTCTGCGTGTTCTTCTTATATATAATATCCACAGCTTCACGACCTTTTGCCAAAGAAGCATGTTCGATCGTAGTTAAAGCAATCTGAGGCATGGAAGATAAAGGAATGTTGTCAAATCCACAGACAGAGTAATCATGAGGAACACGGAATCCATGATCAGAGATCGCAGCCATGATACCAAAAGCCGTCATATCATTATTCCCCACAAAAGCAGTGGAAGAAGTATGTTCATCTAAAGCTTGAGAAGCCATATCATATCCGTTTTGATATTCAGAATTATCCGCAGAATATCTTCCGTAAGCAGCAATCGTAGGAGATTTTACCTCCACCCATTCTGGATCAAGACCATGATCTTTAAAACAAGAACGCAGCCCAGCAAGACGATGGATCCGGCCAATCTCTTTTGGGCGGATCGGTGTACAGATATAAGTAATATGCTTATGTCCAAGAGAGAGAAGATGTTCAGCAATAATATATCCAGGCTTTTTACTGTCAAGTTCAACTGCATCAAAACGGCATGCATCTGGTTTATCACCGATGGAAACAACAGGGACTTGCTTAGATAATGCATTTGCCTGTGCAATCTTTGTTGGTGGATATAAAGAAATTACGCCTGCAAGTTCAAACCCAGATAAAAGGTTTAAATAGAGTTCTTCTTGAGAGACGTCCCTCAATGTACTGACAGTAAATACGGTATAACCATAATCTTTGGCACGTTCTGTGATCGAATGAATGATCATGGAATAATAACCATTCGAAAGAAGTGGACAAATAACGATGATACTCTTAGCAAGTGCCTGTTCTTTCTTTTTTACACCTGCAACAGGCTTCTTGTAACCAAGTTCTTTTGCACCTTGTCTTACTTTATCGATTGTTTCTTTAGAAAAAGAAACATGTGGTTTGTTGCTTAAGATCATAGAGACAGTAGACTGTGATACACCGGTGTATTCAGCAATATCTCTTGTTGTTACTTTGTTTCGCTTTCCCATAAATAGTACCCTCTTTTCTATACATTTCATTTGCAATAGATAAATCAAAAATTATTTTGATTAATTCGAATTACTAATCAAAATAAGCTAGCGATTATTAATATTATACAATTGATTAATACAAAAAACAAGTGAACACGTACTTTAAGAAAAATAATCCAAAAACCGTGAAAGAAATCATTTATTAATCAAATAAAATGATTAATAGAAAAACTCTGAAAACCGCATAAAATAGGCGTTTGACGGGTTTGACAGGCAAAAAAAATTATGGTTAGATAGAGTCAGAAAGCAACAAAAGCAAGTGAAAAACAGGAGGGAATAACAGTGTATGATGTAGCAATTATCGGTGCAGGGATCACAGGCTGCGCTATCGCCTACGAACTTGGAAAATATAATGTGAAAGCTGTAATCGTTGAAAAGGAAAATGATGTTTCTGTAGGAACAACAAAAGCAAACAGCGCGATCATCCATGGAGGATATGATCCAAAGCCTGGAACAAAGATGGCAGAGTACAATATCAAAGGAAATGTCTATACAAAAGAATTATGTGAGAAACTGGATGTACCTTACAAACAGATCGGAGCATTGGTAGTTGCATTCAGTGAAGAAGAAAAGAAAACACTGGAAGAATTAAAACAAAGAGGTATCACAAACGGAGTTCCTGATATGGAAATCTGGGATAAAGAAAAACTTCTAAAAGAAGAACCAAATCTTTCAGACAAAGCTGTTGCGGCTTTAAGTTCTCCAAATGTAGGAATCGTAAGTCCATGGGAATTAGCCCTGGCACTTGCAGAAACAGCCGTATTAAATGGAGTTGAAGTGAAACTTAATACAGAAGTTTCCGGAATCGAAAAAGAAAATGATACATATAAGATAGAAACAAACAACGGAGTGATCGAAGCAAAATACATTTGCAATGCAGCAGGTGTTTTCGCAGACAAAGTTAATGAGATGTGTAATGAAAAGACATTTGAGATTACACCAAATAAAGGAGAATATTACCTAATGGATAAGAGCCAGGGAAATCTGGTCAATCATGTAATCTTCCAATGTCCAAATGAAAAAGGAAAAGGAGTTTTAGTTGCTCCAACGGTTCATGGAAACCTGATCGTTGGACCAGATTCACAGCCAAGTGCGGCGAATGATGTATCAACAACAAAACAGGGACTTGATTTTGTGAGAAATACAGCATTAAAATCTGTACCAGGAATTAATTTTAGAGAGTCTATTAGAAATTTTGCTGGAGTCAGAGCAAGAACAGCAGATCATGACTTCCATATTTATGAAGATAAAAACAACAAAGGGTTTATTAATATCGCAGGAATGCAGTCACCGGGATTATCATCCGCATGTGCAATTGCACCAGATATTTTAAAGATGCTTGAAAATTCAGGACTTACATTAGAAGCAAAAGAAGATATCGTAGATGAAAGACATATCGACCGCTTCAAACATTTAAGTCATGAAGACAGAGAAAAATTAGTAGAAAAGAATCCAGCATTCGGAAAGATCATCTGCCGTTGTGAAACGATCACAGAAGGTGAGATCATCAACGCAGTGCATCGTCCAATTCCAGCAACATCCATTGATGCGGTTAAGAGAAGATGTAATGCAGGTATGGGAAGATGCCAGGGTGGTTTCTGTGGACCAAGAGTTCAGGAGATCATCGCAAGAGAGCTGAATAAACCATTAGCAGATATTCCACAGGATCGTTTGGGAACAAACATTATCACAGGAGAAACAAAAGATGGAGGTGCCAAATAATGAAGTATGATGTAATCGTTGTAGGTGGAGGACCTGCAGGACTGGCAGCAGCAGTGGAAGCAAGTAAAAATGGTGCCGAAAAAGTTCTGGTTGTAGAACGTGATCAGGAACTTGGAGGAATCTTAAATCAGTGTATTCATAATGGATTTGGACTCCATTATTTCAAAGAAGAATTAACAGGACCTGAATATGCAGGTAAATTCATTGATATGTTAAATGAAACAAATATCGAAGTGATGCTTGATACGATGGTTCTTGACGTAGATGAAACAGAAAAATGTGTACATGCCATGAATAAGAAAAATGGTTATATGAAACTTGAAGGTAAATCCATTATCTTAAATATGGGATGCCGTGAAAGAACAAGAGGAGCCATCGCGATCCCTGGTGATCGTCCGGCTGGAGTGTTTACAGCAGGTGCAGCACAGAGATATGTGAATATCGAAGGATATATGGTAGGTAAGAAAGTACTGATCTTAGGATCCGGAGATATCGGACTGATCATGGCAAGACGCATGAGTTTAGAGGGTGCAAAAGTAGTTGGATGTGTAGAGCTTTGTCCATATTCTAACGGATTAAACCGTAACATCGTACAGTGCTTAAATGATTATGATATTCCACTGTATTTATCACATACGATCACAGATATTCAGGGTGATAAACGAGTTGAGAAAGTTATCGTATCAAAAGTTGATGAAAAGAATCAGCCAATTCCAGGAACAGAGATGGAATTTGATGTAGATACTGTATTATTATCTGTTGGATTGATTCCAGAAAATGAATTAACAAGATCTGCTGGAATCACAATGGACCCGGCAACAAGCGGTCCAGTTGTATATGAAAACATGGAAACTTCAGCAGAAGGAATTTTCGCAAGTGGAAATGTCGTTCATGTTCATGACCTGGTAGACTTCGTTACAGCAGAAAGCCAGAAGGCAGGAAAGAGTGCTGCAGAATACGTAAAAAATGGAGAAACAAAAGATCAGACATGCATTGATATCAAAAATGGAGATGGGGTCAACGGAATCGTGCCACAGAAAGTACGTCCATCTAATGTAGACAAGAAAGTTGAAGTTATGTTCCGTGCAAGAAACGTATTTACAGATGTAGCGATCAAAGTAAGATCAAATGGTGAGGAACTTGCTTCCTTTAAGAGAGAACACATGGCACCAGGAGAAATGGAAAAGATCGTTATTCCGAAAGCATTTTTAGATAAAGTAGAAAATGGTGAGATCACAGTATCTGTAGAAAAGGTAGGTGCATAAAGATGACAGATTTAATTTGTATCGTATGTCCAAAAGGATGTCATTTAAAAGTTGATGAAGAAAATGGATATAAGGTTACTGGAAATGGATGCCCAAGAGGAGCCGCTTACGGAGAAAAAGAACTGGTAAATCCAACACGAGTGATCACTTCTACAGTCAGAGTAGAAGCAAAGACTGCAAGAAGAGTTCCAGTCAAAACCGCAAGTGATATTCCAAAGGGTAAAATCTATGATATCATGAAAGAATTAGATAAAGTAACAATGAAAGCTCCTGTAGCGATCGGGGATGTAGTGATCCCTAACGTATTAGGACTAGGAGTTGACGTTGTAGCTTGCAAAAAAGTAGCAGAATAAATAAAATGATTAAGTAAAATATTTAAATTTCAGGAGGATAACAAATGAGCGTTATTACATTTGTTTGTGCAGGTCAGATGAACTCTGCGATCACATTCCCAGCATTCGAAAATGGACACGAGGTACGTCTGGTAGGATCACCTTTAGACAGAGATATCATTGATGGATTAAAGAAGGATAATTTCCATATCACATTAAAGAGAACTCTTCATGATGGGATCAAATATTATCAGATCGAAGAATTAGAAGAAGCATTAGAAGGAGCAGACTTAATCTTAGGTGGAGTAAGCAGTTTCGGACTTGACTGGTTCTGTGACGAAATCCTTCCAGTATTACCAGAAGATGTACCTTTATTAACAGTAACAAAAGGTATGGTAGATTTAGATGACGGAACTTTAGTTCCTTATCCACATATCTTCGAACAGAGACAGCCAGAAGGAAAACATATTAACTTTAACGCCATCGGTGGACCATGTACAAGTTATGAATTAGCAGACCATGATGACAGCCATGTAGCTTTCTGTGGAAAAGACATGGAAACATTAAAATTCATCAAATCTTTATTAACAACAGATTACTATCACATCAGTCTTTCTACAGATGTTGTAGGTGTTGAGTGTGCCGTAGCCATGAAGAATGCTTATGCATTAGGTGTGTCTCTTGCAGTTGGTTTAGCAGAGAAGAGAGATGGAGAGATCGGAGCAGTACATTATAATTCTCAGGCAGCATTGTTTGGACAGGGTGTCAAAGAAATGATCCATCTGTTAGAACTGATTCATGGTGGACCAGAAAACATCATTCACGGAGCTGGTGACTTATATGTAACAGTCTTCGGTGGAAGAACTCGTAAGATTGGTACATTATTAGGACGTGGACTGACATTTGATCAGGCAATGGAAGAATTACAGGGTGTAACTTTAGAGTCTATCGTTATTGCAACAAGAACAGCTCGTGCCGTACGTAAACTGGCAGAAAGAGGCGTTGTATCTTTAGATGACTTCCCATTGTTAATGCATGTAGATGCGATCATCAATGAAGGCGCAGAAGTTGATATTCCTTGGGAAAAATTTACGACTGTTGTAGAATAATAAAATAAAAAATTAGAAATTCACGAAAATACTCTCTTTTTGAACAAAATTTAGTGAAAAAAGAGGGTTTTTTCGACCTTTTAAATTTAAAAAAATGCACAAAAAAAGATAAATAATAGACACAAAATTATGCATAATGTAATATGAACATATAATAAAAGAGTCATAGGAGGTAGTTATTATGAAAAAATACATTATGGCACTGGACGCAGGGACAACAAGTAACCGCTGTATCTTATTTAATGAACAAGGTGTGATCTGCAGTGTTGCACAGAAGGAATTTACACAGTATTTTCCTCATCCTGGATGGGTGGAGCATGATGCGGATGAGATCTGGTCTTCCATGCTTGGAGTAGCAGTAGAAGCAATGAACAAGTTAAATATTACACCAGATCAGGTTGCAGCCATCGGAATTACAAACCAGAGAGAGACAACGATCATCTGGGATAAGAATACAGGAGAACCTGTATATCATGCAATTGTCTGGCAGTGCCGAAGAACATCTGAGTATTGTGATCAGCTAAAAGAAAAAGGTCTGACAGAGAAATTCCGACAAAAAACAGGATTAATGATCGATGCTTATTTTAGTGGAACAAAAGTAAAATGGATTCTTGACAACATACCAGGAGCACGTGAAAAAGCAGAGGCAGGAGATCTTTTATTTGGAACAGTAGAAACATGGCTGATCTGGAAACTGACAAAAGGAAGAGTTCATGTTACAGATTATTCAAATGCTGCAAGAACTATGCTATTTAATATTAATACCCTCGAATGGGATGATGAAATCCTTGAAGAACTTGGAATTCCAAAATCAATGCTTCCACAGGCAAGACCATCCAGTGAAGTTTATGGAATGGCAGACGAAAGTTATTTTGGAAAAGAAATTCCAATCGGAGGAGCAGCAGGAGATCAGCAGGCAGCATTGTTTGGTCAGACATGCTTTACAGCAGGGGAGGCCAAAAATACATATGGAACAGGGGCATTTCTGTTAATGAATACAGGAACAAAACCAGTATTTTCTGATAATGGACTGATCACAACCATTGCATGGGGCTTAGATGGAGAAGTTAATTATGCATTAGAAGGGTCTATTTTTGTTGCAGGAGCAGCAATCCAGTGGTTAAGAGACGAGATGAGACTGGTAGATTCATCACCAGATTCTGAATATATGGCTTCAAAAGTAAAAGATACAAATGGCTGTTATGTAGTTCCTGCATTTACAGGACTTGGTGCGCCACACTGGGATCAGTATGCACGAGGAACAATCGTTGGTATCACAAGAGGTGTCAATAAATATCATGTGATTCGTGCGACATTAGAATCTCTGGCATATCAGACATATGATGTGTTAAAAGCAATGGAAGCAGATAGCGGAATCAAATTAAGTGCATTAAAAGTTGATGGTGGAGCAAGTGCAAACAACTTCTTAATGCAGTTCCAGTCAGATATTCTTAATACAGAAGTACGTCGTCCAAGATGTGTTGAGACAACTGCAATGGGAGCAGCTTATCTTGCAGGACTTGCCGTTGGATACTGGAAAGATAAAAATGACGTTATCAACAACTGGAATATTGACCGCAAGTTCCATCCAGAAATGAAAGAGGACGAAAGAGAAGAAAAATTAGCAGGATGGGAAAAGGCAGTAAAATATTCTTTCGGATGGGCTAAAAATTAATATATCATGCAAAACTAAAAAATTAAGAGAAAAGAGGGAAAAACTATGTTACCTTATATTGCAGAATTTATCGGAACAATGCTTTTAATCTTGCTTGGAGATGGAGTTGTAGCAAATGTAAACCTTGAAAGATCAGGAATGAAAGGTGCAGGGGCTGTGCAGATTACATTTGCATGGGGACTTGCGGTACTTGTACCAGCATTTATTTTTGGATCTTCATCAGGAGCTCATTTTAACCCGGCACTTACGATCGCACTTGCGGCGATTGGTAATTTCTCTTGGTCTATGGTGCCAGGATATGTGATCGCTCAGTTTGCAGGAGCATTTGTAGGAGCAGTCCTTGTGTATGTCTTATTTGCAGGGCAGTTTGAGGTAACCAAAGATCAGGGAACAAAATTAGGAGTATTTTGTACAGGACCTTCTATTGCAAACACAGGATTAAACCTGTTAAGTGAGATCATTGGAACCTTTGTTTTAGTTTTTGCGATTCTTGGAATCGGAAATGTGGAAAATGCAGGTTCTATGGGACTTAACTATTTCTTCGTATTTGCAATCATCGTTTCCATTGGTATGTCACTTGGTGGATTAACTGGATATGCGATTAATCCAGCCAGAGATTTAGGCCCAAGACTTGCACATGCAGTTCTTCCAATCCCAGGGAAAGGGGATTCTAACTTTGGATATGCATGGATTCCAGTTGTAGGTCCAATTATTGGAGCATTGCTTGCGGGTGGTTTATTTGTGATTATTCCATGGTAGGGGTCAGGTAAATGAAAGTAGAATAAAGATTGAAGAGATGGATGTTTTCTTAGACAAGAAGACATCCATTTTTTTAATAAAATCAATGAAAACACCTAGAAAAGAAATAGCACGTGCGTTAAGATATATGCAGGATTATAAAATCAAAAAGGAGTCGATGATCATGGAATACAAAAAATTCAACAATCAATACGTAATAAGAATTGACAAAGGCGAAGAAATCTGTGCAAAATTAAAAGAGGTCGCCCAAAAAGAAAATATCAAACTTGCATACTTAACAGGAATCGGGGCAGCAGGCAAAGTAACAGCTGGTGTTTTTGATACAAAGGAAAAAGTATTCAAAGGCCATACATGGGAAGGTGATCTTGAGATCGTTTCCATTGGTGGGAATATCAATACTATGAATGGGGAAACTTATACACACTTCCATATCAGTGTTGCGGATGAATCAGGGAATGTCTATGGAGGTCATCTGACAGAAGCAGTGATCAGCGGAACCGGAGAACTTGTATTAACTGAGATCGAAGGCACAGTTGACCGCAAGTTTGATGAAGAAATCGGGCTGAATTTATTTGAATTCTAAGTGAAAAACGGAGGACAAAGATAACATGGAAATGATGACAGGAAGAACATTATTCCGAAATTACAAAGAATATGATCAGAAAGAAGTAGAGATCTGCGGCTGGGTAAAAAGCAATCGTGGATCAAAGAAATTCGGATTTCTGGTTATTAATGATGGTACATTTTTTGAACCGATTCAGGTTGTATATGATCAGGAGATGGGCAACTTTGATACGGTCAGCAAATTAAATGTTGGAACAGCTGTGATCGTTAATGGAACTGTGATCGTGACACCAGATGCGAAACAGCCATTTGAGATTCATGCAAAGAGTGTAGAAGTCGAGGGAGAATGCCCATCCGATTATCCATTACAGAAAAAACGTCATACATTAGAATATTTAAGATCTATCTCTCATTTAAGACCAAGAACGAATACGTTTCAGGCAGTATTCAGAGTTCGTTCTCAGATTGCATATGCGATCCATAAATTCTTTCAGGAACGTGATTTTGTATACGTGCATACACCATTGATCACAGGACAGGACTGTGAAGGTGCTGGAGAGATGTTCCAGGTAACAACGATGGATCTTAACAAGATCGCTGAAGAAGGAAAAGTTGATTATGAACAGGATTTCTTTAAGAAGCCAGTCAGCTTAACCGTCAGCGGACAGCTTGCAGGAGAGACTTTTGCACAGGCATTCCGCAATATTTATACATTTGGACCAACTTTCAGAGCTGAAGATTCCAATACAACAAGACATGCAGCAGAATTCTGGATGATCGAGCCAGAGATCGCATTTGCAGATCTTGAGGATAATATGATCCTTGCAGAGCAGATGATCAAATATATCATCAATTATGTGATGGAGCATGCACAGGAAGAATTACAGTTCTTTAATAAATTCGTAGATAAAGGATTATTAGAACGTTTGAACCATGTAGTATCTTCTGATTTTGGAAGAGTTACTTATACAGAAGCAGTAAAATTATTAGAAGAACACAATGATGAATTCGAATATAAAGTATCTTGGGGAATTGATCTTCAGACAGAGCATGAACGTTATCTGACAGAGAAGATCTTTAAGAAACCAGTGTTTGTCACAGACTATCCAAAAGAGATCAAAGCATTTTATATGAAGATGAATGAAGACAACAAGACGGTTGCAGCCATGGACCTTTTAGTGCCAGCTATTGGAGAGATCATCGGGGGAAGCCAGAGAGAAGATGATCTTGCGAAACTGGAAGAGAGAATCACAGAATTAGGTATGAAACCAGAAGATTATGATTTCTATTTAGATCTTCGCAAATATGGTTCCACAAGACACGCAGGATTTGGTCTTGGATTTGAACGTATGGTAATGTACGCAACAGGAATTGCTAATATCAGAGATGTCATTCCATATCCAAGAACCGTAGGAAAATGTCAATATTAAGATGAATTATGCATATACTATTACGAGAGCAATTTTTAGGAGGTAGTAGTATATGCATTCTATTTGGCAGGAACAGATGGAATTTCCAGTTTATCCGATTTTAAAAAGAGATAAAAAAACAGATATTTTATATGTAGGTGCAACCCTGAAACATGCAATAGAGGCAAATTTTCAAAAAGAAATGGGAAGATCAGTTATGATCATTGAAGAAAAAAGTATTGGAGATATGCCAGAACTTGGTGGCATGGGGATTTTGAAAGCAACGAACATGAATGAATTTAAAGAGCTCTGTATTTTGAAAAATTATATTATAAGACAACATATTCCATGTGATCTTGAAATTATTTCAGAGACAAGCATTCAGGTCCATCCAGTGAAGTTGTTTTTGTTTATGACGAAGGATGTTGAAGTATATGAACAGACAAAGATCACTGCAAGACAGGGGAAACGTCTGGATATCGAAAGTGCCTATATCGATGCAGGACAAGTGATCGAAGACGACAAACCTTGTGAGAAGAGATATATTCATGTATTTTCAGAAGCAGGTTTTCCAGAAATCACGAAGCCAGATATTCTGGAGATCAGAAAATATAAAGAAGATTATCTGGTGTTGTCGTATCAGAGAAAATTGGAAGGAAGCCGGCATTCTTGGGAAATATAATTGAGTCATGTTGTAAAATTAGTGAAACGAAGATAGTATTTTGTGCTACAATAGATGTCAAGAGAACATTTATACAGGAGGATAAGAAACTATGAGTATGATTGATGTAATCCGCAAAGAAATGATGACAGCGATGAAGAATAAGGACAAAGAGAGAAAAGAAAGTCTTTCTATGTTATTAAGTGCATTAAAAAACGCACAGATCGATAAGAGAGAAGATCTGACAGAGGCAGAAGAAAACACAATTATCGCAAAAGAGATCAAACAGACAAAAGAGACAATGGATACTTGCCCTGCTGATCGTACAGATATCATTGATGAATGTAAAGCAAGATTAGCAGTCTTAGAAGAGTTTGCACCAGAGCAGATGAGCGAAGAACAGATCGAAGCTGAAATCAATGCTGTATTAGCAGAACTTGGAATTGATGCGCCAACAATGAAAGACAAAGGAAAAGTTATGAAGAACCTGATGCCAAGAGTCAAAGGAAAAGCTGACGGTAAACTTGTAAACCAGCTGGTAGGAGCTAAACTTTCATGAGAAATATACTGATTGTCGTCGATATGCAGAATGATTTCATCGACGGAAGCCTTGGAACCAAAGAAGCACAGGAGATCGTAACACCTGTTGCGGGAAAGATTCGTAATTTTGAGGGTGATATCTATGGAACACTCGATACACATGAGGAAGATTATCTTTCCACACAGGAAGGAAAGAATCTTCCAGTCAAACATTGTATCTGTGGAGAAGACGGCTGGGCATTAAACAGCGAAATCATGCGGGCAATCGCAGAGACGAAAGCAGAAGTCCATGATTTCTGTAGAAAAGGAACTTTTGGTTCTATGGAACTGGCACAGATATTGAAGGAAACATATGAAGATCAGGAAGTTGAAATCGAACTGATTGGATTATGTACGGATATCTGTGTGATATCCAATGCAATGCTGATTAAAGCAGCACTGCCGGAAGTGAAGGTAAGTGTTGATTCTTCATGCTGTGCAGGAGTGACTCCTGAGAGTCATAGGAATGCGTTGGAAGCTATGAAGATGTGTCAGATTGAGATAGCATAATTAGTTGTAAATAAAGGGCGATATGAAGTCGCCTTTTTATTTTGGATTAAAATGTAAAAATTTATCTGAACAATAATAAGAAAATCAATATAGAAATGCAAAATCGTTATCAGAATGATTGGACGGAACGAAGTTTGTTTTATAATTGCAGGATGTTTACAGATGGATTTTATCACGGACAATCATATGGAGAATTAGAACCATGTATACATATAGGTATTTTAGATTTTAATTTGATGAGGAGTCAAGGTTTTCATCATCATATTAAATTATTGGATATAAAAACAGGGGAAGAATATAATGACAAATTGCAATTTCACGTGGTACAATTAAAGAAATTAGAAAATGCTGCCAAGGAAGAAAAAGAAACGGAACTATACTATTGGGCAAAATTACTTGCAGCAAAAGATTGGAAAGAAGTTGACGATACGATTAAAGGAAATCCATATAGAGAGGCGGTGAAAGATGAGATGTATAAAATGAGTCAGGATGAAAGAGAACGATATTTGTATTTGCGAGAAGAAATGGCATATAGTGATGAAATCAGCAGGATGAAAACTGCGAGAGAAGAAGGATTGGAAGAGGGAAGAAAGGAAGGAAAGCAACTATTTTTACAATGTATAAGATTAAAAAAACAAGGTTTTTCAAAGGAAAAAATAGCAGAAGAATGTCAGGTTGATATACCTGAAGTAGAAGAAATCTTGAAAGAAATAGAAGATTTATAAATTTAACAAATTAGAATATAGCATAGATAATAATCACAAGTGGTAATAAGAAATTACTGCTTGTGATTATTTCTTTTATCTTGACAATTACAAATCAAACTGTATATACTGTACATATACAGTAAAACAAAGAAAGGAGAGAATTAAGTGAAAATCATAATCAGCAATGTCAAGAATCAGCCAATCTATGAACAGATTTATGAACAGATCAAGAATTTGATCATTACAGAAGAACTAAAAGCTGGCGAAATGCTTCCATCGATTCGAGGACTTGCGAAGGATTTAAGGATCAGTGTGATCACAACAAAGAGGGCGTATGATGAGCTTGAGAAAGATGGATTTATTAATTCTGTGGCAGGAAAAGGCTGTTTTGTGGCGGAGAAGAATCTGGAGCTTATCAAGGAGGAGAATTTAAAGAAGGTAGAACAATATTTGGAGAAAGCAGTGAAGCTTTCAAGAACATGCGGGTTAACAAAAGATGATCTGATCGAAATGATCAAGATCATTGGAAAGGATGAATAATGAAGAATGCATTAGAATTACAAAATGTATCAAAGTCATTTAAAGGATTTGAAATGAAAGATATGACATTTTCACTACCAGAAGGTTGTATTCTTGGACTTGTCGGGAAGAATGGGGCAGGGAAAAGTACTACGATCCGTCTGATTATGGATATGATTCACAAAGACAGCGGAACAATCTATGTGTTAGGAAAGAATATTGAGGAAGATTTTACAGAGACAAAACAGGATATTGGAGTCGTTCTGGATGAGCCATCATTTCCAGAATATGTGACAGCAGACCAGATGAACAATATCATGAAAAATATTTATAGAAACTGGGATGAAAAACGATATTATGAATTGATCGATCAGTTTGAACTTCCAAAATGGAAAAAGCAGTTTAAGAATTACTCGAAAGGAATGAAGATGAAACTTGCAATCGCGGTGGCACTTTCACATCATGCAAAACTGTTAATTCTAGATGAACCAACGAGCGGACTAGACCCATTTATGAGAGATGAGATTTTAGATATTCTTTATGAATTTACAAGGGCAGAAGATCAGTCTGTTTTAATATCTTCTCATATCGTGAGTGATTTGGAAAGACTTTGTGATTATATTGCATATATTGATCAGGGAAGTTTGAAATTATATGAAGAAAAAGATTGCCTGATTGAACAATATGGAATCTTAAAATGTTCCAAAGAAGAGCTGAAAGAATTTGACGAACAGGCAGTTAAAGGAGTAAGAGAAAATCCATATGGAGTTGAAGCATTGGTAGACAGATCGAAGATGCCGAAAGATTATAAGACAGATATGGCAACATTAGAAGAAATTATCGTATTTCTCTCAAAAGGACAGGAAGAATAGAAGGAAGTGTGGGTATGAAAGGATTAATACGAAAAGAATGGTATAGTTTGTGGAGTCAGTATCGGATACATATGCTGGCAATGCTGGGGTTAGGAGTATTGCTGCCAATTATAAAAAATACAGACTTTTTCCCTGATGAATCTTTTTGGATATATTGTGCAGTAATAACGATTTTCTATATTCTAATGCATTCGGTAGAATATGAAAAAAAATCAAATTGGGATATGTACAGAGCAACATTTCCAATCAATGGAAGGGAGATTGTTGTTTCAAAATATATCTTTGGTTTTGGGATCGTGATAATCGCGAGTATCTTAGTTTTTGCAGGAAGTATGATCTGCCAGAAGATGATAGTGGGCAGAATCAATATTTACTTTATTGGTCGTGTTGTAAAAGCTATATGGATTAACGGTACATTGGATATGATATTTGTATTTCCGATTTTGTGCAGATATGGATATGACGAAGGAAGGGTATCTGCAGCGATGATCGTATGTTTTCTTGGAATGCTTTACCCATATAGGTTGCAGCAATTGTTATTAAATCTGCCATTCCCGACCATTGTATTTATGATTTTGCTATTTATCATTTGGTGTTTTTCAGGTGTATTGAGTTGCAAATTATACGAGAAGCGGAATGATCAATAAGGAGGCAGTATGAAAGGTTTGTTATTAGAATACAAATACAGGATTATGGAATCTGGAATTAAATATGTGATTTGGATACTTTTAATTCTTCAGCTGATCATAGGTTTTTTTGGATTTGGTACTGGTGGGGCTGTTTTGTCAGCACTTTTGGTAATACAAATCAATGACACAATGATTGATGATCAAGCCTGTGGATGGAATCAGTATTGCAAGATCTTACCAGTCAGTGGAAGGAAACAAGTTGGTATGAGGTATCTTCTTGGAATTGTAGCGACAGCAATTATGACCATCATATTTTTGATCGGAAGAGCACTTGGCGTTCTCAATGTTGAAGTTCCGTTCTATGAAGTAAAGCAAGTGATTCAATGGATCGTTGTAGTAAGTTTCTTATGCATGTCAATTCAGATTCCAGTAAATCTCATGCTACATTTAAAAAATATAAGAAACAGACTTGTAGGATTGCCATTGTTTTTAGTTTGCTATGTAGGAGGTAGATTGATCTTTTATGCAATACGAAAAATACCAAGAATTCCGGGGAGTCAGGTGTTTTTAAAGAATGCAGTAGTGATATCAATTGTAATGGTTTTGGTTTCTTATATTGGTTCGGTTTTGATGTGGAAATATAGGAAATCGTAGTGGTTAGCAAAAGAAATGCAATCTATACTGTCCTAATAACATCATTTATGCTAAAATAAAAATCGTCTGTAATACGGCAATAAAAATCGTATTACAGATGATTTTTATTTTACAAAATTTTCAAACATAACAAAGAAAGAAGGAAAAACAATATATGGACACATACTACGTCACAAGAATCGAAGAACCAGACTTCGGTTGTGAAGGCCGCCCGGAAGGACAGGAAATCAAAGATAAAGTATATTTAAAAGAAGAAATAACGAAGGAAGAAACAATAATCTTCATGGAAGATAAATTACTATACGAAAGAGATATCAATGAAGGAATGAAAGTTGTGATCGATGGAGATGGAAGATTACAGAAAGCGGAGGATCGATCATGAAAGATCTGACAAAAGGAAAGATTTCAACATTGATCTTAGGATTTGCGATTCCAGTATTTTTAGGAAACTTATTACAGCTTACATACAGTCTTGCTGATACAAGAATTGTCGGAAGTTTTCTTGGAGAGCGATCACTTGCTGCAGTTGGTGCAACGACAACGATCAGTAACTTGATCGTTGGTTTCTTATTAGGTCTGGCCAATGGATTTGCGATCATTACAGCGCAGAAATTTGGAGCAGGTGATAAAAAGAGAGTTCGAAGATCATTTGTGATCGCACTTGTGTTAGGAGTGATCGTTTCTGCTATTTTAATCTTGATCGGAACGGTATTTATCAATCCGATTTTAGGATTTTTGAATGTTCCAGGCAAATTATTTATCGAAGCGAAACAATATATACTGATCATTATCATTGGTTTATGGGTCACGATGTTTTATGATATTTTGATGGCGGTGATGCGTGCCATCGGAGATACGTTAACACCATTATTGATCCTTGCGATTTCTGTAGGATTAAATATCGTACTGGATCTTTTATTTGTTGCAGTATGGAAAACGGGAACATGGGGTGCGGCAGCAGCAACTGTGTTGGCACAGTTTATCGCATTGGTCATTTGTTGCTTTTATATGATTCACAAGTACGAATTATTACGTCTGAATAAAAATGATTTTAAAGATCTGGAATCTAAAATGATCAAAGAAATGCTGGCGACAGGAATGTCTATGGGATTTATGAGTTCTCTTGTGAATATTGGATCACTTACATTACAGACAGCAATCAATAAGCTTGGGCAGGAAATTATCGTAGCCCATACAGCGGCAAGAAAGATCACAGAAATATATATGATCATGTTCAGTGTCTTTGGCCAGACGATGGCAACATTCTGTGGCCAGAATATGGGAGCTGGGAAAGTTGACAGAATTAAGAAAGGTATGAAACTAGCGATCATTTATACATGTGTCTGGTCAACTTTTGCGATGATCGCAAGTTATACGATCGGACCGCAGTTAGTCCATATGGTTACAGGAAGTCACAAAGATGTAGTCATTGTAAATGCAACAAATTACCTGAAGTTTAATACGATCTTTTATTATGTGCCAGCGGTCATCAGCATAGTAAGAAATGTTATGCAAGGAATCGGGGATCAGATTACACCATTAGTATCCAGTGGATTAGAAATGGTCGGAAAAGTGGTGATCGCATTTACATTAGTTCCTTTGATGGGATATGCAGGTGTTATCGTAGCAGAACCGATCGTATGGTTTATCATGGTTATTCCATTGCTCGTACAGATCATAAGAACACCGAAATTAAAAGCAAATAAATAAAACCCAAAAAGCGGAGAATCCATAAAAGGATCTCCGCTTTCTACATACACATGACATTATTTTAATTGAACATTCCGTCCCACGGGAACATTCTTCTTTCTTCTTAAGGATTAAACAATACCCTGAGCTGTCATTGCATCTACGACTTTCTCGAATCCTGCAATGTTAGCACCAGCTACATAGTTTCCTTCCATTCCGTAACGTTTTGCAGCGTCATCTAAGTTGTGGAAAATGTTAACCATGATGTTCTGTAATTTTCCATCAACTTCTTCAAATGTCCAGCTTAATCTTTCGCTGTTCTGAGACATTTCAAGAGCAGATGTAGCAACTCCACCAGCGTTAGAAGCTTTACCAGGTGCGAATAAGATTCCGTTTTTCTGTAAGTATTCTGTAGCTTCTAATGTAGTAGGCATGTTAGCACCCTCTGCAACTGCGTAACATCCGTTTGCTACTAACTGTTTAGCATCTTCTAAGTGTAATTCGTTCTGAGTTGCACATGGAAGAGCAATGTCAACAGGAATAGACCAAACTCCTCTTCCTTCGTGATATTCAGCACTTGGACGAGCAGCAGCGTATTCTGTTAAACGAGCACGTTTTACTTCTTTTACTTCTTTTAATAATTCAACATCGATACCATCTTTGTCATAAATCCATCCTGTAGAGTCAGAAGCTGTAACAACTTTAGCACCTAACTGCTGAGCTTTTTCGATTGCGTAAATAGCAACATTACCAGCTCCAGAAACAGCAATTGTAGCACCTTTGATAGATTTACCATTACATTTTAACATTTCGTCTGTGAAGTAAAGAAGTCCGTATCCTGTAGCTTCTGTACGAGCTAAAGATCCACCATAAGATAAACCTTTACCTGTTAAAACTCCTTCATAAAGTCCACGAATTCTCTTATACTGACCGAACATGTAACCGATCTCTCTTGCACCAGTTCCGATATCACCAGCAGGAACGTCTGTATCTGCTCCGATGTATTTGCAAAGCTCTGTCATGAAGCTCTGGCAGAATGCCATGATCTCACGGTCAGATTTTCCTTTAGGATCGAAGTCAGATCCACCTTTACCACCACCGATAGGAAGTCCTGTTAAAGAGTTTTTGAAGATCTGTTCAAATCCTAAGAATTTGATGATTCCAAGGTTAACAGATGGGTGAAGTCTTAAACCACCTTTGTAAGGTCCGATCGCACTGTTGAACTGTACACGGTAACCTGTGTTAACATGAACCTGTCCTTTGTCGTCTACCCAAGGTACACGGAATTTGAACTGGCGTTCTGGGTTTACAAGACGTTCAAGAAGAGCATCTCTTCTGAAAGCTTCTTCGTTTGCTTCAACAACGGCTCTTAATGATTCTAAAACTTCTTTTACAGCCTGATGGAATTCAGGTTCTGCTGGGTTCTGAGCAACTACCTGCTCGATCACTTCATCTACGTATGACATTTTGTTTCCTCCTTATAAGTCATAATGATATGTGTGTTTAAAACAGAGGGTATCTTCTTCAAATGGGTGTTGGCACATCCCAAAAGATAAAACAAAAAGAGGTCGGAAAACGCCTCTTTTTCTCAATGACGCCTTTGTCTTAGAATTATTATATAAGATATGGTATAATATTTCAAGAAAATCAATACGCAGGAAGGAAATTAGTATGAAATCTGTGGCAATGGCCTTTTATAATGGCGCGAAATATATAGATGAGCAAATAAGATCGATTCTTGATAATATGGAAGAGACAGATGAACTGATCATTTCAGTGGATGATGCTAGTGATGGATCAGAAGCAATACTTGAGGATTGGGTCCAAAACGACCAAAGAATCCGCATAATTAAAGGACCTGGGAAGGGTGTCGTAAAAAATTTTGAGAATGCATTTAAGCATTGTCGAGGGGAGATCATCTTCTTATCTGATCAGGATGATGTGTGGAAAAAAAATAAAATGAGAGAGATTGAGCGTGTATTTGAAGACCCGAAAGTGATGGCAGTTGTTCATGATGCACAGATTGTAGATGAAAAACTTTCATCTTTAGATCAAACCACTTTTGAGTGGAGAAATAGCGGAACAGGCTTCTGGAAGAATATGAAAAAGAATTCCTATATCGGATGCTGTATGGCAGTCAGAAGATCCGCAATGAAAAGAATTCTGCCGATTCCAGATGACATCTGGATTCATGACCAATGGATCGGATTGCTGTCAGAACAACTCGGGAAAGTTGTATTTTTGGAGGAACCTCTTATTTATTATCGAAGACATGGGGGAAATGTTACGGAATTGACCCATGGTTCGATCGCATCCATGATCAAAAAAAGATATCATATGATCATGGGAATCAATCACCGTGTAAAAGAATGGAGCAGACATGACAAACAAAATCAAAGACATATTGAAAACTCATAAGTATCTGTTACTCTCGTTTTTTCTGCCGGTTCTTCTATTAGAAGGAATCGCGATCGCAGAGAAGATACAGCCATTTGGCAGTGAATCATTTCTGATCGTTGATGCATTGCATCAGTATTTGCCCTTTTTTGCAGATTATCAGGAAAAATTAAAAAGCATGGATTCGATGTTTTATTCTTTTCATGCAGGTCTTGGATACAATTTCCTTGGACTATGGGCGTATTATCTGGCAAGTCCACTAAATCTGGTGATCGCACTTGTGTCAAAATCAATGCTTACGATGATATTAAGTCATTTGTATGTCTTAAAGATCGCACTGTGCTGCTTTACAGCCGCATTTTATTTTAGAAAACGTCGTGGAAAGGATGAGATATCCATTGTTGCGTTCGGAATGGCATATGGATTATGCAGTTATATGGTTGGCTACAGTTGGAATATTATGTGGATGGAAGTCATGATGATGCTTCCACTCATTTTGTATGGTATTGATAAGCTGATCAAAGAACATGATGGAAGACTTTATTGTTTTGCATTATTTATTTCTTTATGGTGTAACTTTTATATGTCCTATATGACATGTTTATTTTTAATCTTGTGGTATTTACTATATTCACATAAAAATGTCAAAGAATTTTTTACAAATGGATTCCGCTTTGCAGGATATTCACTGTTATCTGGAGCAATGGCAGCGGTTGTGTTACTGCCAGCTTACCTTGGGATCATGCAGACATCCTCAGCCAAATTACAATTTCCAAAAGAATTATGGTATGGAACATTTGGAAATCTGTTTTCCAGACATTTTCTTGGGACAACACCGCTTACGATGGCGGTAGATGACAGTAAGATCAATTTATATTGTGGAATCTTAACCTTATTAATGGCAGGATTTTATCTGGCAGTTAGAGAAATTCGCCTGATCGATAAGATTCGAAGATTGTTATTACTTGTATTTTTATTTTTTAGTTTCAATATGCCTGTCTTAGGTTATGTTTGGCATGGTTTTCATGATCAGTATGGAATTCCAAACCGCTTTGCGTTTTTGTATATTTTTGCATTGCTTGCGATGGCGTATGAAGGATATTGTGTGTTGGTAAGAGGCAAAAGAAAAGTTTCACTGTGGATTTATTTTGCAGTGATCCTATGCGGTATTTTGATCGGAATCACAATGAAAACGTCGACAGTGAAATTGGAAATGAAAACGGTTTACGCAACAGTTGCAGCGATCGCAGTTTATATGGTTTGTTTCGCATTATATCAGAAGAAGATTTTCAGGAAGAAAATATTTACGACATTGATCTGTTTCTTATTTATAGTAGAAACCGCAGCGATGGCAGTGATGGGATTTCAGGAAAATGGAACCGTCGATACAGATAGTTATTTTCAGGATACCAAAGCTATCACAGAAGTAAAAAAAGAGTATCAGAAAAATGTAGAGATAAGAATGGAATTGATCAGTGGGCGTATGCTTGATGAAAGTATCTGGCATACCTTAAATGGAATGACATTGTTTGGTTCCACAGCACAGGGAAACGTTGTCGATATGATGGATCAGCTTGGATTCTACACGGGTGTAAATGAATATTTATATGAAGGTGCAACGCCATTTACAAATAATCTGATGTCCATGAAATATCAGATTTACCGTCCATATGATACGAAATATACCGAATTTTCACTAAAAGAAAGTGTTGGAAATGTCACGGTTTATAAAAATCCTTATCGAACAGCACTTGCCTATACGATGGATGACTTGGTACAAACTTGGGATTATGAAGATTATAATCCATTTTATGTACAAAATGATCTGGCAACGAGTGCATTTGATGTTGATGAGTTGTTTCATATAGTCAAAACAGCTAAGCCGCAATTAAACGATTGTAAGATCACATCCGATAATGGTGATGGAGAATATGTATTTGAAAATACATCCGCCCGACCAGATAACATGGTATTTACGATCAGATCAACAAAAACAAGGCGGTTGTATATTCATTTTGATGGAAGCCAGGTAGAAAATACTGTGATCGAGAAAAATGGAGAACAGGTTTTGACGGGAAGGCTGGATTCACAGATTATTTATCTTGGAAACGTGCAGAAAGGTGATGAGATCCGTATCAAAATGCAACTCAAACAAGATAATGAAATGTCTGGAGTTGTAAGACTGACAGCAGCGGAACTTGATGAAGAAGTGATGGAAGAACTTGCACAGAGGATGCAGGAAAATGCATGGAAACTTACCAGTGCCAAAGGAAATCATCTAAGTGGAACGATCCATGCACAGGAAGATCAGATGTTATTTTTCTCAATTCCATACGATAAAGGATGGACGGTGAAGATTGATGGCAAGAAAGTGAAAACAAAAGCACTTGGGAAAGCATTTTTGACAGTGAAAGTGCCGGAAGGAAAGCATAAAGTTTCACTGACTTATGTATCTGTTGGATTTAAAGAAGGGGCAATTTTGAGTATTGCAGGTTTTGTTGTTTTTATCCTGATCATGGCTTTTTTCAGAAGAAAGAAAAAAGCTGCAGTTAAAGAAGTATAAATTTTCGTAAGAAATTCTTATGATTTTGGTCTATTGAAAGTCAGATTCGTTTTTGCTATGATGAAAGAAATTAATAAGCAGGAGGAAAAGGATTTATGAGAAAGTTTATTGGAAAATTCCTTGCAGCAGGACTTTGTGTCGCAATGGTATTATCATCTGTAACTGTCAAAGCAGACAGCGTTGATCAGAAATATCTGGCACTTGGAGCTGACTTAACAGCTTCCCAGAAAAAGAAAGTGTTAGAACTTCTGGATTTAGATGATAATAGCGACTATAAAGTTATTACTGTAACAAATAAAGATGAACATGAATATTTGGACAGCTATCTATCAAGCAGAGTGATCGGAACAAGAGCATTATCTTCTGTGACTGTAGAACAGAAAGATGATGGAAATGGAGTGAATGTCACAACACAGAATATCTCTTACTGCACATCTGGAATGTATCGAAATGCTCTGATTACAGCAGGCATCAAGAATGCCGATGTAAAAGTAGCTGGTCCATTTAAGATTTCTGGAACAGCAGCATTGGTTGGCGTTATGAAAGCCTACGAAGAAATGACAGGAAAGAAGATTCCAGAAAAGAGCAAAGATGCAGCGACAGACGAGTTGATCACAACGGGAGAAGTTGCGGAAAATATCGGTTCTGACGATGCAGAGAAACTGATCGCAGATGTCAAACAGAAAGTTGCAAAAGATAATCTGTCATCTCCATCTGAGATCAAACAGGCGATTGAAGAGTCTGCAAAAGATTTAAATATCAATCTTTCTGATGCAGACCGAGCGAAGATACAGAGTCTGATGGATAAGATTTCAGGACTTGATCTGAATGTGTCTCAATTAAAATCTCAAGCAAAAGATTTATATGATAAGCTTGGAGGAAGTCAGGGAATCTTTGATAAGATCGCAGCTTTCTTCCAGTCTATTTTCAGCTGGCTGTCTAATTTATTTTCATAAAAGCTTAGGAGCATATAAGAAACGAATATCTCTCCTTATGTAACATAAGATTACATAAGGAGGGATTTTTTTATGGGACAAAATGAAATGATCTTTTACATAGTGGCAGCGGGATGTATGATCTGTCTGATGATCGGAATTGTAAAGAAACCGGCATATTTGCTAGTGCTTTTGCTGCGGGGAGCTTTTTGTGCGATGATCGTATATGGAATCAGCATTGTTTGTATGCGGAAAGGAATCACAGCACCAGTCAATCTTAATATCTTGTCCATTGGAACAGGTGCACTGTTGGGGCTTCCAGGAATTATTGTGTTGTATGCGGCAGCGGTGTTTTTATTGCAGTAATAATGTGATGTAAAGTGCGCTAGTAAAATACTGGATTTTGTATTTCTGTAAAATAATAGAAAAAATACTAGACAAATACTGTAAATAGATGTAAAATAATGGAACATAAAGGAAGGAGGAAAGATGAAGATATGGATTCTATTATTTTTGATCATGGCAGCAATTTATGATTACAGAGATTTCAAGATCCCGAATAAGCTCAATGGGGCGGGAGCGTTAATCACGCTGGTTCTTGCAGGAGTTTCTGGGATGAAGGCAGCAGATATGATGATCGGAGTTTTGGTTGTGCTGATCAGCTGTGGATTATTATTCTATATTGGATGCCTTGGCGGTGGAGATGTGAAGCTGCTGATGGTATGTGCAATATCTATTGGACGGGCAATGCCCCGGTTTCTGATTTTGTCATTTATATGTAACGGTATTTATGCCGTGATCTTTTTATGGAAGAGGAAGAACTTCCATCTGCGATTATTTCGCTTATTTCAATATGTAACACAATGTAAGGATAACAAGAGATTATTGATGTACGAGACAGAGAATGGGGATCTTATGAAAGATGGAATGATACATTTTTCATTTGGGATCCTTGCAGCGTACATGATCTGCCTGTTAGGAGGTGGACTATGAAGGATATTTCAATCGGTATTTATCACAAAGACCATCAGTATGGAAAACGGCTGATGGAATACTTAAATCACCAGAAAGATTTCCCGATGACGGCATCATTTACGTCGGATGAGGAGATGTTTTTTAAACAGGAACAAGAGGGAGATTTTGAATGCCTGGTACTGGCAGAAGAGACGGATTATCATGGAGATTTTCCGGTTTGCCGAATTGGAGCAAATGAATCTATGGGTGGGATGTATTGCCAGAGTGCAAAAGAGATCGCAGCGGGAATCTATCATTGCCTGAATGTAAGTCCTCAGATTGAAAATGAACGGATTTTTGGAGTATATTCTCCGATTTCAAGACTGGAGATATCGGCATTTGCAAGGAATATGGCAGCTTCGAATGGGTGGATTTATTTTGGAATGCAACCATATGGACACTTTGAAGAAGATGAGACAGATGACCTTTTGTTGTTTTATATCAAAGAACACAAAGAAGATATTGTACTATATTTTATGGAACATCAGAAGAAGTTTGATGGTTGTGTAGGATTTGCGGGAGCTTCATGTTATCTGGATTATCGAGAATTATCTATGCAGGATTATGAGTGGTTTTTGGAGAAATTAAGAGAAACAGGAATTTGTATTATTTTTGATATTGGCATCGCATCACCGCCAGATCTTAAGTTCTTTGGGTTATTTGATCGGATTTTTCTCCCTCTTATGCGGCAAGATCTGGGGTGTATGGAATATAAGAAGTTTCAAAAACAGATGAGAAAACATGGAGTATGGAAATTGACAAACTGGGAAGAAGTGATGCTTGAGAGCTGGAAGAACAAAGGAGGAAGGGGGCAGTGGCCTTGAAGGAATTGCTGAAACAAAGAGTAATGGAGAAATTGAATTTTTCACAGGAGATTTCTGACGAACATTTAAAAGGTGTGATTCAGGAAGAGATCATGAAAATATCAGAAGAATATCCGTTGCTTTTGTCTGACAAGATTCGCTTGAATCAGGAAGTTTTTTATGCTCTTCGAAGATTGGATATTCTGCAAGATCTGTTAGAAGATGATTCTGTGACGGAGATCATGATCAATGGCTATAAAAATATTTTTATTGAGCGGCAAGGAAAACTGCACCGATATCCTGGGCATTTTTCGGATAATGAAAAATTATATCAGGTAATTCAGCAGGTTGCATCAGGAGCGAACCGTATGGTGAATGAACGAAATCCAATTGTGGATGCGAGACTTAACGATGGTTCGAGAGTAAATATCATTTTGCCGCCGATATCGATCGATGGGGCAACGATGACAATCCGAAAGTTTGCAAAGGAACCGATGACATTAGCATGGCTTTGTGAACGGGAAGCATTTTCGGAAGAAATTGCGAAGTTTTTGAAGATTCTTGTAAGGGCGCGCTATAACATTTTTATCTCGGGGGGAACAGGCAGTGGAAAGACGACGTTGCTCAATGGAATGTCAAATTGTATCCCGAAAGATGAGAGGATCATAACAATTGAGGATTCCGCAGAATTGAAACTTAATGGGATTGATAATCTGGTCCGGTTAGAGATGAGGAATGCGAATGCAGCGGGGGAAAATCAGGTCGATATGAAAGAACTGATCAAAGCGGCATTACGTTCACGGCCAGACCGGATCATCGTCGGAGAAGTGCGAGGCGAAGAAGCCTTGTCTATGTTAAATGCAATGAATACAGGCCACGATGGAAGCATCTCGACAGGACATGCGAACAGCTGTAAAGATATGCTTAAGCGAATCGAAACGATGGTCTTGATGGGAGTCGATATGCCAGTAGAGGCGATCCGTGGGCAGATGGCATCTGCAATCGATGTGATCATTCATCTTGGAAGAAGCTTTGACGGAAGTCGAAAACTGATGGAGATTTCAGAGATTACTGGTATGGCGGCGAGTCAGGTAGCATTACATCCGTTGTTTGAGATGAATGAAGATGATGAACTTACAATGAGATCAGAATTATGTGATCAGAAGAAGTTAAAGGAGTATGGTCAGTATGAAGCATATCGGAAACTTATGGAATCTTTTAAAGCAAGAGATCAGCCTGTGGAAATATGAGAAGCAAGAGTTGGTTAAGGGAATTTGCTATATCGTGATGATCGCATGGCTGTTTTTTGACCGAATTGCATTTGCGATTCTTTTGATTCCATATTTGTTTGTTTTTATGAAACAACAAAGAATTCATAAGATGCATCGGGAGAAGGAAAAGCTGCGAAAGGAATTCCGTGAAATGATGATTTCTATTGGAAATAGTTTATCTGCAGGATACTCTATTGAAAATGCATTGAAAACAGCAAAAAATGATCTGGAGATGTATGAAGAACACAGTTTGTTGGCAAAAGAACTTCAATTGTTGATAAACAAGCTCAAAATGAACGAACCTGTGGATAATCTGCTTTTTGATATGGCGGAACATGTAGGTCTGGAAGAATTTTATCAGTTTGCACAGGTCATATCAATTGCGAAAAAAAGTGGTGGGAATCTGATTGAGATCACGGAAAATACGATAGAACATTTAAGTCAGGCAATCCAGACAAAAGAAGAGATTCACACGATGATCGCGGCAAAACAAATGGAGAAAAAGATCATGTCTGTCATGCCATATTTTATTCTCCTTTATGTAAGGATTTCAAATCCTGGATATTTCGACATACTGTATGAGAGTTTTGCCGGAGTTTTAGTCGCAGTGATTTCTCTTTTATGTCTGTGGATCGCAGATATATGGGCAGAGAGGGTGACTGAGATTGAAATTTAAGTTTCAATGGATTAATAAGATCGTGGAAAAACTTCCAGAAGAACTCAAAGAAAAAAGAAAAGCAGAGATAGGATCCTGTTTCATAGGAACAAAGAAACAATTAGATGAGAAAGTAAGGAAGAGTCTGTATGAACAGGTGAAGATCATAAGCGTGGCGACTATTATTTTTCTTATCGTTCTTTTTCTGACCATAATCTTTTATTTCAGTCAGGATCGTAGAATTCTGATCACGAGAGATGAAACGGGCGGCGAAGTTACAGAGCAACAGATTCGTATTAAAACAAAAAGCGATGATGATATTTACACCTTGGAGATTCATCCAAAAGGATATACAAAAGCCCAGATCACGCAGGCATTTGACAGAGGAGAAGCTTATTTAAGGAAACATCTTGTGGCGAAAAACAAATCATTAAATGAAGTGGAACGAAATCTTGAAATGCCAGTAAAGATACCTGGGGAAAATATTGCGGTACAATGGCAGAGTGATGATCCTACAGTCATCGATGAAGAAGGCAATGTGTTTTCGAAGAATGTCAAAAAAGACTATCTGTTGAATCTTAATGCAAGGATGGAATGTCAAGGAGAAGTAAGGATCTTAAAGATTCCTGTCTGTGTAGTTCCTGGGAATTCAGGGAAAAAGGTATCAGAAAAACAAAAGATCATTGCAGATCTTAAGAAATTGGAAGAAAAACATATTACGAAGGAACAGTTTTATCTTCCAGATGTGATCCGGCAGGGCAGACTTTTACCTGCGGAAAATGAAAGTCAGATTCCTGCAATTTTATTTCTTGGGATTGCAGTGATCATATTTTTCTGGTATCACGAAAATGAAAAATATAAGGAACAAAGAATACAGACATTGGAACAATCTATGGTGGAGTATCCACAGATCATAGAACATCTGATTTTATTTCTGGGGACAGGAATGAGTGTGGTGGCTGCATTGGAAGCAGTAGCGACGGAATACGAGAAAGAACAAAGAAGAGGAAACAAAAAAGAAATCTTCGTATATGAACAGATCAAAAAAACATGCAGACAGATTTCATTTGGAGTTCCACAGACAAAAGCATTTGGTGAGATGGGCAAAAAGATTGGGTTGTCTTCTTATCAAAAATTATCTGTTCTGCTCGTACAGAGTATTACAAGAGGTTCAACGGATCTGTTTCTAAGGTTAAAAGAAGAGGAAGAAGGAGCTTTTTTTGAGAAAAAAGAACATGCAAAAAGGAAAGGAGAACAAGCAAGCACAAAACTGCTCGCACCGATGATGGTAATGTTGGTTGTTATTTTAGTATTATTGATGTTTCCAGCACTATCTACATTTTCATAAAAGGTCAGGGGGTAAAACATATGAAAAATTTTCTAAAGCATTTTTTTAAAGATGAATCAGGAATGGGTGTTGTTGAGGTGATTTTGATCATTGTAGTTTTGATCGGACTCGTCATTATTTTCCAGACGCAGATCAAGAAAGTCGTTGATAGCATTTTTAAAACGATCACTAGTAAAACAGGACAAGTCAAATGATCCGGGATGAGCAAGGTAGTATGAGTGCATTTCTTGCAATGTTATTTCTTGTTTTTTTACTGTTGATCAGCGTATGTGTGGAAGGAATCTATATGTATACAGCGAGGGGAAAGGCGATGGGTATTTATATGTCTGGGCTTTCTCATACAAAAGGAAATTATCAGAAAGAGCTTGCGGATATGTATCATATTTATGCGATGGATCCAAGATATCACAAGAAGATCGAAACAGATTTTTCAGACCGCATGAAAGAAAGTCTGGATCAGAATGGAGATCCTTTTCGCTTTCAAACAGGAAGTACAAAAATTTCAGATATACTTGATCTGTCAGCACAAAAAGGAGAAGTTTTAAAATATCAGATTCGGCAGCAGATGCAATATGAAGCAGCAGGGGATATTTTGAAAAACTTGACCAAAAAGATCAAGGCTGGAGAAGACCAGAAAAATGAGCTCTCAGGAATTAAGGATCAGATTCAAAAAGAGGAAGAAGAAGCAGAAGAAACGGAAAATGAAAAAACACTAACATCAGAACCAGTAAAAAAAGATCCGAGAAAAGGATTTATGAAATTGTTAAAAGAAGGCTCGGTCCCATTGATCATGGGAGAGAAAAAAGTGTCAGATCTTCCAATTAATATTGTCTATGGCAAAAAAGACACAACAAAGCAGAGTGCATGGAATTTTATGAACCGAAAAGATGTGGAAAAAGAATTAGATGAATTCGAAAAAACAGCATCAACGGATTCCTTTGCAAGTGAATTACCGGTAGTTTTATATGCAACAAAATATTTTCATTTTCTGACAGATACAACAAAAAAAGACGGGATTAAATATGAGATTGAATACTTGATCGCAGGGAAAGATTCGGAAAAAGAGAATCTTGGAATGGTTTTCTGGAGGATGATCGCACTTAGATTTGTGATGAATGCAGCTTGTGTATATCAAGATCCGGCCAAAGAAAAAGAAGCAGCATTGTTAGCAGCGTCAATTCTTGGAGTTACAGGATTTCCACCAGCAGTTGCGGTTGCAAAGAACCTGTTATTACTAGCACTTGCTTATGGGGAATCAGTGATCGATGTAAGAAATCTTGCAGATGGTAAAAAAATCCCAGCAGTAAAAACATCTGCAGACTGGCAGCTTTCTTTTGCAGGACTGGCAACGTTAAATTGCAAGAGAAAACCTGTGAAACAGGGAATGGCGTACGAGGATTATTTGTTATTACTGTTGATATCACAAAAAGATAAACGTCAAAAATATTTCCGAATGATGGATCTGATGGAACAAAATATCCGAAGAAAAGTGTCAGATTTTAAATTGGATCAATGCATTTCTTCTTACAAGATCACGCAGAATCTGAAGTTGAAAAAACTCGGATTTGGTGGAATGATCTTGCCATTCGCAACATATACAGATCTTAAAATGTATCGATATGTAACGTATTAAAATTTAAATGATCAAAATGAAAGAAAGGGGGCAGAGAAAGATGTTCTCTTGTCAAAAACATTTCTCAAAAGTGAATCCGGTTCAAAATGATAACAATAACAACAAGATCGTCGTAAAAAAATCCAAGAGAGCATCTTCCTCTGCCTCAAATCTTTCTGGAAATGAGGAAGGTGCAATGACATTGGAAGCGAGTCTGATCGTCCCCATTTTTTTGATCGTTCTTTTGATGCTTACAAGTGCAGGAGAGATTTTGATGATCCACCAACAGATTTCTCATGGTGCTTGTGAGGCGGCAAAGAGGGCTGCAGTTAATGAATATCGCGTCAGGCAGAAGAAAAAATCTGGAAGTGACTTATCAGGGTTTAGTGCCAAGGCAGCTTTTCTTGCAGCGGTAAACCGTAAGTTTTTAGACCATTCGGCTTTGATCGGAGGAAGTGCAGGAGCGGCAGCGGCGTGTAGACTGACATTGATCTCTAAAGGGGAATATATCGTATCTGTGCGTTATTATATTCGCAAAACAATGCCGTTTTTATCAACCCATACAGTATCCTATGAGCAAAGTGTAAGGCAAAAATCCATGACAGGATATGTACCAGACGGAGATGAATTAAAAAAAGGCTATGTCTATATCACACCGCATGAAGCGGTGTACCATAAAGATCTCTCCTGTACACATCTGTCATTGGATATTTCTGTTGACGAAGATGTAGAAAAATACAGAAACAAGCGGACACAATACAAGCCATGTGATAAATGCACCAAGCATGAAAAAGGTGATTTTTCCTGTGTATATATCGCAAAAGAAGGGGAATCTTATCACACGGATCTTGGCTGCAGCGGGTTAAAAAGAACAGTCAAACAAGTAGATCTAAGTACATTAAAGGGGATGAGGCCATGCACGAGATGCGCAAAACAGGGGGATACATGACAGTTGAAATCAGTGCGCTGCTTCCGATCATTTTGATGGTGCTATGGATGTTTTTTAGCTATCTGTTTTATTTTATGAATTGTGGGATCGCACAAGGAATTATGGGAGAAGCAGTGCAGAAAGCGGCAGATGTTAAAATTACAGGGGCAGAGTATGATACGGGAAAGTTATCGTATCAGAAAGTAAATCAAAAGCTGATCACTGGAAATGTGATATCGTCAAACAAGTCAGGAAATACAAAAGCTGAAAAAGAGATGAAAGAACAATTGCAAAGGCATCTGTTTATGGCAGAAGTCAGTTCGGTTAGAGTATCGACAACACCGCTTAGAGTTTCAGCAAAAATAAAGACAAGATCAGCAGTTGTGGCAGGTGATTTCTTAAGTATGTTTGGAATCTGTTTGTTTGAATATGAAGGAAATGATCAGGCACAGGGAGATTTTGAGATCGATCAGATCAGGAGGTGGAATGCACTTGAAGGAGCAATGGATTAGAGAAGGTTTTTCCAGTTATTATGTTGTTAAAAAAGAACAGAAATTAACATATGAAAAAAATATTCTTTACAATCATACACTTCCGTGTCTTCTGCCATGTGAATTCCGGATCGAAGATGGAGAAGAATATTATTATTATGAAACAGGTATTTACACAAAGTTAAAAGACAGGATTTCTATGTTAGAACCGAAATTGTTTTTTGCGTATCTTTTGGAAGTTTTTGAACAGGTAGCTTCCTATCTGTTAGAGCTGGATCATTTAAAATTAGATTTGGAATCTATGTTTCTGGATAAAGAAGACCGGCCAGTTCTTTGTTATCTGCCTGAATATGAAAAAAAGATTGATGAGCAGCTTCGTGACTTTATAGAAGAATGTATCGAGTATATTTCTGGAGATGATAAAAAGAGGGTTCGTTTTTATTATGAATTTCACAGCTTTCTTATTAAAGAAAAACCGAATATGGAGCAGATGAAGGATTATCTGGAAGTTCGGTCAGAGAAAATGAATGGTGAAATTTTAAGAGAAAAAATAAAAAATGAAGAATCAAAATTAGCACAAAATATGCAGGAGAATCTATCGGATCTTATAAGAGATGAGAAAGATTCTCCTGAAAAAGATGAAATCAAAATTTATGAAAAAACACCGAAAAGAATTTTAATTCTGATCGGGAAAATAATAAGTGTTGTTGGTTGTTTTTGCAGCATATTGGGAATTGTTTATTTTGTATTAAAAATATTTGAATATGGATTTTATTATTTGTTTTTGATCGGATCACTAGTTTCGATCGCAGGTCTTGGTGTCAGTGTGTATGGATGTTATAAATTGTGGAAAAAGAACAAAAATCCAAAAACCTTTGTGGATTCTTGGCAGAAAACAGAAAATGCTGCAGAATTATTGGACGAGAAAACAATTCTGTTAGAGGATGAGGATGACAGGACGGTTCTTTTACTGGAAGAACCGATTGGAAGACTGGTTCCGAAGAATCCAGAACAAAAAGAAATTGTATTAGATGACGATGGATTTGTCATTGGAAGTTCCGCACAAGGAACAGATCATCAATTAGAAGGAACCGGGATCAGTCGGAGACATATAAGATTTTATAAAGAAGATGGAAATGTATGTTGTGAAGATCTCGATTCGACAAATGGTATAAAGATCAATGGTGTAAAATTAAATGGGAAAAAGAATAAAAAAGCAGTATTAAAAGAAGGAGATTGCATAAAGATCGGACTTGAGGAGTTTTATTTTAAACAAGACTAGCCTCTGTGTTATAATAGTAGATACATAAATCAAAGCGGAGGAAATTATGTATCAGAAAATCATAGAATTGTTAAGGATTCATGGATATATGAAAAATGATACCGAAACAGGGCCATGTTATGTAAAGAATATCAATGGAAGAAATAAATGTGTGTTCGTGATATTTGATAAGAACCCGGATGGAAGTAGTATTTTAGAAGAAGATCTATATCATTTGGAAGACCATGCAAGGCAGCTGTTTGGTATGGATTGTGCTGTGTTGACGCTTATCTTGTCGCAGGATGATAAACCAGTATTTCTTGATCCAAAGGATCAGTTCGATGATCTGTATGGACCATTATCCATAGTATTAGCACAGAATGAGGCAAGTCAAGCAGGGCAAGGATTGGAAATAGAAGTGAAAGATAATAAAAGTGTCAAGGATTTCTGGAGATCGCTCTATCAATATAAAGCGACTCTTCTGATCTTTACAGCTAATTTGATCTGTTTTATTCTGACAGAAACTTATGGAGACAAGATCTATGATTCATTTGCCTGTAATGCATATAGGATAAAGAAACTGCATGAATATTATAGACTATTTACGTCAAATTATCTGCATTTTGGATGGGATCATTTCTTTAATAATATGGCAGTTTTCTTGCTCCTTGGATCTTCTTTGGAGAAAGTGATCGGAAGTGTGCGGTATGTCATTCTTTATACCGGAGCAGGCATTGCCGGAAGTATCATTTCTGTAGCATATTACAGCATGATAGGGCAAGATGTGTTGTCGGCAGGAGCTTCTGGTGCGATATTTGGATTAGTCGGTGCTCTTGCAGCAATATTTTTATTCTGCAAAGAACAACGACAGAGATTCGATGGATTTGGAATCTTTCTAATGATCGCAGGAAGCCTGTATCATGGATTCCAGAGTGGAACAACCGACAATGCAGCTCATATCGGAGGATGTATTGCTGGATTTATTTTGTCAATGCTTCTGTACGTGTTGGGCAGTTTAATTGCTGCTCATAAGCAGGGAAGATCAGTGTGAAAGTTGTTCCCTGATTCGGTGCAGAATCAATATGGATCTTAATATGAAGATCGCGAGCAATATTTTGTACAACGGATAATCCAATTCCGTTTCCGCCGGGATGGAAGGATACACCACGGTAGAAAGCTCTCGATTGCTGTTCTGTGGTCATTCCGATTCCAGTATCGGATAAATTTAATACAATATGTCCCTGTTCTTTGCTTAAGTGGACTGTAATATGTGTAATATAAGGAGATCGGCAGGTCTCCTTTTTTTGTTGGATCGCTTTGACGGCATTGGAGATCAGATTATGAAATAACTGAAAAAGTTTTGATCTTGCACCGTAAACGTAAAAAGCGGTTCCGGGGTCTGCCTGAATAAAGAAGCGAATCTGTTCTTTATGGAGATAATAAGACCAGGAAGAACGGATTTCACTGATCACGCTGATCAGGTCGAGTGGTTCCATGGCGGCAGAAGATTCTTCTGCTGGTGCCAGAAACTGATGAATGAAATCAAATAAAGAAGAAAAATCATCTTTCATACGGTTCCAATGGTCATTTCTGGTAAGTGTATCATATGTTTTTTCAATGCACTGAATCTGTCCGTAGATGAGAGTCAGAGAATTGTTTATCTCATGTGAAAACGTAGAAAGTTCTTGTAAATCGTTCATTGTTGGCTCCTCTTGTAATTAAATTTCCTCTTTTATTATCGGAAAAAATAAGATTAAGGGCAAGAAAAAGCGTTCAAAAAAGTTCGATGTTTTCTGTCAAAAAACAATCATTGAAAAAGGATAGATACTCATGGTAAAATATAATGAAGTATGGCTATATGTCATATTTCAAAATAGAAGGGGGCATATGATATGTCTTACATGGCTTTATATAGAAAGTTCCGGCCAACACGTTTCAGTGAAGTAAAAGGTCAGGATCATATTGTGAAGACGCTTGAGAATCAGATGAGGACTGGGCGGATTGGTCATGCATATCTGTTTTGTGGGACAAGAGGTACTGGTAAGACAACAGTAGCCAAGATCCTTGCGAAAGCAGTAAACTGCGAACATCCAGTCGATGGGGAACCATGTGGAGAATGTGAAGTTTGCAAAGCAATCGCAGAAGGAAGTTCCATGAATGTGATCGAGATCGATGCAGCATCCAATAATGGTGTTGATAATATCCGAGAGATCAAGGAACAGGTACAGTATTCACCTGCAACAGGAAAGTACAAAGTTTATATCATCGACGAGGTGCATATGTTGTCTATAGGTGCTTTTAATGCATTGTTAAAGACACTGGAAGAGCCGCCAGAATATGTTATATTTATTCTTGCGACAACAGAAGTTCACAAGATACCGATCACGATCTTATCCAGATGTCAGAGATATGATTTTCATCGTATCACGGCAGCAACGATCAAGAAGCAGCTATCAGATCTGATGGAACAAGAACATGTTGATACAGAAGATAAGGCGTTGGAATATGTGGCACGAATGGCAGACGGTTCCATGCGTGATGCGTTGAGTTTGCTGGATCAGTGTATTGCATTTTATCTCGGTGAGAAATTAACATATGATAATGTTCTGGAGGTGCTGGGAACTGTTGATATTCAAGTGTACAGTGATCTGTTGGATATGATTCTTTCGCAGGATATCAATGGCGTGATGGATCTTCTGGAAGATGTGGCGAGACAGGGAAGAGAATGGTCACAATTTATTACAGATTTCCTATGGTATTTAAGGAATCTGCTCTTAGTTGGTCAAGGAAATGCTGCAGAGGAGGCATTGGAAGTATCAACAGATCAGTTGAAATTGCTGCAGGAGAAAGCACAGCAGGTGGAAGAAAACACACTGATCCGTTACATCAGAATCTTATCCGAATTGTTAGAGCGTATACGTTATGCGACATCCAAGAGAGTCCTTGTGGAAGTTGAGATGATGAAGATGTGCAGGCCACAGATGGAAGCAGACACAAACAGTCTGGCCGACAGGGTGAGACAGTTAGAACAGCAGTTAGAACAGTTGCTACAGTCAGGAATCCCAGTACAGCAGGCGGCACAAGCAGGACAAAATCAAATAGCACTGCAACAGGAAGTAAAATCAGAACAAGATCCTGTCGAACAGTTAAATGAGAAGTTTCCACCAGCAAAAGTTGAGGAACTTATAGAACTTGTGAATCACTGGAGAGATGTCAAACGCAATCTGTCACCACAGATGAAGTATTGTTTACAGAGAGCAACACTTTCGGTCAACGAAGAAGGAACTGCGTTAAGAGTACTGTTCCCAAAAGAAATGAACGTGGAAAGTGGATATTTCTTAGAGGAACCAGAGCGTATTGAACAGCTTAAGCAGGAATTATCAAGACAGTCTGGCAGAGATGTCGAACTGGAAGTTAGTGTGATGAATACAGATAATGATGACAGTGATATGATCAATTTAGACTGCATTCATATGGATGTAAAAATAGAAGATTAAAATGAAACTTATAAAAATGAATTTTCAGGAGGAATGAACAATGGCAAAAAGAAGTGGTGGATTTCCAGGTATGGGTGGAAATATGAATCAGCTGATGAAACAGGCACAGAAGATGCAGAAACAGATGGAGGAAACAACAAAAGCGTTAGAAGAATCCACATATGAAGCAACAGCAGGCGGTGGAGTCGTAAAAGTTGTTGTATCTGGTAAAAAAGAAGTAGTTTCTGTACATTTAGAAGAAGAAGTTGTAGATCCAGATGACGTTGAAATGTTAGAAGATCTGATCGTAGCTGCTACAAATGAAGCACTTCGTAAGATGGAAGAAGATTCTCAGGAGAAGATGGGAAAAGTCACTGGTGGATTAGGAGGAATGGGTGGAGGATTCCCATTCTAGATAGAGTGAGAGACTATGGATTATTACAGTAATCAGATCACACAGTTGATCGAAGAACTTGGGAAACTCCCCGGAATTGGACCTAAATCCGCAGGAAGACTGGCATTTCACATTATCAATATGCCACAGGATCAGGTGCAGAAATTGTCAGATACGATCATTTCCGCAAAGACTAATGTACATTATTGCAAAGAATGTTGTACACTGACAGACAATGAGATCTGTCCGATCTGTGCGAGTGACAAACGTGATCACAGCACGATCATGGTCGTTGAGAACACGAGGGACTTAATGGCGTATGAGAAGACAGGAAAATACGAAGGTGTCTATCATGTTTTACATGGAGCAATTTCTCCGATGCTTGGAATTGGTCCAGATGATATTCGTCTGAAAGAGCTGATGGCGAGACTGCAGGGAGATGTCAAAGAATTGATCATAGCAACAAACTCCAGTCTGGAAGGTGAGACAACAGCGATGTATATCAGCAAACTTGTCAAACCAACAGGCATCAAAGTCAGTAAGATCGCAAGCGGAGTTCCGGTTGGAGGAGATCTGGAATATATAGATGAAGTAACGTTACTTCGGGCATTAGAAGGACGTACCGAAATATAAAAATAAAAAAGAAGCTTTGGCTAAAGAAAAATGTTGATCAACGACATAAAACTTAAGTCAAGGCTTCTTTTTACATTATATAATCATAAAACAAAAAGAAAGAACCGACTAGCTAGGTCGGTTCTCTCTTTTAAAACAATAAGGAGAGGATTTTCATCCTCAAGAGGGGTAGGATTTGAAAGTATTAACTACTTTACGATTTTTATTATCACATAAAAATGTGTCCAAATTGTGAACAAAATACACATTTTTTGTGAAAATGGAATAATATGATATAAGTGTCAAAAGCATAATTGATCAGAGGTCTTTTCTTGAAAAACAATAGTAAATGGGATAAAATACATCTAAACAGAGTAATATGTAAACTCTCAAAATAAGAACACACAGGAAGGAAGATATATAATATGAAGAAAGAAGATTGTATTTTTTGTAAGATCGCAGGTGGAGAGATTCCATCAAACACAATTTATGAAAACTCTGAGTTTAAAGTGATCATGGATATTGCACCAGCATCCAAAGGGCATGTACTGATCATTCCGAAAGAACATTTTAAAGATATCTATGAGATTGATGCGATCACAGCAGGAAAATTATTCCAGTTAGCAACAGTTGTTGCGAGAGCATTAAAAGAAGTGCTTCACTGTGATGGATTAAATGTTTTACAGAACAACGGACTGATCGCAGGTCAGACAGTATATCATTTCCATATGCATTTGATCCCAAGATATGAAGGGGATGACGTGACGATCGGATGGAAAGAACATTCCACAGAAGATATCGATATGGAACAATTAAGACAGGATATTAAAAAGGCACTCTAGGAGAGAAATATGGCAAAAACTTCATGGAAACCTGGAAATATGATCTATCCTTTGCCAGCAGTTATGGTGACTTGCAGAGATAAAGGTCAGGATAACATCATTACGATCGCATGGACAGGGACGATCTGTACGAATCCGCCAATGACGTACATTTCTGTCCGCCCAGAGAGACATTCTTATGAAATGATCAAGAATAGTGGAGAATTTGTGATCAACCTGACAACAAAACAGTTAACAAGAGCAACGGATTTCTGCGGAGTACGTTCAGGAAGAGATGTTGATAAATTCAAAGAAGCAAGATTGACAAAAGAAGAAGCACAGGTTGTGGATGCACCGATCATCGCAGAAAGTCCGGTAAATATCGAATGTAAAGTAGAGAAGATCGTACCACTTGGCTCACATCATATGTTTATGGCGAAAGTTGTCAATATTATGGTGGATGATGATTATATGGAAGACAACGGACGCTTTGCACTGGAAAAAACGAATCCGTTGATCTATTCACATGGCGGATATTATGAAACAGGAAAGAAATTAGGAACCTTTGGCTACTCAGTAAGAAAGAAAAAGAAAAGGAAGAAACCAAATGGCAGAAAAAAATAATAACTACATATTGATCGGGATGCCAGGTTCTGGAAAGAGTACGATCGGAGTACTTCTTGCCAAAGCCTTGGGTTATGATTTTGTGGACACAGATCTTGTGATTCAGCAAAAAGGAGGTGGTTTGCTAAAAGAGATCATCGCAAGAATCGGGAATGACGGATTCAAACAATTGGAAGAAGACGTCAATGCTTCGATCGATGTAAATAAATCCGTGATCGCACCTGGAGGAAGTGCTGTTTACAGTGATAAAGCAATGAGACATTTTAAAGAAATCGGGACTATAATTTATTTAAAACTAGATTACCAGACAGTAAAACGCCGCCTTGGGAACCTCAAAGCAAGGGGGGTAGTACTAGAAAAAGGTCAGACATTACGTGACCTGTATAATGAAAGAATTCCATATTATGAAAAATACGCAGATATCACAGTAAAACTGGATAAATTATCCATCGGGAACTCCTTAGAAAAAGTGTTGGAAAACCTCTAATAGTATGCTATAATATAATCTGTATGATTTTAAATAATTACCGAAAGATAGAAATTAGGTTTAATAATATAGATAGATAGAGATAATTGAGGTGTATCATGGAACAGTATATCATTAAAGGTGGTAACCCATTAGTAGGAGAAGTAGTAATTGGCGGTGCGAAGAATGCAGCACTGCCTGTTTTAGCTGCGGCAGTAATGACAGACGGAAAATGTATGATAGATAATATGCCAGATGTAAGAGATATCAATGTTTTACTTCAGGCGATGCAGGAAATTGGAGCAGATGTAGACAGAACAGGAAAACACGAAGTAACGATCAGCGGAAAAGGAATTCATCCAGAGTGTGATGTAGACAATGAATTCATCCGTAAGATCAGAGCTTCTTACTATTTGATCGGTGCTTTACTTGGTAAATACAAGAGAGCAAGAGTTGCACTTCCAGGTGGATGTGAGATCGGAAGCCGTCCGATCGACCAGCATATCAAAGGATTTAAGATGCTGGGAGCCCAGATTGAGATTGAGAATGGTATGATCAGTGCAACAGCAGAGGAATTAAAGGGAGCCCATATTTACATGGACGTTGTTTCTGTAGGAGCGACGATCAATGTTATGATGGCAGCATCGCTTGCTAAGGGAAATACGATCATCGAGAATGCAGCAAAAGAGCCACATGTCGTTGATGTAGCGAATTTCTTAAACAGTATGGGAGCAAAAATTCGTGGAGCAGGAACTGATGTCATCCGTATCAAGGGTGTTGAGAAGTTTGGAGATTGTCAGTACTCCATTATTCCAGACCAGATCGAAGCTGGAACATTTATGACAGCAGCAGTCGCAACAAAGGGTGACATTATGATCAAGAATGTTATTCCAAAGCATTTAGAAGCAATTTCTGCAAAATTAATCGAAATTGGAGCAGAAGTTGTAGAATTCGATGACGCAGTACGTGTATCAGCGACAAAACGTCTGGAATCTACAAACATTAAGACATTACCATATCCTGGATTCCCAACGGATATGCAGCCACAGATGGCGGTAACACTTGCATTATCCAATGGAACAAGTGTGATTTCAGAGAGTATTTTTGAAAATCGTTTTCGCTATGTGGATGAACTGACAAAGATGGGAGCAACCATTCAGGTCGATGGAAGAACTGCGATCATCAGCGGAGTTGAGGGATTTACAGGAGCTGATGTACACGCCCCAGACTTAAGAGCTGGAGCAGCCCTTGTCATTGCAGGATTATCTGCAAAAGGATTTACAACCGTCAGCGATATTGGATATATTTATCGTGGATACGAACAGTTTGAACAGAAGCTTAAACAATTGGGTGGAGAGATTCAGCTGGTTAACAATGAAAAAGAAGTTGCAAAGTTTAAGTTAAAGATAGGATAAAAGGAGAATTGCCTGAATGAGACAATACCTGAAAAACGAAGTGTTCAAAGTATCCAAGTGGGTAGAATTATTTATATCAGCGATCATTATGATCGCAGTCATCGGAGGAACAATCTATCTGGTAAAAGATGTGGTACAATTAATGATGAATTACCCAACATCCAGAGATATTTATAAATTTGTTGGTGTAGCGTTTAATCTCGTCATTTGTATCGAGTTTGTAAAGATGCTTTGTAAACATACCCCAGATACGTTAGTAGAAGTTATGATGTTTGCCATTGCAAGGCAGATGATCGTGGAACATACGAGCCCACAGCAGAATCTTATAGTAGTTTTAGCGATCGCGATTTTATTTGCGATCAAGAAATTCTTTTTTGGAAAGTTTGATGATATAGATAAGACAGTATTTTTGCCAACTCAGAGAATTTCAAGTGTCAATGAACTGGTTCATGTGGAAATTCCAAAAGAAACACAGCATCAGACATTGGGAGAATTACTTGAGAAACGAATTGGAACAGAGAGTGGGAATTTTCAGGTAGGTCAGTGTTGTTTCTTTGAAGGAGGAGCACTTCGTGTTGCCAAGGTAAAGAATGGTAAGATAACACAGATCGAAGTTATCCGGAGTAAGAATGCACCGGTTGTGTTAAAGAGGTAAATAAAGGCCCGGAATCCTTCGGGTCTTTTCATGATATTTTACAAATAACAGATATATTTTAAGAAAGGATAATAGAATGGATAAAGTATTATTCACATCAGAGTCCGTGACAGAAGGACATCCAGATAAAATCTGTGATCAGATTTCTGATGCAATCTTAGATGCACTTTTAGAACAGGATCCAATGAGCCGTGTTGCATGTGAGACTTGCACAACAACAGGAATTGTTATGGTCATGGGAGAAATATCTACAAAAGCATATGTAGATATTCAGAAAATTGTCCGCGATACTGTTCGTGAGATTGGATATACAAGAGGTAAATATGGATTTGACGCTGATACATGCGGTGTTATTACAACAATCGATGAACAGTCCAGTGACATTGCCATGGGTGTAGACAAAGCACTAGAAGCAAAAGAGAATAACATGACAGATGAAGAGATCGACGCAATTGGAGCCGGAGATCAGGGAATGATGTTTGGATTTGCTACTAATGAAACAGAAGAGTACATGCCATACCCAATCTCTCTTGCACATAAGCTTTCAAGACAGTTAACAAAAGTGAGAAAAGATGGAACATTGTCATATTTAAGACCAGATGGTAAAACACAGGTAACTGTAGAATATGATGATGGAAAACCAAGTCGTCTTGATGCAGTTGTGTTATCTACACAGCATGATCCAGATATCACTCAGGAGCAGATTCATGAAGATATCAAACGTGAAGTATTTGATAAGATCCTTCCAGCAGATATGGTTGATGATGAAACAAAATTCTTCATTAACCCAACAGGAAGATTCGTGATCGGTGGACCACACGGAGATGCAGGGTTAACAGGAAGAAAGATCATCGTAGATACATACGGTGGATACGCACGCCATGGTGGTGGAGCTTTCTCTGGAAAGGACTGTACAAAAGTAGACCGTTCTGCAGCTTACGCAGCACGTTATGTAGCGAAGAACATTGTAGCAGCCGGATTAGCTGACAAATGTGAGATTCAGTTATCTTATGCGATCGGTGTAGCAGAGCCAACATCTATCATGGTTGATACATTTGGAACAGGAAAGAAATCCAATCAGGAATTGGTAGACCTGATTCGTAAACATTTTGATCTGCGTCCAGCGGGAATCATCAAGATGTTAGATTTAAGAAGACCAATCTATAAACAGACAGCAGCATATGGACATTTCGGAAGAAATGACCTTGATCTTCCTTGGGAGAGACTTGACAAAGTTGATCTGTTAAAAGGTGAATAAAACGAAACACATCACTAGGCAACTCAGGAGGAAATCGAGTGAAAAATGAATTAGTGATCGTCATCGATTTTGGTGGTCAGTATAATCAGTTAGTTGCACGCCGCGTTCGCGAGTGCAATGTATACTGCGAGATTTATTCTTACAAGATCGGTATCGATAAAATCAAAGAAATGAATCCAAAGGGAATCATCTTAACAGGTGGACCAAACAGTTGTTACGAACCAGATTCCCCAACATACAGCAAGGAATTATTCGAACTTGGAATTCCAGTTTTAGGATTATGTTATGGAGCACAGCTGATGCAGCATGTCCTTGGAGGAAAAGTAGAGAAAGCCGAAGTCAGCGAATATGGTAAAACAGAAGTGCTGATCGACAAGAAAGATTCCAAGTTATTTGAAAATGTATCAGAAAAAACAATCTGTTGGATGAGCCATACAGACTACATCTCACAGGTAGCTCCAGGATTTGAAATTTCTGCACATACAGCAGATTGTCCAGTTGCAACAGCTGAGAATGCAGATAAATCTTTATATGCGATCCAGTTCCATCCAGAAGTACTTCATACAGTCGAAGGAAAGACAATGCTTTCCAACTTCGTATTAGGAGTCTGCGGATGTGCAGGAGATTGGAAGATGGATGCTTTCGTAGAAAGCACAATTAAAGAAATCCGCGAGAAAGTCGGAGATGGAAAAGTATTACTTGCCTTATCAGGAGGAGTAGATTCATCCGTAGCAGCCGGATTATTATCAAGAGCCATTGGAAAACAGTTAACATGTGTATTCGTCGACCACGGATTATTACGTAAAGACGAAGGAGACGAGGTAGAAGGCGTATTTGGAGAAAATGGACAGTTTGATCTAAACTTTATCCGTGTCAATGCACAGCAGAGATACTATGACAAATTAAAAGGAGTCACAGAACCTGAAGCAAAACGTAAGATCATCGGAGAAGAATTCATCAGAATCTTCGAAGAAGAAGCAAAGAAGATTGGTGCAGTAGACTTCTTAGCACAGGGAACGATCTATCCAGACGTCGTAGAAAGCGGATTAGGTGGAGAATCAGCAGTCATCAAATCCCACCACAACGTAGGAGGATTGCCAGACTTCGTAGATTTCAAAGAAATCATCGAACCATTACGTGACCTGTTCAAAGACGAAGTAAGACAGGCAGGACTACAGTTAGGAATCCCAGAAAGACTCGTATTCCGCCAGCCATTCCCAGGACCAGGACTAGGAATTCGAATCATCGGAGAAGTCACAGAAGAAAAAGTAAAAATCGTTCAGGACGCAGACGCGATCTACAGAGAAGAAATCGCCAAAGCCGGATTAGACAGAGAAATCAACCAGTATTTTGCAGCATTAACTAATATGCGAAGTGTTGGAGTAATGGGAGATTTTAGAACATATGATTATGCAGTAGCATTAAGAGCTGTTAAGACAATCGACTTTATGACAGCAGAAGCATCTGAGATTCCTTATGAAGTATTGAATAAGGTAATGAACAGGATTATTAATGAGGTTAAGGGAGTTAACAGAGTAATGTATGATTTAACTTCTAAGCCACCTGGAACTATTGAGTTTGAGTAGCTTGAAAAATCGCGGAAAAGCCCATAAATAAAGGCTTTGCGGGATGTCGAAAGACCAAATGGAGTGCAAATGGAGTTTAAAAATTATTTTTTTCTCTTGTTTATATTCCAGATTCACCTGCAAATTTCGTGAAATCAGTTATTCTCATAAAATAAAATTAGAGTAAATATGAAGAACAGTTTGTTTTGATTGAAGTGATTTTCGTCAAGGCAGACTGTTTTTTTGTTGCCTGCATTTAGAAAACAGATACCACAGAAAGGTTCTTTATTTTCGATGAGCTTAAACTCCATGACACAGTAATCACACTGATGGAGAATTAAAAAACAAGAAAATTTGATAAATTTCGGAAAATGATGTCCGATTTTGTATCTGCCAGTACAGAGTATATGAAGAGATAAATATTCAAAACACAGGAGGTACTGATTATGCAGAACAAATTATTTTTAAAGGCAGCCGATATATGTGAACTTCTGGAAGTAAAACAGACATCGGCTTATGAGATCATCGGAAATCTGAACAAGGAACTGGAAGAACAGGGCTACCTGACGCTTAGAGGAAAAGTTCCGACAAAGTATTTTGTGAAGCGTTTCTACGGTGTGGAAGATACTTGTGAGATTCCACAGGAAGAGGGAAAGGAATGGTTTCATGCGTAAGAGAAAAATGTATTTATCAGTGGAAGACATTGCAGAACTCTTTGGATTATCAGTTTCGTTTGCTTACCGGGTGGTGGAAAGAATGAATGCCGATCTGGCAAGCAAGAACTATTATGTGATTCTCGGTCGGGTGCCAACCCGCTATGTAGAGGACAAGATCTATGGTCTGGAACACGTTGAGCAGTATTTGAAGGAGGATAAAGCGGTATGAGTATGATGCAGGAAAAAATGTATATGGATGTGGATGATGTGTGTGCAATTCTTGGAGTTTCAAAAACTTATGCATATAGTCTTAATGGGGTTTTGGATTTTTATGTTGATTATGGATTTACTTCTTCCATTTACGATGATTGGTTTTGGAAGATATTTTATGAAAAAGGCTCCAAAGGAAATAAATTCAGTATTTGGATATCGGACTTCGATGTCTATGAAGAACAAAGACACATGGGAATTTGCTCATAAATATTGTGGTAAAGTTTGGTATGTCTGTGGAATGGTTATGTTGCCGATAACAGTAATATTCATGCTTTTAGTAATTGGAAAAAATGAAGATTGTGTTGGGAGTATAGGAGGAATTATCTGTGGTGTTCAACTTATTCCTTTAATTGGATCTATTCTCCCAACAGAAATAGCATTAAAAAAGAATTTTGATAAGAATGGAACAAGACGATAAATTCAAGTTTGCCGAAATATCTTTCTAACTTTCCCCATTTTACAGGCTTTCCAGCCTATTCATTAGTGAAATGATATGTATTTTCCCTTATTTTTGCCCTTATGAGATAATCGTAAGGGAAATAAGGGAAAGTTTTATTTAGTCGTTGCCTGCCACTTTATCAAGTAGTCTTGCAGATTCACGCTTGGCTTTTCTTGTAGAGTGTGCATAGACATTCATGGTGGTACTGACATCTGAGTGTCCTAACAGTTCCTGTACATCTTTTGGTGCTGCTCCATTTGCCAGAAGGTTGCTTGTGTAGGTGTGCCGCAGCTGGTGAAAATGAAATCCTTCAAATCCATCCAGTTTCTGAGCAATCTTCCTGCAAACAATTCCTAACGTGCTTGGCAGTTCCAGACTTCCATCCGGTCTTAAGCAGACAAAGGATATTTCCTTATAATCCTCTGGAACGTTCTCTGTTCCGTCCAGATGATAGAACTCATAGTAAACTCTGTTTTTGTCCTTTACTTCTCTGTAGTAGTTTTTGTGGTAAAGTTCTCCGTACTGCATTCGGTTTTTAAGCTGTTCCTTTCGGGCATTGCGAAGAATCTCAGTCAGCGTATCTCCAAAATCAACAATCCTTACTTTCCTCCTCTTGGTCGGTCCGATGATATTCTTATGCCTTGAACCATCATAGCGGATACTGCGTCTGATTGTAAGGCACTGTTCTTCAAGATTTACATCCTGCCATGCCAGACCACAGGCTTCACCGATACGAAGTCCTGAATAATAAGCTATCTGGATTGGAAGAATTGCCGGTGGATTGTAATCCTGTAGAAATTCAATCAGTCTTTCATAATCCTCTCGTGGAATTGGCTGTATATCACCATCCATGTCATCATCAGAAAACAGGTCAACCTCATCCGTCTGGTATTTCAACTTAATATACTGCATCGGATTGAAAGTGATATATTGCTTTGGTGATACTGCAAATCGGAATGACTGCTGTAATACTGCCGAGAAAGAACGAATGTAATCTTTGCTGTAACCTTTTCTTTCTGAACCATCGGGATAAGTACCACCAAAGGAAAGCAGATCGAAGAAGGCTTGTAAATGCTCAGATGTTACATTTTTGAGCTTTCTTTCTGAAATTGGATGTTTCTTGATATTGGTAATAGCACCGAGGTAATTCTGGACTGTCCCATTACTGAGAGTACCGGTCTTTAATTCTTCCTCTGCCCATATATCAAGTAATTCTCCAACTGTAATATTTTCCGACTTTGCAATGAATTTCTTGCTTTCGTAATCGTCCATTGCCTGACGGAGCAGTTTTTCTGTTTCACTCTTGCTTTCTGTTCCAGCGTATTCTTTCTGAACCAGATTGCCGCTTGCATCTTCTACATAGAAGCGGTAGTACCATTTCTTTCCTTTTTTTCTTACAGATCCTTTTGCCATAATCGTGTGTCTCCTTTCGATATTAGACAATCGGAACTGATGAAATGCTTCTTGCGTGTAAGTATATCATAACTCCGGTTGTCGTTCTATACCGAATCGGAATCCTCATACAAAACTTCTGATAAAAGATTTTCAAGCCTTTGTTCTGCCATTTCTGGTTTCTTGGAATAGAGCCTTACAATATCTGCCATGTCATTAAAGGCATTAACAGTATGGGTGATCTCCCGGAGAAACATAATCTCGTTATATTCATCATTCGATTCAAACCCCATTACCTTTGCAATATCCGCTTCATTCGTGTTACCCTTGTAATTCTTGCAGGCAAACTGGAATGATTCCAGAAACAGGTTATATTGCTTTAACATTAACAGCAGTAAATCTTTTGAAAAAGCATCTTCCTTTTTACTAAGGTCGAGAGGTAACTGTTTGAGAATATCGCCCATTGCATCACGAATCTGTAATTCTTTCTTATCCGTAATATCGGTTTCGTATTCATCGGTTTCACCTCTGAGCCATTCAATAGATACATGAAGTGCTTCCGAAAGACCTTCCAACACCATCTTTTTGGTATTGTCAATCGAACCATTCTCATAACGCAGGATTGTGGAAGCTGTAACTCCCATCTTCTCTGCAACATAAGGCTGTGTCAGATTTAATTCCAGACGACGCTGTTTTGCCCTGCTGCCTATCAGCTTGCGTAGTTCTTTATCTTTCATGCTGATTGCCTCCTTTTTCGGTATGTATGAATTATAGCATGTACCTCACATAATTGCAATATGCAATCCGATAATTATTTTTAAAATTTCATAATGCTTGACAACGCAATATAAAACCGCTATACTAACAGCACAACAAAATTGCATAATGCAATTTGTGGGGAGGTGACAAGATGACGGAAAGAAAGATTGCATTATCCATCGAGGAAGCAGCCGACTATACAGGAATTGGCAGAAACACTTTGAGAAAGCTGGTTGAATGGAAGAAACTTCCGGTATTAAAGGTCGGAAGAAAAGTCCTTATTAAAACTGACATTCTGGAAAAGTTCATGGAAGCCAACGAGGGACGAGATCTGAGGGATAAAGGGAATGTAAAAGCTGTCACAAGAAATGTGGCAACTTAAAAAGGCGGCTTCCTACGAAACCGCCAAAGGTTCTATCAGACCGAAGCCATGATATACCTACACGCAAGGGGATTATACCATGTGCTTCTCCTGATATGCAACCGGGAACTGTTGTTTATCGGAAAAAGAAAGGATGAAGACGATATGGCGAAATCAACAAAGACTTATGAAGAAAGAATACGTGCATTAGAGAAAAAGGAACAGGAAAGCATTGAAGCTACAAAAAAGCTCATTGCACAGCGGAAGGAACTGGAAAAGCGAAAGAAAGCAGAGGAAAGTAAAAAACGAACCCACAGGCTCTGTCAGATTGGTGGCGCAGTGGAATCGGTTCTTGGCTGTCCGATTGAGGAGGAAGATTTACCAAAGTTGATAGGCTTCTTAAAAAGGCAGGAAACAAACGGAAAGTTTTTCTCAAAGGCGATGCAGAAAGAGCCACTTACAGATATGGAGGAAGTGTAATGGCGGAGGGAGTGGTTTTTCCATTCCCTTCATTGCCTTTGAATGAAGGGCGCACTTATGGACAACCAGAGGTCATCCTTATAAGTTTGCCACAAGTGGCAACCGGTCTGCGCTTACGCTTGCCGGGCTCGTTCCGTCGGCGGGGCTTTCAGCCAGACCTGCTCATGCCGCAGGGGGCACTCTTGCGCAGAGGGCGTTCCGACAGCTTCACTTCTGCCAAACCAGAAGAAGATGCTGTCGGAAATCAATGCCGGATACGGCAGAAAGGGGGAATCGTATCATGGCGATATTTCACTTTACAGTAAAGATTGTCGGGCGCAGTAAAGGAAAATCTGTCATATCCGCATCGGCATATCTTAATGGAGATGTGATGAAGAATGAGGAAACAGGCAGAATCAGTTACTATACTTCCAAAAAGGAAGTCGTCTACACCAGTCTGATGATGTGCGAAAATGCACCTCCTGAATGGCTGCATGTACCGGAAGAAAATATAAAAAGGTTTCAACAGTCTATCCGTTATAAAAGAGCGGATGATAAAGATGCCGCACTGGAAAAGTTTAAAATCACATTTCAGAAACAGCGTCTATGGAATGAGGTATTGAAGATAGAAAAAAATGCAGATGCACAGCTTGGACGCTCATTTGAATTTTCCCTGCCGAAAGAATGGAGCAGACAGGAACAGATTGATTATACAACCGAATATATTCAAAAGACTTTCGTGGACGAGGGAATGTGTGCCGACTGGAGCATACACGATAAGGGCGACGGGAACCCACATGTGCATTTACTTGTAACCATGCGACCATTCAATCCAGATCACTCATGGGGCAACAAAGAAGTCAAGGACTGGGATTTTGTCAGAGATACTGACGGAAATATCGTGGTTGATGAATCCCACCCGGACTGGTGGCAGGATAAGAAAAATCCTGACCGGCATGGAATCCGTATTCCGGTACTTGATGAAAACGGAGTACAGAAAGTCGGGGCAAGAAACAGAAAACAATGGAAACGTGTTCTGACCGATGCTACCGGCTGGAGTAATCCAAAGAATTGTGAGTTATGGCGAAGCGAATGGGCTAGGATGTGTAACCGGCATTTATCCATAGACAATCAGATTGACCACCGCTCTTATGAAAGACAGGGCAAATTAAAAATCCCTACGATTCATGAGGGTGCGGATGCAAGAAAGATTGAGGAAAAATATCTCACCGGACAGATATGGAATGGTTCATGGAAGATAGAGGAAAACCAGATGATTAAAAAACAAAATGCACTACTGCAAAAGGTAATCACAACCTTTGGTAAGGTATCCGGTGCATTGTCAATATGGAAGGAGTGGTTGAATGACATTAGAAGAAAGCAAAGAAGTAATTCCCATGATGGAAGCAATGATTACACAGATAGAGGAACAGCAGAATATCATGGCAGAGATGCTTCAGGAGATACAGGAAAAGGACGAGAAGCTGATGTGCTTTCAGGAGCAGGAAGAACGATTGCAGCAATTAGAGAAAGAATTGTCAGAGCTGCTACAAATCTTACCGGATACAGAAGAACTGTTGATGCTTCTGGAAGAAAAGACAGACCAGATACAGAAACTCACAGACGAAAATCAGCAATGGCAGGAATTAGCACAGAGATTAAACAGCGAGAATCGGCTATTGCAGAAACAGAACAGCGAATTACTGACATTGAACAGCAGATAGAGAAAGCGAGGGATATAGATGACAGAATACGAAAACTCAAAGAGCGACGATCAACTGGAAGAATTGCTACTGCTGACGGAGCAGATGCAGGAAGAACTCGACCAGAAAGACCGGACTATCGAGGAACTGAAAGTGCAGCTCGACGAATCGCTGACCTTGAACGAGAGGTTAAACAGCGAGAACAGAGCAGGGAACATTCAAGCCTTAAAGAACGACTTGAGGAAAACAAAAGAATTGTTGCAGAGCGAGAAAGAGAAAACGCACGCTGCCGAAATCATGACAGAGGAATGTCAAGATAAGCTAAGGCAGGCAGAACAGGAACGGGACTATGCACTCTCTCATCAGAAAAAAGTAGAGATACCGGTTGAAAAGCCGGTACTCTATCAAAAGTGTGGGAACTGTAACCTGACAGCTTATCTGAAAGCCAAGGAAAAGTATGATACGCAGAGAGAAAAACTGGCAGGCAGATATAAAACAAAAACAGCCATGTATGAAGCATTGATGTTTCTGCTGATATGGTATTCCGTATCAACTACTCTTTTTCAGATGATACGGTCAAAAATATTTATTTCTGATTGCGTGGTATTCTTTGATACAATCGCCACTTTTATACAGACCATTGCAGGGTGGATTATACTGACAGGAAAGAACATGGCACAGATTAGTAATGGAATATCCAATCCTGTCGTTGCCGGAATTGTATATTGGCTGATAAGAATACTGATCTGCGGTGGATGTTTGGTGGGTGCTGGAATACTTGTAGCATTTATAGAGATAAAGATTGCAGAGTTATATAAGAAGTGCTGTTGGGATATGATTACCATACTGGTAACACTTATAAGCCTGGAAATAGCAATCTACTTTGGAGATTGGATAAAGACAGTTTTGCCGATCAATATGCTATTTCTCTTATTATTGGTGCAACTGGTATATGTTGGAATTAGGTGGTATGTAAAAGGATGGCGGGAAACAAGGGGATATTATTAAAAAACTATTAGAAACTATTCATATTTACTTTCGTGCTAGGACAGATTATTCTAAAAATTCAGTGATGAGCATGCACATGAAATCTTACTTCGTTTAGGTACGAAAAAGGGCAATGGAAACTTTGTGTTCAGATGAGCTCTCACTATCTTGGTAACAACCGCAAGCAGCAGTGGAATATTGACGATGCATTCCGTATATATTCCACAACACATGGCTAAGCCCGACTAGAATGTGGGTGAAAAATTTTACAAGCGCCAGAGTTCCCTCTGGCGCTCATTTTACTTTCGCTGTGCGTTTTTTCTGTACTCTAATGGCAACAATCCCGTGCTTTTTCGGAATAATTCTGCAAATCGGCTTGAAGTGGAATAGCCTACTGTTTGGGCAACTTGCCCGACTGTCAGCTCTGTATATGCCAGCAGATATTCTGCTTGGCTCATGCGCCGCTGTTGAACATATTCCGTGATGGTGCAGTCGTAGTATTTCTTAAAACAGCTTTTGAGCTTTGTTGTTCCCATGCAGGCAATCTGTGTTAGCCGTTCCAGAGGAATATCAAAAGCATAGTGATCGCTAAGATAAGCGGCAACTATTTGGAGATTTTCAATATCCTGTTGAGAGAGCTTATGGGCTGGTTTATCAGGATGTTTCTTCTGATATTCCACCACCATTGAAACAGCTTCTGCAACTTTACCCTCATAAAAAAGTTTTGCTGCAATCCCTTCCCCGCGATAGTCTTTGATTTCTGTGAGTAACCGTGACATTTCTGGAAAGTCGGATGTTTGGTCGATCTTCCGAAATGCATCCACAGGATTGATCTGTGCCTCCGGGTACAGTTTTTTCAGGTAGTCCTCATAATATGCCGGTGCAATCTCAATCCCAACCGAACGGATTGGAATATTTTTATGTATCAAAGCCTTGTATGGAGCGTAGCCTCCAATAAATGTTTTGATACAACCGGCAGACAGTCTACGGTATGGAGATAATTCCTCCCCGGAAATAGAATCATACCGAGTGATACTCAGACATTCCGGCATTGAGCATTCCAACATGAAATCTTCGTGGAAGGAAAAGTTATGGATTTTAATATCATATAAGTCTTTCTGTCCATAAGTCCAGTAGGTGCCTTCTCCAACTTCGGGAGAAAGTTTCCAGCAGTCACCTAATGCCCCATATTGCTGGTTGTCTGGGTCACGGATAAAACCGTGTTCAATCAGTAGCGGTGTATAAAACTGGTCAATAATTTCAGACATGAAAACAGACCGCCTCCTTTTTGCAACGATTAGACGAACTTTTGAAAGGAACAGACGAACATTGCCGGAACCTATTGAATGTTGTTCGATAAATGCGTATTGTATTAGGCGAAGATTAGAGGTATCTAACCGAAGAATATCACAAACCACTTGTCGAGTCAAGACAATGAAAGGTAGGAGGTCAAAATGAGTAATCAAGTAAATTCTATGAACAAAGGTCTGACAGTGAAAGACCTTGTAACAACAGGTATTTTTACTGCGCTGTTATTTGTTTTTGTATTGGTGGGCGGTGTCTTTTTTGCAACGAATCCTGTACTTACTTTTTTCATGCCAGCAGGAGGTGGGCTGCTTGCTGGCCCCATTTATCTTTTGCTGATTGCAAAAGTACATAAGCGTTGGAGCCTTTCTATAATGGGCGTTATCATGGGTATTATTTGGTTCGTGACTGGTATGCACTGGGCTTTTGCATTGGGCTACATGATCATGGCGATTGTCGCGGACTTTGTTGCTGGTGCAGGGCAGTACAAAAGCAAAAAACTCAACAGCCTGTCTTATATCTTGTTCTCTCTCGGTGGCACTGGTTCATATATCGTGTTCTTTGTTGACCCCAACGGCTGGGCACAGACCATGCTGGGAAACGGAACTGAACAGAGTTACATCGACACCATGCAGGCAACTGCAAATACCGGCATCCTGATTGCCATGTTTGCTGCTGTTATCATTACATCTGCAATCAGCGCTTTTGTAGGCTGCAAAATGTTGAAAAAGCAGTTTGAAAAAGCAGGTATTACAGCATGAGCGGTAAACGCCACAAGAAAGAGCTTTGGCTCGACCCACGGGCCAAGCTCTTTCTTATTCTTATGTGTGTTTTATCGTCCATGTTTGCGCCCTCACTTGCATATCAATTTATCCTTGTTATCCTGATTGCGATATTGGGGGCTTTCTTTGGAAAGTGGAAATATGTCATTAAGGCTGTATGCTTTTATGCAGTCATCTGTGCCCTGACAGTTTGGATCATGGCAGAAATGACAGGCACGCTGCGGACAATGTTTATTGCCTTTTTAGGCTTGTTTCATAAGGTCTATGCGTGCGGAACCTTGGCTGGGATTGTTCTGACTACTACAAAAGTCAATGAGTTCCTGTCTGCTATGAACCGTGTCCGCGCACCCAAAAAGTTAGTAATTCCTATGGCAGTTATGCTGCGGTACATTCCAACTATTCAAGAGGACTGGCGCTATATCACAGACGCTATGCGGATGAGAGATGTTTCACCATCTCTGGCGGGCTTTTTAACACATCCGGGCATGACAGTTGAGTGTATTTATGTGCCTTTATTGATGGCAGCTTCAAAAGCGGCGGATGATCTTTCTGTTGCTTCTGTCACTCGTGGAATTGAAAATCCCAATCCACGCACCTGTCTTGTCCAGATAAAATGCGGAATTTCCGATTGGGGCGTCATGGCCGTTGCCGTAGCTTATCTGATTTTTGAATTATGTGTGCGAGGAGGTGTGATCGGTTGATTGAGTTTGAAAATGTATCGTTTTCCTATACGGGGCAGGAACATGGTGGGCTGCGCGACATCAATTTGAAAATTTCGGACGGAGAATGCGTCCTGTTCTGTGGCCGCAGCGGGTGCGGAAAAACAACGATTACAAGGCTGGTGAATGGATTGATCCCTCAGTTTTATCAGGGGGAGCTTCATGGCCGTGTGCTGGTAGATGGTCAGGAAATCAGCAATATCCCCATGTATCAGATTGCCGCTAAGGTCGGCTCCGTTTTCCAAAATCCACGGACGCAGTTTTTTAATGTTGATACAGACAGCGAGATTGCCTTCGGAATTGAAAATGAAGCTCGCCCTCCTAAGAAATTGGCTGAGCGAGTAGAGCAGACAACTGAAGATTTACATATTCAAAAGCTACGGAACAGGAATATTTTTGAGTTGTCCGGCGGAGAAAAGCAGAAAATCGCTTTTGCTTCTGTTTATGCCATGAACCCACAGATTTATCTATTGGATGAACCATCCTCTAATCTGGATATGACTTCGATCCAAGAACTAAAGGAACATTTGCGGCTGATAAAAAAACAGGGCAAAACAGTTTTGATAGCGGAACATCGTCTGTACTACCTGATGGAGTTGGCTGACCGAATTGTTTATCTGGAAAAAGGAAAAATCAAAGGAATATACACCCCGGAAGAATTTTGGCAGCTATCTGAACCTGATCGTGAACACATGGGGCTGCGAGCTGTTGATCTACAGGCGGTATTCCCGCCAAAAGCCCACTTGCCTGCGCCTCCCCCTGTATTGGAGCTGCGGAATGTGACGCTCCGTTACAAGAAGCAAACAATTTTGCATGACATTGAGCTATCCGCCGGAAAGGGCGAAGTGATTGGTGTGGTCGGCCACAACGGAGCTGGAAAGACTACATTTTCCCGCGCTCTCTGTGGGCTTCACAAAGACTGCGATGGACAATTTTTGTGGGAAAGCGAGCCGATTGAGCGTAAGGAAAGGCTGAAACGCTCTTACATGGTTATGCAGGATGTGAATTATGAACTTTTCGCTGACAGCGTGGAGGCAGAGTGCTCCTTTGGTATACGCAATCCAGATCAAACACTGGTAAATGCAACTTTGGAGGAATTAGGCCTTACCCCATATCGGGAGCGCCATCCAAACACGCTTTCTGGCGGTCAAAAGCAACGAGTAGCTGTAGCTGTCAGCATGATTTGTGGGAAAGACTTGCTTGTATTTGATGAACCGACCAGCGGTCTTGACTTTGACAGTATGACGCAGGTGGCGGGACTGATTCAACGATTATCCGATATGGGAAAAGTCATTTTCATTGTCACTCATGATTTTGAGTTTGTCTGCCGTACCTGTTCTCGTGTCTTGCATTTTGACGAGGGCGAAATGCCCGATGATGTACCAGTTACAATGGATGCCCTCCCGAAATTGAGAGAGCTGTTCTCTGTTTCAGATGGAAAGGAGAGGTGATCTATGAAACAGAAAAAAGAAAACAGAGTAGCTTTGCTGCTCCACTGGGCCGGTGAGCAAAAAATCTGGCTGTTCCTGGCAATTTTTCTATCGGCGGTCAGCGGTCTTTGCATTATCGTCCCTTACATTGGAATTTACCGGCTGATGGACGCCACCTTCAATCATACCTGCACGCAGGAACTTGTTGTACATACCGTGGTAATGATTGCAGTGGCGGTAACTTTGCGGTTTGCCCTGTTTGGCTGTTCCGGCGTAGCAGCCCACAAAGGGGCCTATGGCGCTCTTTTCAAAGTGCGCTGCATGGTTGCAGAACACATGGCCAGAGCGCCTTTAGGGGCCTTGAATGAACGGCGCACCGGGGACATAAAAACGGTTCTGAATGAAGATATTGAAAAGTTGGAGCTGTTTCTGGCCCATAACCTTCCTGACCTTGTGTGCTATCTGGTGGGGCCGGTAGTCATCTTTATTTATCTGATGACCGTCAATATTCCTCTGGCATTGATTTCCCTGGTTCCGCTGATCCTTGCTGTTGTTGTAATGGGGATGATGTTCCGCAATACGGATGACCTGATGGAACGGGCCAATCACTCCATTACCACACTGAACTCGGTTATGATTGAGTACATCAGCGGCATGAAATTGATTAAAGCCTATAACATGGGGAGCAAATCGTTTCAAAAGTTTTCAGACGCTATCCAGGAAGAAAACGCCATGTGGAATGAAACTTCCCGGCGCATGGGGCCACCTTATGCGGCCTTTGTTGTTATCATCGAATGTGGGATGTTGCTGATGGTTCCAATCGGCGGAATGTTTTTCCTCAAAGGCTCACTGGCGGCCAGCGCATTTTTGCTGTTCGTCTATGTAGGTTCCATGTATCTGACGGAAATCCGCCCCCTGCAAGAACTGGGGACTAATTTTGCTAATGTACTGAACGCTGTTACCAAGACCAAAGAAATCCTGGATATTCCGATTTATGAGGGTGGAACGGACTTTCCCCAAAATCACGATATTGAACTTCGCAATGTCCGATTTTCCTATGACGGCAAGACCGATGTACTGCAAGGCGTCAACCTCAAAATCAATGACGGGGAACGCATGGCTCTTGTGGGACAGTCTGGTGCCGGTAAAAGCACTGTGATTGAACTGATCTCCCGCTTCTATGATGTGCAGGAGGGCGAAGTGCTGATTGGTGGAAAAAATGTCAAAGAGCTTGACTACGATACCATTCTGAAAAATGTAGCCATCGTATTTCAAAAGACATTCCTGACCCGTGACAGCGTTTTAGAAAATATCCGAATGGGCAGCAACGCCACTCTGGAAGAAGTGCGGGCTGCTGCAAAAGAGGCGCAGATTGACGATTTTATCATGTCCTTGCCAGATGGATATGACACGAAAGTGGGTAGCTTTGGCTCTCGCTTCTCCGGCGGTGAAAAACAGCGGATTGCGATTGCCCGCGCAATTCTGAAAAATGCACCTATCTTAATTTTGGACGAGGCCACAAGTGCCTCTGACCCGGAAAATCAGATGGAGATTGATAAAGCTATTCAAAATCTATGCAAAGGCAAAACAGTCATTGTAGTAGCACACCGTTTGAGTGCTTTGAAAATGTGCAACCGGGTGGCTGTGGTGGAAAATCATACAATTACCAGCGTTGGCACCCATGAGGAAGTTCGGAAGAACAACGCCTACTATCGAAATGCGTGGAAAGACTACGAGACAGCCCGGAATATCACTTATCAGTTGGAGGGAGGCGAGCAGCATGAATGAGCATGATGTATTGAAAAAAAACCGCAATTTCTATATTGGTGTCGGCGGAACCGTTCTGGAAGGACTTCTCTCCGGCAGCCTGTTTATGCTGCTTTACTCTGTTATGCAGTTTTTGTGGTCGGGTCAATTTGACATGAACCGCGTTCTGGCTCTGACCGGTATTATTGCAGTGGTTTTTCTTCTCCGTATCCTGATTTACAGCTATGGCTATACCAAAGCGCAGATCGGCGGTGCAGAGGTCAGCAAGAATACCCGCCTCTTTATGGGCGACCATTTGAAGCGTATCCCGCTTTCCCGGTTTACCCAGGGACAGACCGGCGATTATATCAATACCATCACAAGCGATGTAAACAACTATGAAAAAATCCTGACCCATAAGATCGGTGATATGGCAAAGAGTTTTGCACTTTCGCTCATGCTGATTATTTTTGTGATGACCATTTATGTGCCTGCCGGAATTATCCTGCTGATTGCCGACTTGCTTTTGATCCCTGGACTGTGGCTTTCCTTCCGTATGGTTCGGAAGTATGGTAAAGAAAAGAATGATATTTGTGCAGAGAATGTCAGCAGCATTGTGGAGTATGTGTCTGGTATTCAAACTTTCCGGGCCTATGGCGTAGGTGGTTTGAAGAATAAAACCGTTATCAACGCTATGCGGGAGTTCTGTCGGATCAGCTTTGTGTACGAATCAAAAGTGCTTCCTATTGGTGCGGTCTTTGGTATTTTGAGTTGGCTGTCCTGCCCGCTGGTTATCTTGCTGGCCTATGCACCCTGGGTCGCAGGGACACTGAACACGGTGGACTACCTTTTGATTTGTATGCTGCCCCTGTTCTGTGCAAAGCTGGCTAACTCGATTTTTGTAGACCTCACCAGTTATAAGAACCTGATGATCTCGAAAAACAAAATCTTGAGTGTAATGAATGAGCCGGAGGAAACTGGCAGCATGGAGCCGCTTCACACAGCTACCCATGAAATCACATTTGACAATGTAGATTTTGCATATGTTCCCGGTGAACCGGTACTAAAACACGCCACCTTTACGGTGCCAGATCAAAAGCTCACGGCCATTATCGGAGACTCTGGCTCCGGCAAATCTACTATTTTGAACCTGATTGCAAAATATTATGAAGCAACGGGCGGGACGATTTCTATTGGCGGTAAACCCATTAACCATGTTGCCGCAGAGCGTGTACTGGAGCAAGTTTCTATGGTAGACCAGGACATATTTCTTTTTGACGATACCATCCGGGATAATATCCGACACGCTCGCCCTAATGCTACGGACACGGAAATCGAGGCTGCCTGCCGGGAGGCTAACTGTGACAGCTTCATCCGTAAGATGGAAAAGGGATACGATACGCCGACTGGCGAGAATGGAAATCTTCTCTCTGGCGGTGAGCGTCAGCGAATTTCAATAGCCCGCGCTATACTGAAAAATAGCCCCATCCTGCTCTTGGATGAAGCAACAGCATCTCTTGACATTGAAAATGAGCTTGCCGTAAAGCAGGCCATCGCTAATCTATTAAAAGAGAAAAAGACTGTGGTAATGATTGCTCATACCCTTTCCATCGTCAAAAATGCAGATCAAATCCTTGTAATGGGTGATGGCAGGATTGCTGAATCTGGAACCCATGAGGAATTGCTTGCGAAAGGCGGAAAATATGCTGCTATGTGGAACGCAGAGCAAAAAATATCGGCTTGATAGAAGCTAAAGAAGAATAATTGCATAGCGCATGAACCTGCCCCGACTACGGGGAAAGAAAAAAACGCTGGCTGGGGCAGGTGATTTTGCGCGCCTATTTTAAGTTATTATCCTAACGGCGGTTTTGAGAAATCAGAGCCGCCGTTTCTTGCGTATACCTAAAAGGAATCTTCCGCATCTATCCACATTTGCATCGTTCCATCAAGATACAATCTTGCATACTCAAGTGGTTCATCAATGGCAAGTGCGTTTAATGCACAGTCAGATCCGGGAGTAGTTGTTAAATTCTTCTCCGCTTCCCAGCAGTCAATGCGGAGCATATAGCCAGCAGAAGTATAAACATCAATGCTGTTGCGTTGTGGATTGTATTCTGCAAATATCGTTCTCATCGTATCAAATCTCCTTATCGTTCAATCAATCATTTGTTGCAAAAATCAGAAGCATTTCAATCAGTTCACCATGTCACTTTTATTTTGTGTTATACTGTTTTATAAGATTTTCTTTCCCTTGTTTTTTCCCTTATCAGAGTTCGTAAACACTCATGGGACAATATAATACAAGGGAAACAATAAGGGAAAGCTCACCTGCGACAAACTTAGTGTTTTCAAGGGCTTGAGAGATATTTGATAATAAAATATAACAGTTATTAAATCCCTTTGAATATATGAAATCTCAATTCAAGTTTACAGAACTGAATCAAAAGAGCTCGAAGGAGCTCTTTTTCCTTTTTTATAATAGTATCATTATGGTATAATAGAGACATTAAAATCGGAATTTCAGGAGGTGTTTTTATGCCACAAATGAATAAGGGAGGAAAATTTATTTTCGGGAAATCACTCATTCGGACGGATGGAACATTGCGGATTCCACCGCAGGCAATGGAAGAATATCACATTACAGATGAAGGAAAAGTATATCTTTTTACCGGAAGTAAGATTACCGGTGGCTTCTGCGTCACCCGGAAAGGCCTTTTGCATCCGTCAAAACTTGGTCACATTTTGGACGATACTCCGCCGTTGCTTGACTACTCAGCAGGTTCTGGCGAATTTATCAAATACAAGGGGCGTTCCTACTGCTGGGTAGAGATTTCACAGGAGGGGCAAATTCTTCTTACGAAGAAAATGATGGATTTTTTGAAGGTGAGACCCGGAATGGAGCTGCTCTCTATCCGCAGTAGCGACATCGCGTTTACGATGGGAGCTAAAGGACCGCTATTGGAAAAAGCAGAAAACTATGATGGTGAAATTCCGCTTTTTTAAGTGTAACAATTTAAATTTGTGGAGGATAACTATTGTGGATAAAGCAGTTATTTATATACATGGAAAAGGTGGTAATGCTGAAGAAGCTATTCATTACAAACCGCTCTTTAGTAATTGTGATGTGATTGGTCTCGACTATACTGCACAGTTTCCATGGGAAGCAAAAGAAGAATTTCCATTACTTTTTAATTCAATTTATAGAAACTACAAGACTGTTGAAGTAATTGCCAATAGCATTGGAGCGTATTTTGCTATCAATGCCTTATCAAATCAGCAAATAGAGAAAGCATATTTTATTTCGCCCGTTGTAGATATGGAAAGGCTTATTGCTGATATGATGATTTGGACAAATGTTACAGAGGATGAACTCAAAGAGAAAAAAGAAATTCAGACAACCTTTGGAGAGACTCTTTCATGGGATTATCTTTGCTATGCAAGAGAAAATCCTATTATATGGGAAATCCCAACGCACATTTTGTATGGTGAAAAAGATAATCTTACCGCTTATGGAACGATATTTGAATTTGTACAGAGGACTAATTCAACACTTTCTATTATGAAAAATGGAGAGCATTGGTTTCATACGGATGAACAAATGAAATTTCTTGATGAATGGATAATAAAATCTTCCAAATAAATTCAAGTTTTTGAAACTGAGAAATTGGTATTTTAAGAGGAGGTATGTATTATGAATATAGGATTTTGGTCATGTATAATTTTGGTTATACCATTTGTAATTATAGGTGTGTTATTTGCGATTTTTAAGGAAAAAGCAACTAAATTTGTTTCAGGATTTAATTCATTTTCTAAAGAAGAACAGGCAATATATGATAAAGCTCAGATCTCTCGTGATATAAGAAATCAGTGCTTCATATGGACTGTTATAATGTTAGCAGGAGCGACATTATCCTGCTTTTTAACCCCATATATGGTTATACCAACCTATATTATTTGGTTAGTTCTGTTTTTTAGAGAAGTCCACTTTGATAATCATAAAGCATTTAAAAAATATTTATTAAAATAAATTATTGTTTGCAGGAGATGCTTATTTATGAAAAAAGGAATAAACAAATCAATCTTATTTTATGTTGTATCAGCTCTGTTTTTGATAGCCTCAGCTATTGGCTTAACGACTGGAAATGAAAATACTATGGCTATAATATGGTTAAGTCTTGGTTCCGCATTTCTTTGCTTAGGTTCGACTTATAAGAAAAAGGAAAACAATAAAACAAATACAGATGATAAATAATTTCCTGCTTGTATTGTTGAAAAATCGGGATTCATAGAATCCTTTTGTGATTTGCAACTTCTGGTTGACAGATTTACAGCCTGAAATGGTGGAATGCAAACAGCAAAACTGTTATATTTAGCTCATAAAATCTGCAAAAGGAGGAAAAAATGATTTTAGCTGATAAGATTACAGAGGAAAGAAAAAAGAATGGATGGTCACAGGAAGAACTAGCCAATCAGTTGGGCGTATCCAGACAGGCAGTATCTAAGTGGGAAAGTGCAGGAACTGTTCCAGATTTGCAAAGAATTTTACAGATGTCGGAGCTTTTTGGTGTTAGTACAGATTACCTATTAAAAGATGAAATGAAAGCAGAAAATATCACCTATCACGAAAGTACTGAAAGCTATGCAGAACCGTTGAAAAAAGTAACTATGGAGAATGCAAATGAATTTCTTGACATGAAAAGAAATGGATCCAAAGTAGTGGCAAACGCAACAAGTATGTGTATCTTAAGTCCAATATTATTGATTGTTCTTGTGACAATGGCAGAAGATAGCGTATTTCATGTTTCGGAATCTCTGGCAACAGTATTTGGATGTGTTTTTTTGCTTGGAATGGTTGCGGCAGCCGTCTTTTTGTTTATTACATATGGAATGAGTGAATCACATATGGAACATTTTGAAAAAGAATGCTTTGAAACAGAGTATGGTGTATCTGGAATGGTACGAGAAAAAAAAGATTCCTATGAACCAATTTTTATCAGAGGAACAGCTGTTGGGGTAGTGCTTTGTATACTGGCAGTGATTCCGACAATTATTGCCGAATCTATGGAAGCGTCCGACTATTACTGTGGTCTTTCCGTTGGATTACTGCTATTCATACTTGCAATAGGAGTGAATCTGTTGGTTCGTGTTGGGATGGTAAAAAGCAGTTACGATACCCTTCTTCAGGAAGGAGAATATACAAAAGAAGAAAAACTGTTTAAGAAAAAGACTGACACGTTTTCTGGTGTATATTGGTGCTTGACTACAGCGATTTACCTTGCATGGAGCTTCTGGACGATGAGCTGGGATATTACATGGATTGTATGGCCGGTTGCTGGTGTTTTGTTTGCAGCATTGCTTGGTGTGGTGAAAATGGTGTTAAAGAATGGACGGACATAAAAGACGTCCATTACACTATCGGAAAATCAGCAAGGAAGTTTCATAGTAACCTTTGCGCCGCCGGTTTCTTTTGAATTTTCTAAAATAAGCTGACCATTATGTTGTTCCATAATCGAATTTGTAATATATAGACCCATACCAAAGTGTAACTTTGAATTGCGGCTTTGATCGCCCATATAGAACCGTTCCTGTGCGTGGCATAATGCCTCTTTAGAAAACCCCGTTCCCTCGTCTGTGACTGAAATTTCCACGAAACCGTTGTTACTCTGAACATCCACATAAAGCGTTCCGCCTTGCGGGGAGTAGTCCAGCCCATTACTGATAACATTCATAATAGCACGTTCTATCAGCACCCTATCAAATTTCAGCATTTGAGGGAGTGAAACAGTATTCATTTGCAGCCGGATTTCTTTTGTCCGGCATAGTGATTCCATATAACCGAACAAGTGCTGCATGAACGCTGGCAAGTCTATACTTTCAATATGGAGCTGATAACCAACCGCCGCCCGTGATATATCAATCAGGGTTTGAATATATGACTGCATCTGGCCGGAGCTTTCCACGACGTAACCAGCGTATAATCGTTGCTCATCATCAAGATTTGTTTCTGTGAGTAAATCAGCATTTCCTTGAATAACCGTCAGAGGCGTTTTCAAATCATGGGCAAGCGCGGCGATTTGCTCTTTCTGTGTCTGTTCGGTTTTCCATTGCCGTTCTAACGAAATTTTCAGATTATCTTTCATATCTGAAAAAGATGCAAGGACATCTTCAAACTCTTTGATTTTGGCGTGTCCTACTTCAAAATCAAGGTTTTGCTTTGAAACCTCCGCAGTTGCTTCAAAAAGCGGGGTCAGTTGTGTACGCAGGTTCTTAGCAAATCTGGCGGTCAGTATGATAATGACCAGCAGCGAATTTACAGCCATCAGGATAAACGCAAGCGTGTCAGGAGATGGAAAATATTCCGGTAGCCATGACACTGTAAATTGAGAACCAATATAATACCTTAAAACGCAAAATTCGTTTTCCCGGACAACAAGTGCAAACTGCCTCCCCGTAGCATATTCAATATATTTTCCCTTTGCGTACAGCAGGGCAATTTCTTTTTCATCATCGTCCATATTGCTGTAAAGCTCATTAAAGTTCTTGTCCAGAATTAAGTAGCCGCATCCCTGTGGAATCACAACCTTTGTAATATCCGGGGCAATCGTCAGCGTTGGAATGATCTCTTTTACTTGCAATTCACTTAGATTTGCTCTTGTAGCTAATCCAGCATTTATAGCAAGTCCCTCCAAACCAAAAGGGACAATAATTGCCGCTACCAGCATGACAATGAGGGAGATAGCAAACTGGCGAAACAATATTTTCAATGTAGGTTTCTTTTTCACTCCCATTTATATCCTATCCCCCATACGGTGCTGATCGGACTTATTTTGAAATGCTCCAATTTCGCACGAATATTTTTTATATGCGTTGAGATCGTAGAGTTATCGCCTATTCCATCAAACCCGAAAACGGCTTCATAGATTTGTTCTTTTGTAAAAACCTGTCCCCGGTTTTTCGCAAGGTATTCACAGATTGAATACTCGCTTTTGGTAAGGGGAACCGGCTGTTCTGAAACATACAGTACCTTTGCGGAAAGGTCAAATCTTATATCAGGCTCAAATGAAAGTGTGCTGTGATGCTCCCTTTTTTCTCTGCGTAAATGTGCCGCGACACGGGCGCGAAGCTCCTGAATACGAAAAGGTTTCGTAATATAATCATCCGCACCGATGCCCAATCCAAACAATATATCTTCCTCTAATGTCTTTGCGGTCAGAAAGAGAATCGGGCAGTCTACCATATTCCTGATCTGTTTGCAAAACTCAAACCCGTCTGTGCCAGGCATCATCACATCCAAAAGAATGAGGTCATAGAAATGCAGCTTTTTGATGTCTACATCATCCGCATTTTGACAGACTGTTATCAAATATCCATCTTTCCCCAAACTGTTCTTAATCAATTCCAAGATAGAAACTTCATCGTCAACTACAAGTAAGTGGGTCAAAAAATCACCTCCCGCCCCATTATACCACATTGTCGAGGTTACTCATCATTATTTTTAATGCCAGCTTTCCGATATTCATTGTTGATATTTACAGCTACGGCATTGCTTATATCCACATCCACAATACTGTAAACGTAGCCGAAACTGAAATCTTCCCCCGCCACATTTTTGAAGCGTTTCGATACCTGCCCGATTTCTTCTTGCAGTTCTGACATTTCAAGACATTCATCCGTTATGGTATATGTCAGGCCGTTATATGAAATTTCATCATAGTTTGCGGCGTTCAGCTCATAATACGGCAGAGATTCATTTAACGCCTTATTTTTATCGGCGGTATCGCGGAGCGCACCGCAGGCCGATAAGCATATAAGACTTACAAGCACAATTACCACGGCAAACAGGCACTTTTTATTCACTGTTTTTACCTCCCTCCCAACCATGAAACCAAACCAAACTGGCAATCAGCAGACAAACAGTGCAGCATACAGAAATAATCATACCGCTGAAAAAATCGGTTTTTACCTGTGCATACAGTTGGGGGCTATCCCATGCAAGCACAGTGTAATCCATAGCACGAACGCCCCAGGCCCAGGGAATATATTTCCATGTAGCGTCACCAAGCCCTGTTATCATAAGAGCAGCTATTAAACTCCCTGCAATTCCCAATCCCATAGATGCACCTTTTCCGAAGCTCATTCCCACAAACAAATGAATCAGGTAAATGGGAAGCATGGTAATCAACAATAGAATCCCTGCTTTCAGGTAAAGGCTTGCCGGAGCATCCCTATATAGTGCAGCGAATGTTCCTAACGCTAAAAATGTTGCGCCAAAAGCACAGATCATCAGAAAACCAAGTTTACCAATATACGTTGCCATGCGAGATGGGATTGTTCCCAACAAAAGCTGATAATGCCCGGCCTGATTTTCGATCTGAACAACCAGGCCCACAATAATGCTGATCAGAAACGGGAACGCAACGGCCAGCACTTCCAGATAGGCACTGATTTTGGTTGCCAGTTCCCATCTGGATATATGATAGTAACCCGCAAAAATCGCCGCACATATAATCGGAATCATGCTGTGCATATAGAGCAAAATGCTATGTTTACACTTCTGATATTCTGCTTTCCAGCAGCGAACCACAGATACCATAGTTACCCCACCTCCTTTTTCTCAAACCATCTTGCAGTTAAAAATGACAGCGCCGCAAACCAGGCCAGCGAAATGACCAATACAAGTATAATCATCCAAAATGCCATTGCCGTACTCTGATCTGCAACCGGCTCACCATTAGGCAAAATACCTAACACGGAAATCATAAGATGCGGCACCCAGCTATACGGGCAGATCATCCACAAAGAGGTTGTAGCCGTGAAAATCCCTAAAACGCTTCCAAGTCCGGCATTAAGAATAACCGTGACAAAGATACCAACTTTTTTTGATAACCATAAGCACAGCGGAACTTCCCATAGGCTTGCAATGACAATACAAGCTGTTCCGGCCGCAGCCTGCCAAATTCCGATTGTCAGGGGAATTTCGTTGATAACTAATATTGCAAAACCGCCCAACAGATTTAGCGCCAGGAAAATGAAATTCCCCACACAGGAGTAAATACCGGCCACTCCAATTTTTGCTTTCCAGACTTTGTTCTGCGAAACAGGCAATGAAGCAACGGCACGATATTTTAGTTTGCCATTATCCCGCTGTTCAATCAAGGCACAGGTGAGCGTAAGGAATCCAGGATAAAGCAGGATATACCACCAATTATAAGAATTGAGCTGGAACCAAAGAGGGGCAAAAAAGTTCATAAGCGCAGTTACAAACGGGGCCAGAACGATCAGCGTTTTTGTGAAAGTTCTCTTATGCTTTAGGTTCTCTGCCTGAATATATGCCATCTCCATTTAATATCCCTCCTTACCATTTCTGCGAATAACATCCATAAAGAGTTGTTCCAAATCTTCACCGGCGCGAAGCTCTCCCTCATATCCAAGGACGCCGCCAGCAATGATACCCACATGATCTGCAATCTGCTGGACTTCCGACAGAATATGGCTGGACAAAATAACTGTAATCCCTTTGCAGGGAAAAGAGCGAATTAACTCTCGAAGTTCCTCAATCCCTAAAGGGTCAAGGCCGTTAGTCGGTTCATCCAGAATCAAAAGCTGGGGACTGTTCAGCAATGCAATAGCAATACCAAGCCGCTGCTTCATACCAAGAGAAAACTGCCCGGCCCGTTTCTTGCCGGTATTCGTGAGCTGGACAATTTGCAATACCTCGTTAATTCGTGCATCGTCCAGGCCGAGCAATGTAGTTCTGACTTTGAGATTTTCGTATGCAGTCAGATTTTCGTAAAGCGGGGGCATCTCAATCAAAGCACCGATATGCTCCAGATCATTCCGCTTCCACGGGTGGCCGTCAAACTCGATGCTTCCCGATGTGGGGCGCAAAATGCCGGTGAGCATTTTTAAGATCGTGGATTTGCCAGCCCCATTCGGCCCCAGCAGACCATAAACCGAGTTGCGCCGGATGTTCAGTGACACATTGTTTACCGCCATTTGCCCCTTGAAATTTTTGCAGAGGTCAGTCGTTTTCAAAATCATATCCATATAATCAAGTCCTTTCTTTGATTTTACGGATAGCATACCGGGCAATTTTGAAGATTTCATAAAGATTCCCGAAAACAGAATATGAACAATACACCGTAACCGTGGAGCATATCGCAACAAAGCACCAACCTACACATTTAGGGCCTTAAAAAGCCCTATATTTCAAGGTTTTTCCCGCATAGTCGGCGGGGTATGTGAGTGTTTTTATAGAAATAATCGAAGCAGAATGTTGCAGTGATCACATCCATATGTTGGTAAGGATTCCCCCAAAATATTCTGTATCAGAAATAGTGGGATACTTAAAAGGGAAAAGTTCGCTAATGACATTTGAAAAGCATGCGAATTTAAAGTACAAGTATGGAAATAGACATTTCTGGTGTCGTGGATATTATATAGATACAGTAGGAAAGAACACAGCTGCGATCAAAGCGTATATTCAGAATCAGTTGAAAGAAGATTTAGAATACGATCAAATGTCATTAGTAGAGTATATCGACCCGTTTACGGGTGAGCCGGTGAAGAAAAACAAGAAATAAACCACTTGGAGTGGTAGTAGGAAATCAAAGCAAACCAGCAAGCCCCTTTTGGGGCTGCGCCGGAGTAAGAGAGCACTGAATAAGCCCATTTAGGGGCAGCTGTGAATGTGGTGCAGTTGGCAGGCTATTAATTTCTAAAGAACAATATTATAAAGTTTTATTGATACATATTGAAAATTATCGTGCGTTTCTTAAAGGAGAAGATGAAGTGGTAAATTCAAAAGATTTGTATCAAACATTAAATACGAGATATGTATATTTACCGTATTTACAGGAACTTGTCAAACAAGAAAATTTGCAACATTCATTTTCTTGTTTTGAACTTCAGAAAGAAATTGATTGTGCGTTGCAAATATTTCTTTGGATGATGAGCTTTGGCAAATGGGTGCATATATTTTAATAGATGGAATTACTTCAGACTCACAAGAAGAAATTCAACGCAAAATCAATCAAAATAGAAGCATAGGTATATGCAAAAGAATTATATGAGAAAGTAGGATTTGTACAGAAATTCGAATCATTTCTAGAAGATGGAATACCACATGTATTAATGCAATATACAGAATAAAGAAAAACGTTACAAAACTAAAGATTCACTTCACAATACATCTCAATATATTCCTCAAATCGAGGCAGCGCTAAAGTCAGTTCTCCACGAACAGAACCATTCACAACACCACGTTCCATCAATCGCTTTCGATAGGTATTCAATAACTGTGGAGATATCGATAATTTCTCACGAATTTCCCCAGTTTTATAAACTCCCGTAGAAATTACATAAACAATCTTCCGGTCAAGTTCAGAAAGTTCACTCCATATCTTCTCATAAGCATAAATGATCAATTCCTCGTCAAACTTAGGAAGCAGTTTTTCAAGATCATCATTTGTCTCCCACTTCAAATAACCAAGAATCTGAAAAGCAAAAGGATACCCCTTTGTAAGTTTCGCCATCTCAACAGCCTCACTTGGAGAAATGTCAAATACAGAACGATAACTTGTAGTAATTGCAGGAATGCTAAGTGGTTCCAGAAAAATTTTTGGAGCACGATATAAAAATGTCAGACTCTTCTCGTTTTGAAGATTGCTGATATTATCAAACAAACCAGCCATTACAAGATACACAGGGTAATTCTGTGTAATATAAATCTGAAAATTACTAGCAAATACTTTGACATAAGAATTATTTATAATCTCATCAATGATAAAAAGAACTTTCTTTCCTTTATTTTTTAACTTCTCAAGAATATTACGAAGCATAGCTTCTTTTTCCAAAGAATCATTTGTTTTGTTTACCGACAACTCAGCAATTCCGAGATTTAGATTTAATCCAAGATCCAGATCATAAAATTGTGAAACGCGGGTAAGTTCGGAAACTGCACCAGCGATCAAATCTGTATCAGCACTCAATCTTAAAACAATCCATTGATCATTTGAAGAATAATGATCAGCAATTTCAGCAAGAGAAACCGTCTTTCCAGACCCCCTGACACCAGCAACCATATAAACTTTATTTGAAGGATTTTCCATATCAAATGTATGAATGATCTTTCCAATTTGGTTAGTGCGCGAAATGAATTCCGTAGGTTTTTGACCAAATGTTAAAGTAAAAGGATTTTCCATTTTCTATTCACCTCCATATTTATTTGTGTTTATTTATGTTTATTATATGAATATATGTTTATTTATATTTATTTATGTTTATTATAATAAATAAATATAAATAAAACAAGAATATACACAAAAGACACTCCAAAAATGTTAAAATAAGAATAACAATCAAAAAACGACGATCAGGAGGAACCAAAAAACAATGAACATCAAAAAAGTAGCAGTTCTTGGAGCAGGTGCCGTAGGTTCTTACGTTATCTGGGGACTGTCAAATAATAAAAATATTACACTGGGAGTTGTAGCAGATGGTGAGAGAAATGAACGCCTCAAAAACCAAGGATTAATGATCAACGGAACAAAATACACACCGCAAGTGTGGACTCCAGAAGAAGCACACAATGTGGATCTTCTGATCGTATCTTTAAAATACGGAAGTCTGAGAGGGGCATTAAAGGATATTCAGACGATCGTAGGAGAAAACACAACGGTCATGAGTCTGATGAATGGAGTTGACAGTGAAGAGATCATAGCGGAGAAAATTGATAAATCACATATTTTATACTCCTTTATCAAGGTGGCATCACAGAAGAAAGAAGATGGATATCATTTTAATCCAGAAACAACGGTCGGGATTTATTTTGGAGAACTACAACAACCATACGAAAGCGAACGAGTAAAAGCAGTAAATGATATTTTTGAAAATACAGGTCTCCACTGGATCATCACAGATGATATTCAGGCAGAAATCTGGGGTAAATTCAAATTAAATGTCTGCAATAATCTGCCACAGGCAATCTTAGGAGTTGGAGTTGGATGCTATGAAGATAGTGAACATATGGCAGCGATTCGAGATGGATTAAGAGCCGAAGTTGAAGCAGTTGCTAAAGCGAAAGGGATCGACTTAAGTATGATCAATGCAAAGTCTGGACGGGGGAGTGCGGTCAAAGCATCTGCAAGATACTCGACATTACAGGATATTGATTCTGGTCGCCATACAGAGATTGATATGTTCTCTGGTGCAATGATGAGAATGGGGAAAGAATTGGGGATTCCAACCCCATATAATGAATATACATATCATATGATCAAAGCATTAGAAGAAAAGAATGATGGAGTATTCGAATATCAAGGGGAGAATGATAGAGTATCTTGGTCTAAATAATAATGTAAAATAAGGGAAAATGCATGTATAACAAAAAGAAAAAAATAAAACATAAGACGTTGAAGATTTTCTGTTTGCTGATAGGTATGATCGTGACAGCAGTATTTTTGGAAGCAGGAATTCTTTATATTGTAAATAGTAAGAATGTATATAAAACGTCCAAAGTGTTGTTAGATCAGACGATTGAAATCGTAGAGAAAAACAAACAAAGTGAAGTGGGGACTGTTGTAGCAGATATTCCAGTATATAAAGGAATTGCTTTGTATGTAGCGGATAAAGAAACTGGAAGAATCTATGGGGCTACAGATGCTTCAAAGATAGGAGTGAAATTAGATGATATGGGGCTTCGCAAGCAGAGAAAGAAGATTGCGAAGGAGAAGATCGCATCGGGAATCATTCGTGTCGATGGAAAAAAGAATTATTATATCTTAAAGAAAACACAGAAATATATCGTTGGTATTACATATTGGATTGCGGTAGACAACAAGAGTAATTTGATCGCAATATTGATCATGGTTGTATATTTGAGTATTGCAGCAATCGGTATTCTATTTATGGTACTAAGATTATCGAAAGTTAAAAAGAAGAATAAGGAACAATCTGTGATGATTTCCTCTATTTCAGAGATGTCGAATATCGATAAGATGACAGGATGTTTTAATCGAAAAGCATATGACGAAGACATTTCAGAGATACGCATGGATTCTCAATTTATATATGTTTCTATGGATGTGAATGGACTAAAGATTATCAATGACAGACAAGGACATGCAGCGGGAGATGAATTGATCTGTGTAGCAGCATCTTGCATGAAGACCAGGTTTGATAGATATGGAAAAGTTTATAGAATGGGTGGAGATGAATTTGCAGCAATTCTATTTGTGAAAAGAGAACAGTTTGAATGGATCAGACGGCAATTTGATGGAGATATCAAGTACTGGAGCTGTAACCGGATCAAGGAGCTTTCGATTTCTTATGGATATGTTTCAAGCAGTGAATGCCAATGGGATTCCATGAAAGAGATATCAGATGTTGCTGATATTCGTATGTATGAAGAAAAAGCGATGTATTACAAGAAAAATGGAGTAGACCGTCAGGGACAGCCAGCCTCCTATGTAGCTCTTTACAGATTGTATACACAGATTCTCCGAATCAATCTGGAAAAAGATCGTTATAAGATTATAAATTGGGAAGAAACCAAGAATAAAAAGAAACAAGATTCCATAGGAGCTCTGTCAGAATGGTTTCACAATTTTGAAGATATACGGCTTATTCATTCAGATGATTTGGTGAAATATCTTAGGAAGACAAAGATTGAATATCTGAAAAAGCAATTTGCAAATAAAAAGAAATTTGTAACGATCACCTATCGAAGAAAAGAAGGAGATGGTTACAAGAGGATAACGTTAGAAATTATTCCAGAAGATGAGAATTCACAAAATACATATGAAGGATTTTTATATGTTAAAGAATGATCTATAAAAGGAAACAATAGAAATTAATAAAAAGGCGTGACGGCAGAAAACAAAATAATGACACAAAATTTACTGAAAAAATTAGCACTACTAAAAATAGACGTAAAAAAATTTCATTGCTATAATAGAGATAGAAAAAAATAATGGAATAAAAATTGGATTTAGAAGGGAGATAATTATGGGATTCTTTTTTAAGAATAAGAAAAAAAATAAAGAGGAAGAAACAGTAACACCAGTTGTAGAAACAACACCAGAAGTACCAGCGAAAGAAGGTATGATTTTGGTAAGGGAAGGAATTAAACTGGGACTTCCAACGGTAAGCATGGAAGAAGCGATCGTGGCAGCAGGGGAACTTTTAAGAGATCTTGGATATGTAGATGATGATTATATTCCAGCAATGATCCGAAGAAATGAAGAAGCATCTGTATACATGGGATTAGGACTTGCAATTCCACACGGAACAGAAGATGCAAAAAGAGACGTAAAAAGAAGCGGAATTATTGTGATGCAGTATCCAGACGGAGTCGAATTTAATGGCGGAACAGCACAGCTTGTCATTGGAATTGCTGGAGTTGGAGATGAACATTTAGAGATTCTTGGACAGATTACAGAAGCAGTGACAGAAGAAGAAATTCTGGAAGAATTAAAGAAGACGACGGACGTTGATTATATTCTTAATACATTCACGAATTAGTTTCTTTCGTAACGTCAGGAAGTGGAAAAACTGTGTTAATTGGATAGAAAATAAAAAGAAAAAAATGTCAGGTACATCTAAGTTTTCGAGAAACTTAGATGTACCTGACATTTTTACAGTTAAAAATTTATCATGACTTTTTCAATTCATCTCTTTTTTTCTTCAGGATGCGTCGTAACTGCCCAAATTCTCTTACATGTTCACGAGGCATCATCTTAGGGAATGCACGTAAAATACGGCGTGATGTAAATGTAGGAAGTTTTGCCATCTTTTCGTATTTGCTACGAAGTTCCTCAGCTCGCTGTTTTAAAGAATCCATACGAGCTTTGAGTTCATCTGCATTTTCCTGTTTGGCTTCATCAACTTTCTCTCGAATAACATCTGCACGAGCTTTTAATCGGTCTTGAGCCTCCAGACCATCCATCATACTATCGTAGATATTTTCACCAATCTGATCAGAAATATTACGCAGTTCTTTTGCAATATCCTCCATAAGGGCAAGACGTTTGTTGAATTTTAAAATACCCTGAACTGTGATGCAAATATCAACTATAAGAGCAATGCTTAATAAAACAAGCAAAAATTTTCCAAGCCATATCGGGAAAAAAGAAACTAGTTTATCCGTAAAAGGATAGATAAGTTTCACGATCAATACACAAGCGACGCCCCAGATCGCAGAAAATAAAGGACATACATAGCCGCCGATATTCAATGGCATTTCAGAATAATCCCACCATCTGTGATGAAACATCTTTTCAAGAAGAAAACCCGTTAGCCATTCAAGAAAAGTAACGAGAATGGTGGAGGTAATATAAAGCAAGATCAAGTTTCCGACGTAAGGCTGAAGAGAAGCAACGACAACCGTCACTCCAATTCCATAAATCGGACAGATCGGACCATTTAGAAATCCACGGTTTACAAAGGAATGTTGTTTAAAAGCTGCAAAAGCGACTTCAGAACACCAACCAAGAAATCCATATATAAAAAAGCTAAATAAGATATCGTAATAAGTCATAAAATCTCCTTCTTTATATCTTTTTTACAGTATAACAACAGTTACACCAAGATCTCCTTCACCATATTCACCATCACGGTAACCGGAGATACGTTTTTGTTTCTTCAACTGTTTAAAGTAATTATGAAGCCCTTTACGTAAAGCACCAGTTCCTTTTCCATGGACAACAGTGATCTGTGCTAAGTTGGCCAGGCACGCATCATCGATGTACTTATCAAGCTGTGCGATTGCTTCATCAACCGTCATACCCATAACATTGATCTCAGGTCGGATGGAAGCGGATTTGTTGATCGCAGTACGTCCTCGGTTACGACTTTCATTTCTTTGATTTTCACGTTTTACATCTTTGGCCGTTTTTGTGATCTCAAGGTCTTTGATGTTAACAAGAGAACGCATCATACCCATCTGAACATACAGATCACCTTTGGCATTTGGGAGCGTGGAAACAGTTCCGGCAAGGGAAAGACTTGTTACATAAACTTCATCACCAACATGGAAATCATTCGCCTCGTGACGTTTCTTGTTCTTTTTCTTGGATTTGTAAGCCATTTGACCTTCTAATTTTGTCATGCGGCCGCGAAGATCGCTTCGCATATGTTCCATCTTCTTGTTTGTATCTGGATTCTTGTTTTGTTTCTTTAATTTGTTATATTCACGGATCGTAGAATCTGCGATCTCTTTCGCCTCAGAGATGATATTGTGAGCCTCTTCACGGGCGTCGCGAAGCATCTTATCACGTTTTTCTTTTATATTATCCTGACGAGATTTTAAACTCTTACGGAGAGTTTCGATTTCCTTACGGTATTCAAGGATCTCTTCCTGTTCTTTTTCAATCGTCTGTTTACTCTTTTCAAGGTCAGCTAAGATCGTTTCAAAATCTTTGACAGATTCATCAATCTGATCTGCAGCACCTTCAATGATATGTTCATCCAATCCTAATTTGCGGGAAATTGCAAACGCATTACTTTTTCCAGGAATACCGATCATCAGACGGTATGTTGGAGAAAGCGTTTCCACATCAAATTCGCAGGAAGCATTTTCGATATCATCGGTGGAAAGTGCGAACATTTTAAGTTCACTGTAATGGGTTGTCGCCATTGTTTTAATTCCACGTCCGTGCAGATCACTTAAAATAGAGATCGCAAGTGCGGCACCTTCGATTGGATCAGTACCACCACATAATTCATCGAGTAATACTAAAGAATCTCGATGAGCTTGCTGAACGATCGATACAATATTTGTCATATGAGAAGAGAAGGTACTTAAGTTTTGCTCAATACTCTGCTCATCGCCGATATCTGCAAAAATTTCACGAAAAATTCCAAGAGAAGATCCTTGGAATGCAGGAATATGAAGGCCTGCCTGTCCCATCAAAGATAATAATCCAACGGTTTTTAAAGATACAGTTTTACCACCTGTATTTGGTCCGGTCACGATCAGCATGGAGAAATCTTTGCCGAGAGATACGTTGATCGGAACGACTTTTTTGCGGTCTAGTAAAGGATGACATCCCTGTTTGATATTGATAATTCCATCTTCACGGAAAATAGGTTTGGATGCATCAATATCCTTCGCATATTTTGCCTTTGCAAAAATGAAGTCTAATAATACAAGGGTCTTCTGGTTATGTGCAAGATCATCAACACCATAAGAAGCCTGTTCACTTAATATAGAAAGAATATGCTCAATCTCAGACTGTTCTTTTCCTTCCAATTCTTTTAATTCATTATTTAATGTTACAACAGACATTGGTTCAATAAACAGCGTATTTCCAGAAGCAGACTGATCATGGATCATACCTTGGAATGAACTTCTGTACTCTTGCTTGACTGGTATGCAGTAACGCCCATTTCGCATTGTAACGATCGCATCCTGTAATTTATCCTGATTGGATGCAGAGCTTACCAGCGTAGTTAACTGTGTATGAATCTTCTGGTTTGTCTGTTTCATTGCACGACGGATATGTTTTAAAGTAGAAGAGGCATCATCACTGATCTCTTCTTCAGAAATAATACAGCGGCGGATCTCGTGCAGAAGATCATCTAAAGGAACAAGGCTTTCAAAAAGCTCGTCGAGAGAATCTGCTTCAAGATCGTCTTCCATGCGGACTCCGTAAGAAACGGCATTCTTTACAGATTCCAGAACACGAGCGATATCAAGAAGTTCCCCAGTTCCAAGTGTACCTCTCATCTTCAAACGGGCAAGAGAAGGGGAAAGATCACTTACTCCAAAAAAAGACACATTTCCACGTTTATAGATACGTGTCAATGCATCCTGTGTCTGATCCTGAGCGTTTAAGATATCAGCTTCTTCAGTCATTGGTTTTAAATTGGCACACATCAACTTACCTAGTTCGGTTGTTGCGTATCCTGTTAAAATATTTATAATCTTATCAAATTCAAGTGTTTGTAATACTTTCTGATTCATGAAAAATTCCTCATTTACATTAAATTATTGCAACTCACTAAAGAGTTTAACACAGATTGTTTGGACTGTAAACATAGGGAAAATGGCAATTCCAGACGTTAATTTACGATAACTTAACATAAAAAGCAGTATGATTTTACATTTGACCAGTACAATAGAAATTACATCGTATAGAGATTTGGAGGAAAAGATGAAAACACAGCAGAAGATTTTTATGAACCGGGAACTGTCCTGGCTTAAGTTTAACGAACGCGTATTAGAAGAGGCTGAGAATAGAGAAGTACCACTATGTGAACGATTGACATTTGCATCCATTTACCAGAGCAACTTAGATGAATTCTTTATGGTAAGAGTTGGATCTTTGATCGATCAGATGTTACTTGATAAGAACATGAAAGAAAATAAGACAAAGATGACACCACAGGAACAGATTGATGCGATCATTCCACAGGTACAGAAATTAAATAGAAGAAAAGACAGCGTATATGAGGAGATGATGGATTCTCTGAAAGAACACAACATCCATCTGGTAAATTTTCAAAAAATATCTAAAAAAGAAAGCGAATATTTAAGAGCTTATTTTCAAGCAGAAATCGCGCCATTGATCTCTCCTACGATCATAGGGAAGAGACAGCCATTTCCTTTTTTAAAGAATAAAGAAATCTACGCAGTTGCTGTGTTAGAAACTAAAAATAGAAAAGAAAAATTAGGAATTATCCCATGTGGAAATGAAACGTTTGACAGATTGATCAATATTTCTGGAAAAGATGCTTATATGTTATCAGAAGAAATGATTCTTCACTATGTGCCAAGGATCTTCAAAGGATACCATGTCAAAGCAAAAACATTGATCCGAATTACAAGAAATGCAGATATTGATGCAGATTCCATGTATGATGAAGATCTTGATTATCGCGATTTCATGGTGGAACTGATCAAGAAAAGAAAGAAATTAGCACCAGTCCGAATGGAATTATCAAGAGAGATGGATGGAGAGATCATTGATCTTTTATGTGAATATCTGGAACTTGAAAGAAAATATGTATTCTATACACAGACACCGTTAGATCTGTCTTTTGTATTTAAGATTCAGGATATTTTAAGAAGAGAGACAGACTTGTTTTTTGAGAAAAGAGTTCCTCAAAGATCACCACAGTTTAACGAAGAAATGCCAATTATGGATCAGATTGAAAAAGAAGATAAGTTACTCTCTTATCCATATGAAAGTATGCGGCCATTTCTAAAAATGCTTCAGGAAGCGGCAGAAGATAAAGATGTTGTTTCAATCAAAATGACATTATATCGTGTCGCAAAGCAGAGTAAGATCATTGCATCTTTGATCGAGGCAGCAGAAAATGGAAAAGATGTCACGATCCTTGTAGAATTAAAGGCTAGATTTGATGAGGAAAATAATATTGAATGGTCCAGACAGTTAGAAGATGCAGGATGCCGCGTGATCTATGGATTAGATGGTTATAAAGTACACTCTAAATTATGTCTGATCACAAGAAAGAAAAAAGGAAAAGTATCTTATATTACACAGATCGGAACAGGGAACTATAATGAAAAGACAAGCAGACTTTATACAGATCTTTCCTTGATGACAGCAAATGTCGATATTGCGTTGGAGGCTGCGGAAGTCTTTCAGGCGTTATCTATGGGAGAAACTGTAGAAGAAACAGATCATCTGTTAGTAGCTCCACACTGTCTGCAGAATAAGGTGATCCATATGATCGATCGGGAAATTGAACATGCAAAAGCTGGAGAACCAGCTTATATTGGATTAAAAATGAACTCCTTAACAGACAAAAAGATCATGGAGAAGCTGATCAAAGCATCCAAAGCAGGTGTGAAGATTGACATGGTCATTCGAGGAATCTGTTGCCTGATTCCGGGAGTAAAGGGTGAAACAGATAATATTCAAGTAAGAAGTATTGTTGGAAGATACTTAGAACATTCAAGAATCTATATTTTTGGAACGAAGGGCAGAGAAAAAGTTTATATAGCGTCAGCAGACTTTATGACAAGAAATACATTAAGAAGAGTCGAGGTAGCTGTACCGATCTACAATACAGATATTAAAATGCAGCTGATCGAGATGTTTATCACAATGTTAAGTGATAATGTAAAAGCAAGAGAAGAAGATCACAATGGAAATTATAAAATTCCTAAAAATCAGGATACACCACTAAATTCACAGGAATTTTTCTATAAGCAGGCATATTTGAATGCGAAAAATGTAAATTCATAAACAGTTTTGTGCCTTTTGAAATCATGACGTTCATAATAAGTAAATTTCACTAGATTTTACAACTAAACTGTGGCATAATAACATAGGTAAAAAATAGAGGATTTAAAAATCGCCAGGAGAGTTGGCTGGCGAAGAACGAATTTAGAAAGGCACAAAGCAATGAGATATATTAGTGATTTGCACGAAGGAGATCAGGTTTCCGAGATTTATTTATGTAAGACAAAATCACCGGGAACATCCAAATTTGGAAAATCATATTATTCCCTGACACTACAAGATAAAACAGGAATGATCGACGGAAAGGTATGGGAACTTACCAATGCGATCGGACATTTCGAGGCGATGGACTACATTTTAGTCAGAGGACAGGTAACAAGTTACCAGGGTTCTAACCAGTTAAACATCCAACAGATCCGTAAAGCTCAGGAAGGTGAGTTTGACATGGCAGATTATATGCCAAGTACCAAGAAGGATATTGATGGGATGTTCAAAGAGCTTCTTGCAATGATCAGCAAGACAAAGAACCAGTATTTAAAACAATTAGCAGAGAAGATCTTTATAGAGGATAAAAATTTTGCAAGAGAATTTAAAGTACATTCCGCAGCAAAAAGCGTACACCATGGGTATATCGGAGGGCTTTTAGAGCACAGTTTATCTGTAGCGAAAATTTGTGAAAGCTATGCAAATCTGTATCCACAGTTAAACAGAGACTTGATCGTAATGTGTGCATTATGGCATGATATGGGGAAAGTCGAAGAATTATCAAGCTTTCCAGAGAATGACTATACAGATGAAGGTCAGTTAGTTGGACACATTGTGATGGGAGCGATCAAATTAGACCGCCTGATCCATGAGATTCCAGGTTTCCCACCAAAACTTGCAAATGAAGTAAAACACTGTATGTTAGCACATCACGGAGAATTAGAATTTGGTTCTCCAAAGAAACCTGCATTATTAGAAGCAATTGCACTAAGTCAGGCAGATAATTTAGATGCGAAGATGGAAACATTTGCAGAGATCATGGAGAAACAAAAAGAAGATCAGGAATGGTCAGGATTCCAGCGTTTATTAGATACAAGAATTCGTAAGACATCTATCTAAGAGAATTATAATAAAACAGGATCAATACAACAGTTTAACCAAGAAAAAGATACAGAGGTGCGTATGGAATTTAAGAAAAATCAGATCGTAGAACTCTATATCGATGACATTGGGAACGAAGGAGAGGGCATCGGCCATATAGATGGTTATGCCCTCTTTTTAAAAGATGCAGTCATCGGAGACAAAGTTCGTGCAAAGATCATCAAAACAAAGAAAAATTATGGCTTCGCAAGAGTAGAAGAAGTCATAGAAGCATCCAAAGACAGAGTCAGCCCACGCTGTTCCAAAGCAAGACAGTGCGGAGGATGTACATTACAGCATTTAGCTTATGAAAAGCAGTTAGAATATAAATTTAATAAAGTGAAAAACTGTTTAGAAAGAATTGGAGGCTTAGAAAATATTGAAGAAAAAATGGAACCGATCCTTGGGATGGAAGAACCATTTTACTATCGAAACAAAGCTCAGTTTCCAGTCGGATATGACAAAGAAGGGAATCTTATCACAGGATTTTATGCAGGAAGGACGCATCATATTATTGATTGCACACACTGTATGATCCAACATCCAGTGAACGAACAGATTTTATTAAAAGTCTTGGACTATATGAAGAAAAACAATATTACAGCTTATGACGAAAAGACCCATAAAGGATTGGTCCGCCACATTGTAACAAGAGTCGGATTCAAAACAGGTGAGATCATGGTCTGTCTTGTTGTGAATGGGAGCAAAAAGAATCTGAGAAACTTAGAAATGCTCGTAGATTCCTTAACAGAAGTCGAAGGAATGACAAGTATCTGCGTCAATATCAACAAAGAAAAGACAAACAGGATCTTGGGAAGCAAGACTGAAGAAGTATATGGTAAACCATACATTTATGATTATATTGGCAATGTAAAATACCAGATCGGACCACTATCTTTCTTCCAGGTCAATCCAACACAAACAAAAGTATTATACGAAAAAGCTATGGAATACGCAGATTTAAAAGGCGAAGAAACCGTATGGGATCTCTATTGCGGAATTGGAACTATTTCCTTATTCCTGGCTCAGAAAGCAAAGAAAGTTTATGGAGTAGAAATCGTCAAAGAAGCCATCGACGATGCAAGATTAAATGCTAAGATGAATGGCTTTGATAATGCAGAATTCTTCGTAGGAAAAGCAGAAGAAGTACTTCCAAGAGAATACGAGAAAAATGGAGTCTATGCAGACACGATCGTCGTTGACCCACCAAGAAAGGGATGCGACAGTAAACTGTTAGAAACAATGGTGAAAATGACACCCAAACGAATCGTATATGTAAGCTGTGATCCAGCAACACTAGCCAGAGATTTAAAAGTACTATCAGAACAAGGCTACGAAGTCGAAAAGGTCTGCGCCGTCGACCAATTTAGCCACAGCTCACATGTAGAGACTGTGGTGAGATTAAAACGAAAATAGGTTATTTTATTTGTATGAGTTGAAGGTCATCGAGTATTTAGAGAAAAAATGAAAGATAGCATGTGAGCAACACGAATTCCATTGACGGAGTTTGATCGTTGCTCACATGCTATCTTTCATTTTTTCTCTAAATACCTGAAGACTTTCAATTATAAAATTAAGAAAATTCAAGCTGGTGGACGTTATTGGTTTTCAGGTTATGTTGCAGTAGACAGGAAATTATAATAAATACTCATACATGACCAACACTACTTACAAATCACAACTTGAAATTCTCTCGATCTGCCAATATACAATTAATAATATAAGCAATTCCATCACGAGTATTCGCACGTGTCTGGTAAACACAGATATTGCGGATCATATCACAAGCATTCTCCATAGCAACGGAATGAATACCAGGGATAGATAACATAGAATAATCATTTTCACTGTCACCGATCGCGATGATCTCTTCTGGTTTTAATCCATCTTTTTTTGCATAATCTAGTAAAGAGCTTCCCTTCTGAGCATTGATAGAAGTAATCTCAATATCCGTTGGAACCGTAGATACAACAGCAAGTCCCGGAATTTTTTCGAGTTCTACACGTAGTTTCTTTAGGGATTCATGATCTGGAGAGTTTGATGTGATCTTTAGGATGCGGTGGTCACTGTTTAATAACGCCTCCTGACCATCAACAAAGATAACATCATCAACTAACTCACGGTAATCATCTAAAGTATATTTCATATCTGGGTGATTGACCTGAATGGCAGGAATGAATACATCTCTTGTATAAATTTCACGTTCTTCTAATGGAAGAAGAGAAATACGTCCTTCTGTTGTAAATAATGCAGGTTCCATTCCGTATTTATTAAATGCATCAAAAATGGTGCGGACAGTTTCTTTATCAAGAATATGCTCGAATAAAAGATTTCCATCTTTATCAAAAGCACAAGCTCCATTACTGCAGATTAAGTCGCATTTTAATCCGGCTGCTTCCACAAGACCGCGTGCATTTGGATATTCACGTCCTGTGTTGATAATAAAATTGATACCATTTTCCTGAGCTCTTTTGATCGCTTCGACATTGATCGGGGTAATCTGACGATAGCTGTCAAGAAGAGTACCATCCATATCGGATGAAATTAATTTAATCATGTGATAGCCTCCTGTATTGGGTGTAATTTCTTCTCATCTTTATAGTATCACAATTGGAATAGATAAAACATTCCAAATTGCTTTAAAATATATTTCAATGATCATTGTTTGGAAAGAATCTGTTCCAACACGATTGCAACGCCATCGTGATCGTTATCTGTTGTGTGATGGAGACAAATCTCCTGAATGATATCATCTGCATTTCCCATGGCAATGCTTTCGATATAAGGAAGTCCAAGCATAGAATAATCATTTTCACTGTCACCGATCACCATGGTATCTTTCAGTGAAATCTGATATTTCTCAGTATAAAAATGAACGGCTGCACCTTTTAATGCATTTACAGCTGTGATATCGAGACGATATGGACTCTGATGGGATACTGCAAAGTGTGGGACCTGCGTATGAAGGCTGTTTGTAAGCTGTTCAAGTTTCTGCTGGTCTAAGGACTGTGTCGTGATTTTAATGATCTGTGGATTCTCAGAAAGAAGAAGTTGTCCATTATCATAAAAATGAGCATTTTCAAGTCGTTCACAGATATAAGATTCTTCATCTAGTGTTTGACTTGGAAATTCTTCTCTCAAAGCGGGAACAACTTCAGAAGACAGATAATTTGCATATCCTTCCTTGGAACCCAAGACACATAATCCACGAGTACTGTGGATCTCATAAAAAGTACGACAGGAACCGAAGATCCGCAGCATCTCAGGGATACGTTTGGTTGGAATATAAGAAGCATGCAGCTGGTGCCCAGAAGTATCAAAGATGCAGGAACCGCCAAAACATGCGATATCACAAGAAATATCGTATGCATCGAGGAGTTTTTTGGCATCAAAATAATTCTGTTCCGTATTGATCAAAAGACGGAGTCCCTTTCTTTGAATTTGTTTGATCGCACGGAGTGTACGATCACTGATTTGTTGTTTGCTGTTAAGCAGTGTTCCGTCAAGATCAGAAACGATCAGCTTTATCATCTTGCCGTCCTCCTTTGTTTTCTAATTATATCTAGGTTAATCGTAACATAAAAAAGCATAAAAATATAGTAGAAAACAGGGTTGAGGCAAAAAGTTGATTTGTGTATAATATGATGTAAGTGTCAATAAGTATAAATTGCGTTTGTGCTTGCACAAATAAGTATAAATTCTCAGAGGTAACGACAGATGAAAGATTATGTTGCATTTGATCTGGAGACAACGGGGTTATCCCCAGATTCAGATCAGATTATTGAAATTGGAGCTGTTAAGATCAGAGATGGGAAGATCAGTGGAAAGTATAACTGTATCATTCATCCAGAGATCGAAGTCAGTGATTTTATCATCAATTTAACAGGAATCAGCAGGGATATGTTAAGGAAGGGAATTCCACTGAAAGAAGGTGTTGAGGAATTTTTGGAATTTAGCGGGGATCTTCCGGTTCTTGGACATAACGTCATGTTTGACTATAAGTTTATGAAGATGGCAGCAGCTTCATTTAAGTATCCGTTTGAGAAAACAGGAGTTGACACGCTAAAAGTAGCAAGGAAGTTATTAACTGGACTTGAAAATAAGAAGCTGGAGACACTCTGTGCTCATTATCATTATGTAAATCAGGCAGCACACCGTGCTTACGATGATGCATTAGCAACAGCTGTTGTGTTTGAGCAGATGAAGAAAGAATTTCCAACAGAAGAGGAAATCTTTCAGCCACAGCAGCTTCAATTTAAGGTAAAGAAAGAACGTCCGGCTACATCAAAACAAAAGAAGTATCTAGAGAATCTGATGAAATATCATGCGATAGGGGAGTGCTTAGATATTGATCAGATGACACAGAGAGAAGCATCAAAGAAGATTGATCATATTATATTAAATTATGGAGTGATGAAGAAATGAAAAAGAAAAGATTTTTTGTATCCGTTATTGCGATTCTTCTGATCATTGTGATGGTTGGAACAATGGTAGCAGGATATTTGATGATGTAAGAATGAATTTGGAGAGGAAGAAGGAAGAGACGATGAAGAAAAAAATTATCATTGCGGTTGCAGTGATCGTTATTTTGGCAGCAGGTGGAACTTTTTACCTAAACCATAAGGTGAGCAGTGCAGTAAAAGATGGAAAGATCATAAAAGGGGTTTCATGTGAGGGAATTTCTATCGGTGGAATGACAAGATCAGAAGCAAAAGATGCGATTGAATCTCATATGAAGGAGATTCATCAGGAAAAGATCACACTTTATGTAGACGATGAAAGATCAAGTGCCAAGATCGAAGATCTTGGAGCATTCGCTGAGGCAGACAAGACAGTGGAAGAAGCTTATGCACTTGGGAGAAGTGGAAGTATTTTTACAAAGTATTCCGATGTAAAAGAGAAGAAACATAAACTTCCGGTTTATCGCAAATATGATAAAGCGAAGTTTGAGAAGAATGTAAAAAAAGCAACAAAGAAGATTGTTTCAGAACCAAGAAATGCAAGTGTGAAACGTAAGGCTGGCAAATTTGTCGTGATCAAAGAAAAGACAGGTTATACATTAAATATGAATGAAACATTTGCGAATTTCAAAAAAGCAGTTGAAGCTGGAAAACATCAATTTGAACTGGATGTTGTAAAGAAAAAAGCAAAATATACATCAAAAGATATGGCAGAGATCAAAGATGTACTTGGAACTTATACAACCGAATACGGTGGATCTCCATATGGTCGTAAAGTAAATGTTGCTAATGGTGCAAGTAAGATCAATGGAAGCATGGTTTATCCAGGAGAGACATTATCTGTATATAAAACCGTATCACCATTTACAAAAGAAAATGGATATGCACTCGCAGGTTCCTATGAAAATGGACAGACGGTTCAGACATATGGTGGTGGAATCTGCCAGGTATCTACTACTTTGTATAATGCAGTTATCCGTGCAGAATTAAAGATCGTAGAACGTTTTCCACATTCCATGACCGTACATTATGTGCCAAGATCTGCAGATGCAGCAATCGCAGGAACGCATAAGGATATGAAGTTTAAGAATACATTCGATACTCCGATCTATATTGAAGGAAAAGCAAATGGTTCAACGATCACATTTACGGTCTATGGAAAGAAAAAAGATTCAAAACGTACGGTAGAATTCTTATCTGAGACAACACAGGTAAAAGAAAGTTCTGAAAGTACAGTTAATGATAATACGCTTGCCGAAGGACAGAAAGTTGTGGAAAGTTATGGACACACTGGATACAGTGCAAGACTTTGGAAGATTGTGAAGATCAATGGTAAACAGGTATCCAAAAAGGTATTTAATACTTCCACATATATGTCAACACCAACGGTTTATCGTGTAGGAACAAAGAAAGCGGAAGATAAAAAAGACGATAAAAAGGATAAGAAAAAAGATTCAAAAGAAACAACAGCACAGAAGTCTGAGACAACAACAGCAGCACAGAAATCTACAACGGCAGCACAGAAGTCTACAACAGCGAAGAGATCAGCGGCTGTGAAATCTCAGGGAAGCACAGGAAATTAAGGATGAAAATAGGAAAATTATCAGAATCTGCATTGCAGAAAGTTGTGTTTGAGCAATTGCATACAAGGAGAGATGAAGTCTTAGTAGGACCTGGAATCGGGGAAGATTGTGCGGCATTGAAACTTCAGGAAGGAGAAGTATTTGTCACATCAACAGATCCGATCACAGGCACGGTAAAAGAGATCGGACATCTGGCAGTTCATGTAACTGCCAACGATCTTGCATCCGCAGGAGCTGAGACGATCGGACTTATGGTGACAGCACTTCTGCCACCAATGATCAAGGAAGCACAGATCAAGAAGATGATGCAGCAGATCAATGCAGAGTGTGAGAAATTAAATATCATGGTATTAGGCGGCCATACAGAGATTACGGCAGCGGTTACGCAGCCAGTATTATCTGTGACAGGGATTGGAAAAGTGAAAGAAGATGAATTGATCCTATCTGGCGGGGCGAAACCAGGTCAGGATATCGTAGTCACAAAATATCTTGGTATGGAAGGAACGGGAATCATCGCAAATGAAAAAGAAGACGAGTTAAAAGAATGGTTTTCTGATACATTTATTGATGATGCAAAGGCATTTCTAGATGATATCTCTGTCGTGCCAGAAGGTCTGATCGCCAGAAAAATATGCATCTTGTATGCATGATATCACCGAAAGCGGAGTTTATGGTGCTTTATGGGAGATTTCCAAAGCATCTGGTGTCGGGGTGGAGGTTTGCATTGAAGATATTCCATTAAGACAACATACGATCGAATTTTGTGAACGATATGATCTGAACCCATATCAATTGATCTCAAGTGGATCTATGCTGATCACAACAGATCATGGAAGAACATTAGTCAATGAACTGGAACAGGCAGGCATCAAAGCAACCATTATTGGTCATACAACAGATTCCAGAGATAAAGTAATCTATCGTCAGGGAAAGGCAGCGAATCTGGAGGCACCTAGACAGGACGAGTTATATAAAATATATTCTGAAAATAATCGCAGATAATTTTCAGAGAGAAAAATGGAGGAAACAGTATGAACACAGAATTAAGAGAACTGATTTTAAAATTGATCGAGAAAAACAGTCGTTTAGCGATCCATGATCTGGCGGTGATGCTAGATGTCGCGGAGACGGAAGTCGCCAATGAGATCGCAGATATGGAAAAAGAACATATCATCTGTGGGTATCATACTTTGATCAACTGGGACAATACAAGCAAGGATCAACTGACAGCGATGATCGAGGTAAAAGTAACACCACAAAGAGGTCAGGGATTCGACCGCATTGCAGAACGTATTTATAATTTTCCAGAAGTAAAAGCCGTTTATCTGATGTCTGGGGGATATGATTTCATGGTTATGTTAGAAGGAAAGACGATGAAAGAGATCTCTATGTTCACATCATCCAAATTAGCACCACTGGAATCTGTTGTCAGTACAGTAACACATTTTGTATTGAAGAAATATAAAGATCATGGAACTGTTCTTGAAGCAAAGAAAGTGGATGAGAGACAGGCGGTGACTCCATAATGAGAGATTTTTTATCAAAGAGAGTTGTAAGTCTGGAACCATCCGGAATCCGCAAGTTTTTTGACATTGTAAGCGAGATGCCAGATGCCATTTCCTTAGGTGTGGGGGAACCGGATTTTGATACACCATGGAGAGTCAGGGAAGAAGGAATTTACTCATTGGAGCGAGGCAGAACCTTTTATACATCGAATGCAGGGTTAAAGGAGCTGCGATATGAGATCAGTGAATATTTAGAAAGAAAATACGAGTTGGTTTATGATCCAAATCATGAGATCATAGTGACTGTTGGTGGAAGCGAAGGAATCGACATTGCGATGCGTACGATCCTTGATCCAGGAGATGAAGTCATCGTTGTACAGCCATGTTTCGTTTCTTATGTGGCATGTGTTGTTATGGCAGGTGGAACTCCTGTGATCGTAAGTCTTAAGGAAGAAGATAAATTTAAGCTTAAAAAAGAGCAGTTAGAAGCCGCTGTCACAGATAAAACAAAAGCAATGATCATTTCATTTCCAAACAATCCAACGGGTGCGATCATGACAAGAGAAGAGTTAGAACCGATCGCAGAGTTTGCAAAAGAACATGATATTGTTGTGATTTCTGATGAGATTTATTCAGAACTTACCTATGGAAGAGATCACGTCAGTATCGCATCCTTGCCAGAGATGAAAGACAGATCGATCGTGATCAATGGATTTTCCAAGGCATTTGCAATGACTGGATGGAGACTTGGTTATGTTGCAGCACCAAGGTACATGATGAAACAGATGGTCAAGGTTCATCAGTTCTGTATCATGGCAGCGCCGACGACTAGTCAGTATGCAGCGATCGAAGCGATGCGTTCCTGTGATGATGAAGTCGAAGAGATGAGGACTGCATACAATCAGCGCAGACGATTTTTGGTACATGAGTTTCAACGAATGGGAATCGAATGTTTTGAACCAGAAGGTGCCTTTTACATCTTTCCATCTATTAAGAAATTTGGCATGACATCTGAAGAATTTGCAACAAAACTGTTAAATGAAGAGAAAGTAGCAATCGTTCCTGGATCTGCCTTCGGAGCCTGTGGAGAAGGATATCTCAGAGTTTCCTATGCATATTCCATTGAAGAACTAAAAGAAGCTTTAGGGCGTCTGGAACGATTTATCAATCATCTTTCAAAGAAGCAATAGATAAAAAGTTAAGAGATTGGAGAGTTAATAATGCTTCACATAGTATTACATGAGCCGGAGATGCCGGCAAACACTGGAAATATCGGAAGAACCTGCGTGGCATGCGGTGCTGTTCTGCATCTGATCGAACCACTAGGATTTCGTTTAAACGAAAAGATGATCAAGAGAGCCGGTCTTGATTATTGGGATAAATTAGATGTACGTACATATATCAATTTTGAGGATTTTCTAGAGAAGAACAATGATCCCAAGATTTACATGGCAACAACAAAAGCAAAACATGTATATTCGGCACCAGCATATGAAGATGACGAAGATGTATATATCATGTTTGGAAAAGAAAGCGCTGGAATTCCAGAAGAAATCTTATTGAATTATGAAGAGACTTCTATAAGAATCCCAATGCTGCCACATATCCGGTCATTAAATTTATCTAACTCTGTAGCGATCGTTGCCTATGAAGTGCTGAGACATCAGGGATTTAAGGCATTTCAGATGGAAGGACAGCTGCATCACTATAAATGGTAGTATGAGAATAAGAATTGTATATATTTAAAAACAACAAAGAAGACGAGACTTGGAGTACGAAATAAGAAAGGATAAGAAAAGTATGGCAAAAGAAAATAATAAGGATCGTATTCTGAAATTGTTGAAGGAATGTAAGAATCATCAAACGGCGGAGAGTATTGCGGTACAATTAAATATTCAGAGAAACACAGCGAGTGGAATTTTAAACGAGTTTGTAAGAGAAGGAATTGTCCAGAAAGAGAAAACACGGCCGGTTATATTTTCTTACATACAACCAGAAGATCAATTACCAGAGGATCCATTTACAACATTTATTGGAGCAGATCAAAGTTTAAAAGACGCAGTAGAGAAGTGTAAGTTATCGGCAGGTTATCCAAACAAGGGTATGCCGATTTTATTATTTGGATCAAGTGGAGTTGGAAAAAGTCTTTTGGCAGAGTACATCTACCAATATGCAAAATTCATTGGAACAATTCCAGAGGATGCCCCTTTTGTTGTATTAAACTGTGCGGATTATGCGAATAATAAAGAATTATTATCGTCTGTCTTATTTGGATACAAAAAAGGAGCGTTTACAGGGGCCAATAAGGATACAAAAGGCCTGATTGAAGAAGCAGACAAAGGGTATCTGTTTTTGGATGAAGTTCATCGCCTATCGCCAGAAGGACAGGAAAAGTTATTTCGATATATGGATAAAGGGATCATTTCCAGAATGGGAGACAGTGGACAAAATTGTGAATTGAATGTTCGACTGATCTTTGCAACAACAGAAGGCAGAGAAACTATGCTGGATACATTTCTAAGAAGAATTCCAGTAGATGTAGTGCTGCCAGATTTTCAGGAAAGAACTTTGGAAGAGAAGTATGAATTGATCTTGTTTTTGATCCATCAGGAATCCAAAACGATGAATACTGCATTTCAGGTGAGCAGTAATGTGATCAATCGATTGCTGACATTCCAAGGAAAAGGCAATATTGGAACGTTAAAAAATATCATTCGATTATCCTGTGCAAAGGCATACAATGAAAGAAGTAAAGGACAGGAAGTGATACCTCTTAATTTAAGCCACCTGTCTTCCGATACATTACTTCATGGAAATGGAGAATCAATTCCATATATCAATGAAATGATCGAAGTGTCACCAGATCAGGACGCAGTGTGGAAGATTTCTATGACAGAACAGGCGGATGTGGATTTTTCGGAGAAAGTGATCAATGATCTGATCCAAGAATATCTTGAGAAAGATATATCAACCATTAAGTTTCGAAAGATCATTTATGATGAAGTGAATCGAATCGAAGATATCGTGATCGATCAGGAAATTCATCCATATGTGCAGAATCTGTATACACAGGCAGTGAGAAATATTTTGATCTATCTTCAAGATAATTACGGTCTCAAATACAGTGGTGTGATGGAAATGGTATTTGTAAAGATGCTTTATGTACTGAATAATCAGAATAAGCATACAGACGACAGGAAATACGAACATCTGGCAAAACAATTGCAGAGAGTGATGTACCGTTATTATAAGATGGGACTTATTTTCTATGAGATGCTTCATCAGGCAGTAGATTATGAGACAAATCCATGGTTTGTAAGGATGTTTGCGATGTTATATTTTTACAGTATTGCAAGGGATGAGATGGATTATACAAATGCGATCATCGTATCACATGGACCAGCGACGGCATCTAGTATTACAAGTACTGTCAATAAGGTATTTGAAACTTATATATTTGAAGCTTTTGATATGGAATATGATACGCCAAAGAAAGATGTAGTAAAACGTATTAAGCGATATCTCAAAAATACGAATACCTCCAAAGGGTTGTTGATCTTTGTTGATATGGGATCATTACTTGATATTTCAGAAGACATAAAAGATGATGTCGAAGGAGATTTGGGGATTGTCAATAATATTACGACAGAAATGGCATTAGAAGCAGGAGAATTGATCTTAAAACATGAAGATCTTCAAAATATTATGGATACGATCATCGAGCATCATGTTACAAAGAAATCATTTGTTCCAAGCAAACAAAAACCAAAAGCAATTCTTTTATGCTGTACGACAGGTTTAGGAACGACAGATAAGATGAAGATGTTGCTGCAAGGATGCCTGGAAGGCATTGATATTGATGTTGTGGAGATGACTTATGCAGAATTAAGTACGGAGGGAAACCGATGCGATGTCTTTCGTAAATATGATATACAGTTTATCATAACGACAAGCAAGCTTATGATCCAAGGCGTTACGACACTTATGTTAAATGAATTGATTGACGAGAGGGGAGAGAAAGTTATTTATTCCACAGTAGGACGATATTGTGACAAGGACAAGACACAACGATTTATTGAGAATATCGTAAGGAGCTTTACAATAAAGAATCTGATCGGGCAGCTTACGATCCTGAATCCAGATAAGATCATGGGAGATGTCGAAGAAACTGTCAGCAAGCTGGAGATTTTAGAAGATACAACCTATTCGATCGATCAAAAAAAGATGCTGTATATTCATATGTGTGTCATGGTAGAACGATTGATACTTGAAAAAGGAAGGCTGCCACAGGAAGATATGACAGATGATCTGAAGTGTCGGGAAAGTTTCATAAAAAATTTAAAAGAGAGTTTTAGTGTCATAGAAAACAAGTACAATGTGTCGCTGAATGAGCGGGAGATCTTGATGATCTATTATCTGACAGAAAATAATTAAAAATTTTAAGATGAAAAAAGCACGTATTTATGCGAAAAAATGAATATGTGCTTTTTTTATTTTGCAAAAAAATAAAAAGTTGGCACGGATCTTGCTTTATAAAAAAGTGTAAGATGTGAAAAACAAAAAATTAAAATGTGTCGAAATAGAAATATGGATGACCAAGAGAGGAGGTATGATGATCGGATTAATCATTGCAACACACGGCAATTCAAGTGTTGAATTGATCAAAGGAGCAGAGATGTTTGCAGGACCATTAAGTCAGTGCAGAGCATGGACCCTAAACCCTGGGGATGATATTCAAAAAGGGGAGCAGATGTTAGAAGAATACGTAGACGAATTAGATCAAGAAGAAGGAGTCTTGATCATGGCAGATCTGTTTGGAGGAACACCTTCCAACCTGGCAACAAAAATTGCCTTGAGGAGAGAAAACGTTGAAACAGTAACAGGAGTGAATCTTCCAATGATCATTCAGTTTGTGACAGAGCGAGAAACGCAGACATTAGATGAACTGGTAGAAAGTTGTATCGAAACAGCACAGGATGGAATTAAATGTCCAACAAAAATAATGAAAGAGCGGAGGTAAGAATTATGGCAGAAATTAAATTAGTGAGAGTAGATTACAGACTGATCCATGGACAGGTAGTGGCAAGATGGTTAAAGGTTTGCCCAGTAAGACGAATCGTATTAGTAGATGATGTACTTGGAAATGACGAATTTATGAGTGACATTTACAAGATGGCAGTTCCAAAAGGAACAGATGTTGATATTGTAACCATTGATAAAGCAAAAGAGGTGCTAGATAACACAGACGATACGGTATTTTTGATTTCCAAAGATATTGAGACATGTCTGAAATTAGTAGAGAAAGGAGTTGAATTACCTGCGATCAATGTTGGAGCAGTACCAAATGAGGAAGGAAGAAAACTGATCACAACAGGAGTTGCAATTTCACAAAAGGAACTTGATATGCTGGAAGAATTAAATAGTAAAGGTATTGAGATCACTGTCCAGCCAATGCCTGAAATATCAGCAATAAGTTTCGATGCAGTAAAACGTAAGATGTAACAAAAGGAGGAAAAATATATGAATACTGTAATCATAGCAATTGTCATGGGAATTATGTATTGGTGGTGCCGAGGAATGATCTTATCATATTTCGGATTCCTGTTTATCTCAAGCCCTGTAACGGTAGGACTTGTAGCAGGGTTACTGATGGGACAGCCAATGCAAGGATTAATTATCGGTGGTGGTATCGCACTGGTATTTGCAGGTATTTTTGCACCAGGAGCGAACCTTCCAACAGACGAGTGTCTGGCAGCAACATGCGTTATTCCGATCGCGATCGGATCAGGAATGAATGCAACAACAGCAATCGCATTAGCAGTACCAGTTGGATTACTCGGATCATTCGTAACTAATTTAAGAAAAGTGATCAACACATACTTTGTAGCAAAAGCAAATAAATATGCAGAAGAAGGAAATGCAGATGCTATCTGGAGATGCGCAACGATTTATCCAGCGTTATTAGCAATTCCACTACTATTCTTACCAGTGTTTATTATTAACATGGTAGGTCAGGATGTAGTAATTAACATTATGAAGGCACTTCCAACATTTGTGACACATGGATTAGAAGTAGCAGGAGGAGTTTTACCAGCCTTAGGATTCGCACTGATCATGAATATGATCGGAAAGAACAAACTGATTCCTTTCGTATTCTTAGGTTATATCGTAGTATCCGTTGGAGGAGTAAACTCATTAACAGCTGGAATCATCGCAATCTGTATTGCATTTATCACAGTATTCCAGAGACAGGAAATTGCAGAGGAGGTAAGAGAACATGAGTAATGAAATGAATACACAAGAAGAAAAGAAAGTCTTAACACAAAAAGACTTAAATAAAGCAATGTTCCGTTGGTACATGTCCGCTGAGATGCCTCTGAACTTTGAAAATATGCAGGGAATTGCATTTTGCGGAAGTATTTCACATATTTTAAAGAAATTATATACCAAAAAAGAAGATTTATCAGAAGCCTTAAAACGTCACCTATTATTATATAACTGTAATGTAACAGCAGGTGGTCTGATCCTTGGAACAACCATCGCAATGGAAGAGCAGAGAGCGAAAGATCCATCTAAGATGCCCGATATGGCAATTACAGGTTTAAAAACAGGATTGATGGGACCTGTCGCAGCTTTAGGAGACAGCTTTGACTGGGGAATCATCGGAACATTGATGAAGATCGCAGCAGCAACACTTGCGGCAGCAGGAAATCCACTGGCATTAGTCGTATTATTACTGTTTGTTGGATATTGTATTGGTGAATTGATCTTAACAACAAATATGACATACAAAAAGGGAAGAGAATCTATTAAAACGATCATGGGATCTGGTTTAATGCAGGATGTTATCTCCGGAGCCAATGTACTCGCCATGTTTATGATGGGTGCTATGACCGCTTCCATGGTAACATTAAAAACTGTGTTAAAGATCAGTACAGTCGTAGTACAGGATAAGTTAGATTCTATTTTCCCAAATGTATTCCCACTGATCGTTTTATTCTTGATCTACTGGTTGATCAGAAAGAAAAAAGTAGGAACCGGAAAGATCGTAATTGGAATCATCGCAGTTTCCATTTTGCTTTCTTTTGTAGGAATTTTCTAGAAAATTAAAGTGTCATGTAGTTAAAAAGGAGATTTAAAATGAAGGTTATGAATGTTGCAGTAGTAGGAGCAGGAATCTATGGAATTAACCATGTAAATGCATATACATGGAATCCAAACACAAATTTAGTTGCAGTATGTGACTTAAATAAAGAGATCACAGACCGAATTGCAGAAGAATACAATGTAAAAACATACAATGACGTAAATGAAATGTTGGATAACGAAGAAATTGATGCTGTATCTATTGCAACACCAGATGCTTTCCACATGGACCCGGCATTAGCAGCGATCCGTCATGGAAAACCAATTCTGGTGGAGAAGCCATTAGCAACAACATCAGAAGATGCGAAGAAAATTTTAGCAGAAGCTGAAAAATACAATGTAAGAGTTGCGGTCGACTATCATAAGAGATGGGATCCAGCGGCGATCAATGTACGAAATGAACTTCAGAACGAAGAATCAGGAGCACCAATCCGTGGATATATGTGCATGGACGATATCATTGATGTTCCAACAGAATGGTTCAACTGGGCAGACAAATCAAGCCCTGTACATTTCTTAGGAACACATTGTTACGATCAGGTTCGTTGGTATATGGGATGCGAAGTAGAAGAAGTATACGCAGTAGGAACAAAGAAAGTGTTAAAAGCAAGAGGAGTTGATACATATGACTCTATTCAGGCAACATTAAAAATGGAAAATGGATGCTACTGGACAGTAGAAAATTCTTGGATCTTACCAAAAGGATTCGCAAAAAATAATGATGGAAGAACACAGATCCTGTGCGAAAATGCAATGTTTAGGATCGACTCTCAGAATCGTGGAGTAGAAATCTATAACAATAGCAAATTACGCACACCAAACTCTTATTTCATCTTAAATAACTGTGGACGGCCAAGTGGATTTGGAATTGAACCAATTAACGATTTTATCTACTGTTTACAGAATGATCTTCCATTTATAGCTGATGGAAACGATGGATTACAGGCAGAATTGATCGCAGAAGCAGTTCATGAAAGTCTTGAAAAAGGTGTGGCAGTGAAATTAAAGAGAGATTAAGACTCTTTCGTCTATGGCCCTATGATAAAAAGAAAAGTCTGGAAAAGTATTAGAATTTTCCAGACTTTTCTTTTTTTAGTTCAAACGGATCGCAGCAAGAGCTTTCTTAAATTGTACAGAAAACAAGATCGCTGTAAATGTTACTGCAATAAAATCAGCAACAGGTTCCGCCATATAAACAGCCATGGTCTGATCTGTTGTAAAAATATGAGGCATGATATAGATCAAAGGAATTAAAAGTACAAATTTTCTCATAATAGCAACAACAATAGAAGAAATTGCTTTTCCAAGAGAGTTAAATGCCATCTGGCAGGAAATCTGAATTCCAAACATAAACATAACTGCCATGTAAACACGAAGAGCCTTCTTTGTAAATATAACAAGAGCTGGATTTGAAGTAAAAATACCAGCAAACACTTGAGGGAATAACATGACGAGGCCCCATAAGATGATAGAGTAAGTCAAACTTGCCTTTAATAAGAGTAAGAAAGTACCCTTTACACGCTCCGTATTCTTTGCACCATAATTATAACTCATGATCGGCTGTGCACCCTGTCCAAGTCCCTGAAGAGGAAGCATCGCAAACTGCATCACGCTGGTAAGGATCGTCATGGCACCAACAGCCACATCCCCACCGTATTTCAGCAAAGAAGAGTTAAAGCACACAGAGATGATACTCTCGCTAGCCTGCATGATAAACAAAGAAAGACCAAGAGCCAGACAAGGTAAGATCACAGGAGCTTTCAGTGTCAGGTTTTGTTTCTTGATACGAAGTGTCGATCTTGTCCCAAATAAGAAACTCAATACCCAGATGCAAGAACAAGCCTGAGATATGATTGTAGCCAGTGCGGCACCACGAACGCCCATATGGCATGCGAAGATAAAAATCGGATCCAATATGATATTGATCACGGCTCCAATCAAAACAGAATACATACCAGTTTTCGCAAATCCTTGCGCAGTGATAAATGCATTCATTCCAAGTGTTAACTGTACAAAAATCGTGCCAAGAGAATAAATATTCATATAACTGACTGCATATTCGATCGTATTCTCACTGGCTCCAAATGCCATCAAAAATGTACGGTTGCCAAAAAACATGATCAAAGTTAAGATCACAGAGATAATGATTTGCATCGTAAAACAATTTCCAAGAATATTTTCAGCAGAATCAAGATCTTTCTTCCCCATCAAAATCGAAGCACGAGGTGCACCACCATTTCCAACGAGAGCAGCAAATGCTGAGATGATCATGATCAGGGGCATACAAACTCCAACTCCAGTTAAAGCCAAAGCACCGCTTCCTGGAATATGTCCGATATAAATGCGGTCAATAATGTTGTAAAGCATGTTGATCATCTGCGCTGCCAAAGTCGGGATCGCAAGTCTTAGCAGTAACTTTCCGATGGGTTCGGTTGCCAAGAATTCTTTATTATTATTCATCTTTATTTTCCTTTCTTCATGTAGAATACAAGAATCAATTGTAACACATATAAATTGGAAAATGTAGACAAAAAAACAGAAATGAATTCTTACGAACCAAGAATTCATTTCTGTTTGGTATCAATATATTATTTTATATGTTTTGCAATCTCAAGAATACAGTCTTTTGTCTGTTCACAATATCCAAGTCTGTCATAAAATCCGTGATCCATTCCCTGATAGCGGATAACTTCACAAGGAATATCAGCATTCCATAGATGTTCGGCAAACAGATCATTAGATAATCGAAAATAATCATATTCTGCTTCAATCATTAATACATTAGAAAGGTTTGATAAATCTGTGGCATACAAAGGAGATGCCGTAGGATTTTTTGCATCTGAAATATCATTAAGATATAAGTTTTGTAATGTACCATTTAAATTTCGAAAACGATTTAAACGAGTGATAACATATTTTTTATGTTCAGGAATCACGTCGTATAGATCATAATCCCAATAATCAAGATCAGAAGCGGAACATACATCCAAAGCTCCATAAATAGGAATCACAAGTTTTAAGTATTTTCCAACTTCAGATAAACCGCAGGAAACAGCCAGAGCACCACCAGCACTTTCACCAGCGATAGAAAGGTTATTAGGATCAATATTCCAGTGATCAGCATGATGTACTAACCATTTGACCACATCTTTACAATCATCAAAAGCAGCTGGGAATGGAGCTTCAGGTGCTAGACGATAATCAATGGAGATTACAGTTGCACCAGACTGCTCAGCAAGAAAACGGCATTGATTTTGTAAGACCAAAGTGCTGCCTCCAATATACCCGCCACCATGAATAAACACGATGGCAGATTGTTTTTCCTTATTTGGAATTCGGAAAAAAGTAATCGGAATTTTCCGGTCAGATAATGAAACAAGATATGGAATTTCTTCGATTTCCTCAGTACACAGATCAAGGTTTGGAGATCCCATCTCTTTTCTTAATTCATGAATATTCAAATAGGTTGTATCAGGTTCTTTATATGTAAGAATATATTTTCCAGAAGATTCTACCTTTTGGATCACGTTAGGATCAACAACGTGAAAACGTGTTTCATCAGGAATTCTTTTAAAAGTACATGAATGTAGGGAGCCTTTCGATAAAGGCATCGTTGTTGTTTGTAACATGATATCACTTCCTTATATAGATTCAATTAGGACAAGATCGTCTTTTGCATGAACCGTACTTTTTGCTAATAATGTAACATTTCGTTTAGAACTGTCAGCTGTATCAATAACCATAACGGTTGGATCATAACCAGCTTCAATAATCTTATCTAATTCAATCGTTGCCAGAAGATCTCCAGGCATTACAATATCATTTGTTTTTACATTTGATGTAAAATATTTACCTTCTAATTTTACAGTATCAATTCCGATGTGAACCAGGATTTCTTCGTTATTATTTCCTTTAATTCCATATGCATGAGCTGTTGGATATACAGCAGAAACGGTTCCAGCAATCGGTGAAACAATTGTTCCATTGGTTGGTTTTACAGCAATTCCTTTTCCTAAAGCTTCTGAAGAAAAGGCCTGATCAGATACTTCTGTTAAAGGTACAACGTTTCCATCAGCAGGGCTGTAGAATTTCATTGCAATAGCCCCATTGTTTTCAATAGAAGATGCAACAGGTGTAACAGTTCCTTTTGCATCATAACGTTCAGATTCAGGGATCATGGAATCATTAAATCCTACAAAATAAGTTAAGACAGCTGAAATTAAGAATGCTCCAAAGTAAGCAATGATAAATCCAGTAAATCCCGTTCCAAAGTAAGCAGGGAAGGTTGGAACTGCAGCAACAGCGACAGCCATAGCACGAGCACCGCAAGACCCAGCAATCGCACCACCGATACCACCACCGATAACAGCACATGCAAATGCTTTACGATATTTTAAAGTGATTCCATAAATCGCAGGTTCTGAAATACCAAAGAATCCCATAATAGCTGCAGGGGATGCAATCTGTTTTAAACGTTTATCTTTTGTCTTTAACCATACACCAAATGCAGCACCAGACTGAGCGATGATACTTGGTCCAAAAACAGCTAAAATTGTATCAAATCCAAATTTCTCGATATTGGAGAAGATAATAGGGAACAGTCCCCAGTGAATACCAAAAATTACTAATACCTGAGCGATTGCACCAATGAAACCACCAGCAATTGTTGGATTAAATTTGTAAAGACTCATATAAAAGTTAGCGATTGTATCACTTAACATAGATCCTAAAGGTCCAAAAATAACAATTGTTACTGGAACTACGATCAGTAATGAGAAAAAAGGAGCAATTCGGCTTCTAATAGAATCAGGAAGAATCTTTTTTAGTCCTTTCTCTACAAAAGATAGCAACACAATAGCAAAAATAATTGGAAATACACTGCTCTTAAATGCAGTCAAATGAACGGGAATTCCTAAAAAAGTAATTGCAGTTCCTGCATCATATAATGCAGTTAAATTTGGGTATAATAGCGCACCAGCAATTGTTACAGAAACAAACATATTTGTTTTTAATTTCTTAGAGCATGTGATTGCAATAACAATTGGTAAAAAATAATACAAACTGTCAGCGGCTGCATTTAAAATCTGATAGGTACCACTTGCGTCAGTTAATAAATTGGTAGCTGTAAGGATACTTAAAAGCCCCTTTAGTATACCTGCACCGATTAACACATCAATCAGCGGAGTAAATAAGCTTGAGATTAGTTCTAGAGCAGATCCGAAGACTCCCTTTTTTTTACCGTCTGATTTTTCAGAAGATGTATTACCTTGTGGGAGTAATGTGGCAAGTTCATCGTATACATATTGAACATTTGAACCAATTACAACCTGTGTTTGCCCGGCAACTTCCATTACCTGTAATATGCCATCGGTTCTTTCTAAGGCAGCTTTGTCAATAGAATTTTTATCTTTAAGATCAAAGCGAAGCCTTGTGGAGCAGTGAGAGTAAGAATTAATATTTTTCTTACCTCCTACTTTTTGCAAAATTTCTTCTGCGAGTTGTTTGTTAGTCATTTTCTTTTCCTCCTTAAGATTTAAAATTTATCTTAAGTCTTGCCTACTCGAAGTAGTCACAATCTTAGGTACATAATGAAACTTATAATTTTTGCCCTTGTGTTAAAAGGCGTTGAATATGGATTGTCAGATAAACAATTTCACTTTTTGATATTTCGTATTCATAGCTTTTTTTAATATAAGTAGAGATTTTCTTAGCACATAAAAAAGCTTCTGACATATTTTGCTCTACTTGGTCATAAAGAAAATTAGCTTCTTCCATAACATTTTCATGAAGCAGTAATCGTTGTGAAAAGAATTTTAAATGAAGAATAAACCGGGTATAAGTTAAAGATTCCTCATCAAATGCTATGTTAAATTCATATTGAACGATGTTACAAATATCTTTGATTAGTTTGGTCATTTCAATAACAGATTGAAGTTCTTTTCCGTTGATCTCAGCATTAATGATATGTAACGCAATAAAGCTTGCTTCATCTTCAGAAAGTGAAATATTTAAAGCATCATTGACAATAGCAATTGATTTTTTGGCAACCTGATACTCTTCAGGATAAAAACGCCTAATTTCCCAGACCAGCTGGTTTTGGAAGATCAAGCCCTTATGATATCTCTCAACGGCATAATAAATATGATCACAAAGTGTAACATAGATATTATCACTTAACTCTTTGTTAAGATCATCTTCGGCTAGTTTTTTGATGCAATCTGCAATATAGAAGTAATCAATAGGAATCTGTTCTAATAATGCGGATAATTTTGTGTTGATATCATCGCTTTCAATTTTAAAAATATGCTCAATTTTATTTTCATCAACAAATTCTCCTTTTTTCTTTTGAAAGCCTAATCCTAAGCCAGTTAAAATAATATCTTTTCCATCTTTGTTTTTCGAAAATACTACATTATTATTGAGCACTTTCTTTATGTAGTGTTTTTCTTTCATACTTGTATCCTCCAAAATAAAAAAGAGACCAGAAAATATAATAAGGGTATAAAAATAACCTTATCATAAATTCTAGTCTCGCCTATTCATATAATAGTCACGATCCACGTTCAATTATGTTCGTATTCTAGCACAAAAATAAAATGTTGTCAAATATTAACGTAAGAAATGCATAATACAATATTTCTTATTATTTTATAATATCAAGGCCGATCTTTTATGGGCGGCAACCGACTTGTTAAGTGCAGTTTATGTCATTGTCACATTGATCTTTATTTACAGCAAACGAAAAGAGATCATGCGACTATATAATGATTTTTGGGATCGTTTTATTCCAGCATTAAAAAGAGGAGAACATCCAGAAAAAGTATCTTATGAAACAGTCGAAGAAAAAGGAGATGTTTTATGATGAAGAATTCTATTGAAAACATCATCAAAGAAAATAAGATCATGGTCATTGATGGCTCTATGTCCACACCACTGGAAAATAGGGGGAGTCTCTCTGAATTCCAAGTTGTGGACAGCTAAGATCTTAGCGGAACAGCCAGAACTGATCAAACAGGTTCACAAAAATTACTTCAAAGCAGGAGCAGATATCATTTTATTTGAAACAGTACCATCTCTAAAAGAAGCTAAAGTTGAGGCAGAAATTGCTGAAGAATATGGATATGATTACTGGATCAGTTTCTCATGTCTAAGTGAAAATATTATCTGCGAAGGAACACCGATCGCAGAATGTGCAACAACATTTGCAAAAGGATATCCCCATTTAAAAATGATCGGTGTCAACTGTACAAAACCAGAATATATCACAGGATTGATCCATAAGATCAAAGAAAACTGTGATATTCCGATCGGAGTTTACCCAAACAGCGGGGAAGAGTACGATGCAGTGAAGAAAGTCTGGTTTGGCAAACAGTCAGCCCTGTCATTTGAACAATACGCATACAATTATATGAAATCTGGAGCAAGTGCAGTTGGAGGATGTTGTACAACCGTAGAAAAACATGTAGAGGAAGTCGTAAGAGCCAAAAAACGGTTTTCTGAAGAACAAAAATAACTGAAAAAAATGAAATCATAAAAATGACCTCAGGATAATCTCTAAATAGATTGTCAGAGGCCATTTTTTTCTTTATAATGAGTATATTGGAAATCTAAAAAGAGAAGGAAAATATATGGATAAAAAGAAAAGATTAATTCAGTTAACAGAAGGAATATTACTCTGTTGTGTGATTGTTGTCATGACGTTGCTCTGCATAGGGATCATAAAAAAAGAGGTAAAGAATACAAAAGGAAAATTAACAGAGACAATTGGGTGGTATCGAATACAAGATAATAAAAAAGTGCAAGTAGATCTAAATCAGAAGATAAAGGCAGATCCGCAAGGAAAACTTGTACTATATAATGATACGATTGCCCAGAAATACAAAGGATATCTGATGACAACAAAGGCAGCAAAATATTCTGTCAGAATTTATGCTGGAGATCAGTTGATCTATCAATACAGTGATTCTAATTTTCATCGCAATGATCAAATGAAATCTAAATTAAGCTGCGATGCGAGAATCCCAGAACAGGGAAAAAAAGGAACCGTTATCAAGATCATATATCAGAACGGAAGCAACGGAATCTATGACCTTGATGATATTTTAGTTGGACGTGGGGATGTAGTTATGGGATTTCATGTCCAACAGGAAATAGTCGGTATCGTGATGATCGCGATCATGTTTTTCTTAAGTTTTGTAGCGTTGACCACGGGAATTTATCTGAAGCATTTTAAATTAAACAGCACCAGATTCTTAAACATAGCAGCATTTCTGGCACTAAGTGGGATCTGGTTTTTGTCAGATTCAGCATTAGCACAGGAATATACATCATTTCCGGCACTGACAGGAATGATTTCTTTTTATGCATTTATGCTGATGTCAGTACCGATGGTTCATTTTGTAAAAAATACACTGAAGTTTGAAAAATATAAAGTCTTAGATGTGATTAATTTGTTATTTTATGCGAATGCGTTGATTCAGGGAATTTTAAACAAATGTTTGAAAATCCATATGGTCCATATGCTGTTCGTAACACATGTGCTCTTGTTCATTGCAGTAATAACCATTGTTGTTTTGATGATAGAAGAATACCGAAGAACAAAAGATAGCGAACTTAAGATCATTATGAATGCCTTTGGGATCATGGCCGTTGCAGGGGTATTATCATTATGCATGTACTGGAAACTTGAGATTCCTTTTTATGGAACCATTTTTGAAGTGGGTGTTTTGATCTTTGAACAGTTGTTATTAACTAGTATTTTTGTAAATCTTGTTGAACAGGCGAAAACAAGATCTGAGCTTGAAGTTTATGAAAGACTTCTAAAAGAAGATCGTATGACAGGTATTAATAACAGGACTGCATTCGAGGAACAGCTTCAAGACATTGAGGATCACGCACAAGATTACGATAATGCTGCATTGATCTTTATGGATGTAGATGGATTAAAAAATACAAACGATCTTTATGGACATAATGCAGGGGACGAACTGATCATTTCTGCGGCGCTATGTATAAAAAATGTATTTGCAACATATGGAAAATGTTACAGGATCGGCGGGGATGAATTTTGTGTGCTTATTTTTGATTCAATAGAGAATATGGATGAATTATTGAAACAAATGGATCAAGAGATCATAAAGTATAATAGAAATAACAGATATTATCTTTCAATTGCAAGAGGGGTAAGTTTCTTAAAAGATACAGAAGGAAAACAGAAGAAGATCAGTGATTGGAAATATGAGGCCGATCAGGATATGTATTGTAACAAAAAGAGGAGAAATATAAATGACAGATTATAATATAGATTTTTTGATCGCAGGACTTGTATTTTTAATATTTCTGTTGATTCATTTTCAGCGTTATAAAAAACTGAATAATATCAGTGGAAGAACATTCTGGTTCTTAATTATTGCAGGAATATTTGATATCATATTTGATCTGTTAAGCTCCATACTATTGGTAAAAAGTAATCCTGCTTATAATTCATGGATGATCTTTTTTTCCACGATGCTTTATATCCTGCAGATGATCGTTGTATATATTTTCTATAATTATACACAGGCATTAAGACACTGTGATGAAGATATAAGAACAAGAAATATAAAGATCATGGCAGTACCAATACTATGTATGGAAGTAGCTATCGTGACCAATGTTTTACATAAACAGTTTTTTTATTGTAATGAACAGGGGCAGTATGTTCATGGAAAAGCATATTTGGTAACATATATTTTTACATTGATCTGTATAGCTGCTGTCATTATAAATTGCTTTATCAATCAGGAAGAATATCAGAAGAATGAGCTTCGGGCAATCAAGGAATTCCTTGGAGTTGCATTGGTCTGTGTTACGATACAGATGAAATTTCAATCTGTATTAATGACAGGATTTGGGTTATCCTTAGGGATTACGATCTTATTTTGGGCACTTTATAATCCACAGTTATATATAGACAGCCTGACCGGATTGTATTCTAAAGGCTATTTCAGGAGATGGTTTCCAGAGCAGATCAAGAGAAAGAAGGAACTTCATCTGCTTATGATCGATTTGTGGAAACTAAAACAAGTTAATAAGCTATATGGAGTTACAACAGGAGATGAATTGCTGATCCAGATTGCAGAATACCTTCACAAGATTAATGAAGCAAACCATGTTTTCAGGATTCATGGGAATCGTTTTTTTGTGTTCACAACATCATTGATGGATTATGAAACGAATAAAGATGCGATTATGAAACTATTTAAACGACCTTTTAAAGTAAAAGGGGAACGAATTTCTTTTTCCGCTGCGATATGTGGAATCATCAACGTTCAAGAAGTCAAAGAGATTGATGTATTGATCGATTATCTGGAATATCTGGTACAGTTAAAACCTAAATCAGACAGAACGATACTGATTCAGAATGATCAACATACAAAAGAAGGATTTCTTTATGAACAGGAAGTTAAAAAATATATGGCGACAGCAATTGAAGAGGATCTTTTTGAAGTATATTATCAGCCACTGTATGATCTAAAAGAAAAAAGATATCGTACAATGGAAGCATTAAGCCGATTGAGACATCCGTCACTTGGAATGATCTCACCAGAAGTTTTTATCGGAATCGCAGAGAAACATGGACAGATCGCAAAGCTTGGGTATCTTCAATTCCGAAAGGTCTGTAAGTTCATAAAAGAACATCCACAGATCATGGAAAAGATTGAAAGTATAAAGTATAATCTGTCTCCATTGGAATTATTAAAATCAGGATATAGCAAAAAACTACTCCGTACGATCGAAGAGTTTGATATACCGTTTTCGTATTTTCAATTTGAGATTACAGAAACTGTTGCGACAGAGTATAGTGAAGCATTGTATCAGACGATCGCAGATTTCAAAAAGTCAGGAATTCAGATCTGCCTAGATGATTTTGGATCTGGATATGCGAATCTAAATACGGTACTAAAACTACCATTTTCAACGATTAAACTGGATCGCTCTTTGCTAAATGGAATCTGCTATGATGACCAGGTCGCATTATTATACAAAAATATTGTTGCAGTCATGCAGAATCTGGGACATAAAGTCGTAGCAGAAGGAGTGGAAACTCAGGAAGAGATCGACCTGTTAAAACAATGGGGTGTTGATCTTGTACAAGGATATTATTATACAAAACCATTAGATTCAGAGCAGATCATTCATAAATTAGAGAAAGATGTTTGTTAGGACATCATCATTTTTATAATAGCAGCAGAAGCAAAAAAGAAGTTTTGTTTCTGCTGCTATTATTTTCTTTAAATTCTTGTGAAAATAGAACAAGTACAAAAAATATTGTATACAGTATCGAACCAAATAATATACATCATGAACAAAAACAATACAAAAAAATTGTATAAAACCCCAAAAATAAAGTGAATTCGCATAATCACGACAAATGTCGTTTTTGAATTTATTGTGGATTTATATAATAAACGAGAAATGGAAACAATATAAGTTGTCTAAAACAAACAAAGAACAAAGGAGAGAAGTTATGTACAAAAAATTGATGATATGTTTGGAAAGCGTACAAAAGAAAATTGATTTCAAACCAGAGGTTGCACTGATCTTAGGATCTGGACTTGGAGATTTCGCAGATGGGATTAAGATTGAGCAGACGATCGATTACACAGACATTGAAGGATTCCCAGTGTCTACAGTCAAAGGACACAAAGGACGTTTTGTATTTGGTTATGTAGAAGAAACTCCAGTTGTGATCATGCAGGGAAGAGTTCATTACTATGAAGGATATGATATGACAGATGTTGTGCTTCCAACAAGATTAATGGGAATGATGGGAGCAAAGAAAATCCTTCTTACAAATGCAGCAGGTGGTTGTAATCCAAATTATAAACCAGGAGATTTTATGATGATCACAGATCATATCACAACAGGAATCCCAAGTCCATTGATCGGACCAAATGCCGATGAATTAGGAACAAGATTCCCAGATATGAGTGAAGTATACAGCAACAGACTTCAGGATGTGATCAGAAACTGTGCGAAAGAATGTGATATCGAACTTCAGGAGGGTGTATACGTACAGTTTAGTGGACCAAACTACGAAACACCGGCAGAAGTAAAACTTGCACAGATCTGGGGTGGAGATGCAGTTGGAATGAGTACCGCATGTGAGGCAATGGCAGCTCGTCATATGGGAATGGAAATCTGTGGAATTTCATGTATTACCAATATGGCAGCAGGAATTTCCAAGGGAGAATTAAATCACAAAGAAGTACAGGAAACAGCGGACAAAGTCGCAAAATCTTTTAAAGAATTAGTTGCGAAAGTTGTTGTAAATATGTAAAGATAAATTTAAGAAAAGTAAGAGACATCAGAAAGGAAAGAAAGCAAAATGAGACGATTTGTAATGAAAGGAAACATCTGTTACAGCAATGACAACAAAGAACTTTGTGTCATAGAAAATGGATATGTAGTCAGTGAAAATGGGATATGTCAAGGAGTCTACGAACAACTGCCAGAAAAGTATCAGATGATACCATGTTATGACTATACAGACAGACTGATCATTCCTGGATTTACAGATCTTCATGTTCATGCACCGCAGTATTCATTTAGAGGCTTAGGAATGGACCTTGAATTGTTAGACTGGCTAAATACCCATACCTTTGTGGAAGAAGCGAAATATCAGGAACTAGCATATGCCGAGAAAGCATACGATATTTTCGCAGATGATATGAGAAAGAGTGCTACGACAAGAGCCTGTGTATTTGGAACGATCCATAATGAGGCAACTTTACTTTTGATGGAGAAGTTAGAAGAAGCCGGGATCAAAGGATTCGTTGGGAAAGTTAACATGGACAGAAATAGTCCAGATTACTTATGTGAAGCTAGTGCAGCACAGTCAGCCAAAGATACCGAAGAATGGATCAAAGCCTCCAAACAATTTGAAAATATCCGTCCGATTTTAACACCAAGATTTATTCCAACATGTACGGATGAACTAATGGAAGAATTATCAGATCTGCAGAAGAAATATGATCTTCCAATGCAATCACATCTGTCAGAAAACTTTGGTGAAATTGCTTGGGTGCAGGAACTTTGTCCTGACACTTCTTTCTACGGAGAAGCCTACAATAAATATGGGATGTTCGGAAATGATTGCAAAACGATCATGGCACACTGTGTACACAGCACAGAAGATGAGATCAAGATGATGAAAGATCAAGGAGTATTTATCGCTCATTGCCCAGAGTCAAATACAAACCTTTCCTCCGGGGTAGCTCCGATCCGAAAATATCTTGATATGGGAATGAAAATAGGTCTTGGAAGCGATGTGGCAGCAGGTTCTACATTATCCATGTTTACAGCAATGTCTATGGCGATCCAGTGCTCCAAACTTCGCTGGAGACTTTCAGATCAGGAATTAAAACCATTAAATATTGAAGAAGTATTTTATTTAGCGACAAGAGGAGGCGGAGAATTTTTTGGCAAAGTAGGAACTTTTGAAAAAGGATATGAATTCGATGCAGTCGTATTAGACGATTCAAGTCTTCGACACCCGCAAGAGTTAACAGTGAAAGAACGATTAGAACGAATGATCTATCTTGCAGATGATCGAAATGTAGTTGCAAAATTTGTAAATGGAAAGAGTGTTCCGAGGGATAAAGATGGAGACGAAACAGCAATTTTTGGAGGAAATCAATAAAGTCAAAGGAAGCAAAAGAGATTACTTAAATAAGTTATTTCAATATGTATTAGAAGCAGTCATCCGGGCGGCGGTACATAAAAATGTAAAAAAAGATGAGTTTATTATTCGAGCAGGAGAGCCATGCGATACTGTCTATATCATCTTAAAAGGCGATGTTGCAGGGGTAGATTATCAAAAATTAGGAAAAGTATATTATTTTATGGATTTCGCAAAGATGTATATTGTAGGAGATTTTGAAATTTTTTCCGAAGATACAAATTATAATGTTTCCATCTGTGCATCTAAAGATAGTGAGCTGTTAGCAATTCCAGCATCGATCTACTGGAAATGGATCAAACATGATGAAAATGCATTGCTGTTAAGAATAAAAAATATAATGACCATTTTGACATCAGAAAAAGCAAGTGATCGAAAATATATGTTTATGAGTTGCAAATCCGTTCTATGATCGCTGGTGTATTCGTAAGTTTAATGAGTGCATTGATCGTCAGCATGGTAACACTTTTTTAAATTCATTTAAATGAGGCATCAGATATTAGATAAAATATGAAACAGCATCCGCATGTATTCCAGCAGCTTATGTAAAACAAGCAGCCGAATATGTAGAGGGAAAACTTCCAATTTGTACAGTTATCGGTTTCCCGAATGGTTACCATACAACGGCGGTTAAAGTGTTCGAGACAAAGAATGCGATCGCAAATGGTTCATCTGAGATCGACATGGTCATTAACATTGGATTTTTGAAAGACGGAAGATATGAAGAAGTAGAAGAAGAGATCAGACAGATTCATGAAGCATGTGATGGAAAAATTTTAAAAGTTATCATCGAAACATGTCTGTTAACAGAAGAAGAAAAGATCAAAGCAGCTGGTGGAATTTCAAGTTTTGATGATGCAGAAAAATTCATTAGTCTTGGAGCGAGCCGTTTAGGAACAAGCCGTTTGATCAAGATCATGAAAAATACAGACAATGGTGCAGGATATTAATTTCAGAAAATGAGGAATTAAAAAATGAGTACAGCATTAATGATTGAGATTTTTGGATATATCGGATGCATTTTTGTTATCATTTCTATGCTGATGACATCCGTAGTAAAACTAAGAGTGATCAATACGGTCGGTAGCTCTATATCTGCAGTCTATGCAATGATCGGACATTCCTACCCATTGGCGGTGGTCAATGCCAGCCTTGTGGTGATCAATATTTATAATTTGATCAAGTTAAGTAAAGCAGATGGAAATCACTATGATATGATTCGTGGGAACAAAGAAGATTCCTACTTAACATATTTTATAAAACACTATAAAGAAGATATGAAAAAATACTTCTTAGAGAACACCTTGGAGCTTTCAGCAGCAGATACAATATATACAGTCTGCTGCGAGGGGGTTCCAGCCGGAGTATTAGCGGGAAAGAAAGAAGGAGATGCGTTAGAGATCAGCTTTGACTACACAACACCAACCTACAGAGACTGTTCCGCAGGACGTTTCCTTTATGCGAAATTAGCAGAAGAGGGATATAAGAAATTTATCTGTAAGGAAGTGACAGAAGGACATAAAAGTTATCTTGAAAAAATGGGATTTGTGAAAGAAAACGGCGTTTATGTAAAGAACGCATAGTACAAAAATTATTAACTAACACCGTTTAACATACACACCTTCAGTTTTGATTTATTGGATTTATTATCTGTAAACTTTAGGTATCTTAGAAAAACGAAATAAAAGAATCGAAGATCCAGAACCATTGAAATTTTGCCGTCATTTTGACTGGTTCGCAGCAAATTTGGTGCATTGTCTGAGCGAAGCGAGTTATGCAAGGAAAATTTGCGAATCAGCGACCGGTCAAAATGGCGAGTAAAATTTCTGGTCTGGATCTTCGATTCTTTTATTTCGTTTTTCTAAGATACGGAAAGACTACAGTGAATCAAACCAACAATCACAAATTAATCAGATTCTACTTCGCATGTAAATCCAGCATCCGTGATCGTCTTGATCGTATCTTGAATTCCCTGTCCATCTGCAGTCAGATATCCTGAAGCAAAGATAGAATTTACAACGGTCAATAATTCCTTTTCCCTTCCTTTAAAATAAATTTCACGTCCAGCGGCACAGCGGATATCAGATGTTGGAACCAGTAATCTTGCCAGACATAATACTTTCAGGCAGTATTCTGGTGTCAAATTTGAAGTATCTTTATCCTGCAGAGGTGTTCCTTTGATCGGAATTAAGAAGTTGATCGGAAGTGCTTCTGGATTGATTTCTTTCAGATCCAATAACATATCAACAACATCTTCCTTACTCTCACCCATACCAATGATACCACCGCTGCAGATTTCAAATCCAAGGTCCTGTAACATATGAATGTTGTTTACACGCTGTTCGTATGTATGTGTTGTGCAGATATTTGGATAATTGGAACGGCTTGTATTTAAGTTATGGTTGATACGGTCTAATCCAGCTTCTTTTAACATTAAGGCCTGTTTCTTTGTTAAAAATCCGATAGAGCAGCATAAATGTGTACCCTCTTCTTTCATCTTACGAATTTTAGAAGCAAGTTCTTCAATCTCATCATCGCTGAATTTCATACCGCTTAATCCGATACAATGACGGGAAAGTTTATGATCATGGACAAATGTGTTATCTCCATATAATTTTTCATCATCGACCCATTTATATTTTTCAATATCTGCATGGGAACGACAGGATTGTGCGCAGTAAGCACAGTTCTGGGAGCAGTTTCCGCTTCTGGCGTTTGTTAAAAGATGAATGCTTACATGGTTCCCTTTATATTTTTTACGAAGTGCTCCGGCATGTTCGATCAGTTCATTTAATTGTTCATCAGGTGTATTTAAGATCGCGATGGCTTCTTCACGGGTTAAATTTTGTTCTGAATTCATATAATGTATACCTTCCTTTATTTAAATTCGAAATATCTTATTAATCTGAACTTTAGCATGGAAAAAAACAATTGTCAACACGGTAAGTAGATTTGGTTAACGATAATAGAGATAATAAAATAACGATTGACATTCATTTTTATTCTCTGTATAATACTAAAAAGTTAGGAAGCTAACCATTTTGAAAAGAAAGGGATGAGTGAATGCAGGATATAAATGATAAGATCAATAACATGCACATGGGAAAACTGATCCATATGTTATCACATGAGATGAAGAGGAATCAGCCAATTGATAAAGTGATCAAGGCTGATCTTACCATCATGCAGAAACATATTTTAAAGTTTATTTTATTAGAAACAATGCATAAAGATCTTTATCAAAAAGACATTGAAGAAGAATTTCAGATCCGCAAATCAACTGTGACAGGATATGTACAGTTGATGGAGAAGAATGGATATCTGACAAGAGAAAGTGTCAAAGGAGATGCTAGAAAGAAGCGGCTGGTACCAACAGAGAAAGCCGAAGGATTAAGACAGGCAATCTTGGAAGATATTAAGCTTAGTGAAAAAAGAATGGAAAAAGGCATTCCTGAGGAAGATGTCATAACATGCAAACATGTTTTATATCAGGTATTACAAAATCTTATAGAAAAACACAAGGAGGAAGGAAAGAAAGATGAATAAGACCCTATTAAAATCAGTCCGAGAATACAAAAAACAATCCATACTTGCTCCAATCCTGGTAATTCTTGAGGTACTGATGGAAGTTTTGATTCCGATGGAGATGGCAAATATCATTGATATCGGAATGACAAGCGGAGATTTACATTATATTATCCAGCGAGGAGTGATCCTAGTTGTTATGGCAATGTTATCCCTGTTTTTCGGGATTTCAGCTGGAAATATGGCAGCCGTTGCAGGTGCTGGATATGCAAAGAACTTAAGACACGATATATTCTACAAAGTGCAGGAGTTCTCATTTAAGAATATCGACCACTTTGCAACATCAGGACTTGTCACACGTATGACAACAGATATTACAAATATCCAGATGGCCTATATGATGAGTATTCGACTACTTGCCAGAGCACCGATCATGATCATTTTATCATGGGTAATGACATTAAAGTACAGTGTGAAAGTAGCATTATTATTTTTGATCGTGATTCCATTACTAGGAGGAACATTGATCTTTATTGCGAAAAAAGCACATCCACACTTTATCAAAGTATTTGATGAATATGATATCTTAAATAATTCTGTACAGGAAAATGTAAACGCATCCCGTGTGGTAAAAGCATTTGTACGTGAAGATTATGAAATCGATAAATTCCACGGAATTTCCAAGTATGTATATACACTGTTTACAAAAGCAGAAAAGATCGTTGCATGGAACTCACCAGTTATGCAGTTTACAATGTATGTTGTTATACTTCTGCTTGTAGCGATTGGTGGAACAGGGATCATCCATGGAACAATGGGAACTGGAGAATTAACAAGTATCATCGTATACGCATTACAGATCATTGGTTCTCTGATGATGGTAACCTTCGTATTCGTAATGATCATGATCGCAGAAGCATCTACAGACCGTATTACAGAAGTTTTGGAAGAAGTACCAGAAATGCAGGATAAAGTAGATGCAGTAACAGAAGTGAAAGACGGAGAGATCATCTTTGATCATGTAAACTTCAGTTATGCAGGAGAAGGTGGAAATCTTTCCTTAAAAGATGTTGATCTTCATATCAGATCCGGACAGACAATCGGAATCATCGGTGGAACAGGTAGTGCAAAATCTACATTAGTACAGTTGATTCCAAGACTTTACGATGTTACAGAAGGATGTGTCAAAGTCGGCGGCATTGATGTCCGTGATTACAACTTAGAAGCATTAAGAGACCAGGTATCCATGGTACTCCAGAAGAATGTATTATTTACAGGAACAATTTACGATAATATCCGTTGGGGAGATGAAAATGCATCCGATGAAGAAGTTCAGAGAATGTGTAAATTAGCACAGGCAGACGGGTTTGTAAATGAATTTCCAGCTGGATACAATACACAGATCGTACAGGGTGGAAACAATGTTTCTGGTGGACAGAAACAGAGATTGTGTATCGCAAGAGCGTTATTAAAGAAACCAAAGATCTTGATCTTAGATGATTCCACAAGTGCGGTTGATACAAAGACAGATGCATTGATCCGTAAGGCATTCCGTGAAGAAATTCCGAATACAACAAAGATCATCATCGCACAGAGAGTATCTTCCATCGAAGATGCAGACCAGATCATCGTATTAGATGATGGAAAGATCATGGGTGTTGGAACATCCGAAGAATTATTAAAGACAAATGATATTTACAGAGAAGTCTATGAATCACAGGTGAAAGGGGGAGAAGACGATGAGTAAAAGACCAGAAAAGACGATCAACAAAAATACGGCGAAGACAGCAAAACGTCTTTTAAAATATGTAACAGATACTTATAAATTACAGTTTATTCTCGTGTTTGTCTGCATTTTCATCAGTGCAGCAGCTTCTGTATCTGTATCTTTATCATTGAAATTTATGCTCGATGACTTCATCCTGCCTTTGGTTGGACAGAGCAATCCAGATTTCACAAATTTTTACCACGCAATGATCGTCCTTGGATGCATCTTTGCAGCAGGTGTCATTGCAACATTTATTTATACAAGGATGATGGTATTTATCGGACAAGGAGTCCTAAAACGTGTCAGAGACGATATGTTTGAACATATGCAGACATTACCGATCCGTTATTTCGACCAGAATACAAATGGTTCGATCATGAGTTTATACACAAATGATACGGACACATTAAGACAGATGATCAGCCAGGCAATTCCTCAGGCATTGATGTCATTTTTCACGATCATTGTAACATTTATTTCTATGTTAGTATTAAGTCCGATTTTAACGATTCTTGCAGTTGTTGTTATCGGAATCATGATCACGGTGACAAAAGCGATTGGCGGAAACAGCGGAAAATACTTTATCCGCCAGCAAAAATCATTAGCCGATGTGACAGGATTTATCGAAGAGAGAATGAATGGACAGAGAGTTGTCAAAGTCTTTAACCACGAACGTAAATCAGAAGAAGAATTTGACAAGTTAAACGAATCTCTGTTTGAAAGTGCTGCAAATGCCAACAAATATGCAAATATCATGGGTCCAGTTGTAGGTAATATCGGAAACCTTCAATTTGTATTAACAGCGGTATTAGGTGGTGTGTTAGCTATTGAAGGTATTGGAGGGATCACATTAGGTGTCATGGCATCATACCTTCAGTTTACAAAGAGTTTCACACAGCCATTTATGCAGGTCGCACAGCAGTTTAACTCTATTGTAATGGCACTTGCAGGTGCAGAAAGGATCTTTGCCCTGATCGATGAAGAACCTGAGACAGATGAGGGATATGTAAGATTAGTAAATGCGAAGAAAGATGAAAATGGAAACATTATCGAATGTGAAGAAAGAACAGGAATGTGGGCATGGAAACATCCACACTCTGCAGATGGGTCTGTAACATATACAGAATTAACTGGAGATGTAAGATTTGAAGATGTAACGTTTGGCTACAACGAAGATAAAACCATCCTTCATGACATTAGTCTGTTCGCAAAACCAGGACAGAAGCTAGCATTTGTAGGATCCACAGGAGCCGGAAAAACAACGATCACAAACCTGATCAACCGCTTCTATGACATTCAGGATGGTAAGATTCGTTACGATGGAATCAACATCAAGAAGATCAAAAAAGACGACTTAAGACGTTCCTTAGGAATTGTATTACAGGATACACACCTGTTTACAGGAACGATCAAAGACAATATCCGCTACGGAAATTTAGGGGTAACCGACGAACAGATCTACGAAGCGGCCAAATTAGCACACGCAGACCAGTTCATCAAAATGCTTCCAGATGGTTACGACACCGTGATCAGCGGAGACGGAGAAGGATTATCTCAAGGACAGAGACAGTTACTATCCATCGCCAGAGCAGCCGTAGCCAACCCACCAGTACTGATCTTAGATGAAGCAACATCAAGTATTGATACAAGAACAGAAAGCATTGTACAGCGAGGAATGGATAACCTGATGAAAGGTAGAACTGTATTTGTAATCGCCCATCGACTATCTACGATCCGAAATAGTGATGCGATCATTGTACTTGAACATGGTAAGATCATTGAACGTGGAGATCATGAAGATCTTATTAAGAATAAAGGAACCTACTATCAATTATATACTGGTAAGTTGGAATTATCTTAAATTTGTGATTGGCCAACTGTAGATTTTGAGTATATGATAAAAAATAAATAAACGATCGGAAGAGCAGCTAGAGAATTTTCCTCACGTTTTTTACAGATCGCTGATTCGCCGGCTTTCCTTGCGTAACTCGCCTTCAAGGGTATTCAAAACAGAAACTCTTTGAGGCTCAGACAACGCACCAAGCCGGCTGCGAATCCGTAAAAAACGTGGCAAAATTCTAATGCTGCTCTTTCGATCGTTTATTTATTTTTTATCATATACCTAAAGTCTATAGAGTGGACAATTCACAAGATTGAAAATTTAAGTGGGTGTGTATGGAGAACAGCATTGATTGTAAAATAGGAAATTTTCAGACAGAAAGTAATGTTATTATGCTTCATAAACATTCCAACAAATCAAAATTGTATAAAAAAAGAAGCATCAAATATTCTTGACAGTATTACTAGGAAATGATATTATACGAATAATTCCTACTGGAAAACTATGAAAAAGAAAAACTATAAGAGAGGATGTGTAACAAAATGAGCATTAACACAGCAGATTTTGCCGCACTAGCAGTTACAATTGTTTTGTTTGCGGTTATCTATTATTTAGATTATAAGAAAGGCGTAGACTTCGGACTTTTAACATTATTAGGAACAGTTTTTGGAATCGCAGTTGGTCTGGGATTTGGAAATCATTTTACATATGTTGAGATTTTCGGACGTATCTATACCAATGTATTGACAGCACTTGTTGTACCAATGCTGTTATTTAGTATCATCGCAAGTATCACAAATCTAAGCGAATCCATTCATTTAAAGAAAATCGGTGGAAAGTCAATCTTTTATCTGATCTTAAATACAGCGATCGCAAGTACGATTACAGTGATCGCAGCAGTCATCTTAAAAGTCGGTGATGGATTTGCTTACAAAGTAGCTGATGGATATCAGAAAGTGGAAGTTCCATCTGTTGTTGATACGATCGTAAACTTATTCCCAAGCAACTTCGCAACAAACTGGAGTGAAGGACAGATCATTCCGATCGTCGTATTTGCGATCATTATTGCATTATCTTACAATGCAATTTCCAAAGAAAATGAATCCGTAAAACCATTTAAAGCATTTATTGATGCAGGAAATCAGGTGATCGGACAGGCAATTGACTGGATCATTGGATTTACACCATATGCAGTATTATCTTTCTTGGCAAGAGCCGTTGGAAGAAGCAGTGTCACGGAATTGCTGCCATTATTAAGTACATTAGTTTTATCTTATATCTTATGTGCAGTTCAGGCATTTGGAGTAGAAGGATTATTAATTAAATTTGTAGCAAAATTAAGTCCTGTTAAATTCTTTAAAGGAATCGCACCAGCTCAGTATGTAGCATTTACGACACAAAGCAGTGTTGGTACGATTCCGGTTACATTAAGACAGTTAAAAGAAGCACTTGGAGTTGATGGAGATGTAGCATCATTTACGGCAGGTCTTGGAGCCAATGTTGGAATGCCAGCATGTGCAGGAATCTGGCCAGCATTAACAGCGGTATTTAGTGTTCATATGTTAGGATATCATTACGGAATTGCACAGTATGCATTTCTGATCCTGATCACATTAGTAGTATCTGTTGGAACAGTCGGGGTTCCAGGAACAGCGACGATCACATCAACAGCTGTATTTGCAGCACTTGGCTTACCAATCGAATTAGTTGTCGTATTTGCACCAATCTCAACGATCGTTGACATGGCAAGAACAATGACAAATGTAACAGGAGCAGCAACAGCAGCCGTTATCACAGCAGCAACAGAAGGTCTGGTTGATGAAGAAGTTTACAATTCAGATCAGGCAAAACATGTTGCAGTAAACAACTAGGATAGAAGAAATTCTATATATAATCACTGTATGAAAAGACACTTGATCGTAACGTATATTTTATGTATGTTATGAACAGGTGTTTTTTCATTTCAGGTAATCAATATAAGTTGAGGCGGCTAAAATTTCGTGCTATCATAATCAATATAGATAAGAGCACGAAGTTTTTTCATATTATAGAAAATTGATTCAAGGAGGTGATCGTATGGGAAATTATCTAAATCCAGGGAATGAAAAGTTCAGAAGAATGATTCAGTCTGAAATTTATGTAGATAAGACAGGGATGATAAAATATACGAATTCCGTACTAGATACAGCACAAAACTATGTCTGTGTCAGCCGTCCAAGAAGATTTGGGAAGTCAATGGCTGCGAATATGCTGACAGCTTATTACAGCCGCGGTTGTAATTCAAAAGAATTATTTGGAAAGTTTGAAATTGCAAAAGATAAAGATTTTGAAAAATATCTGAATCAATATAATACCATATTCTTAAATATGCAGGAATTTCTAAGTCGAAGTCATAATGTAGAAGAATTGATCGATCGTGTGAAGAAGCTTGTGATCAGAGATTTGAAAATGGAATATCCAGAAGTTGATTATTTTGACGATACAGATTTGATTGAGTGTATGCAGGATATTTATGCACAAATGCAGTACCCATTTGTTATGATCATTGATGAATGGGATTGCATTTTTAGGGAATATAAACAAGATAAAGAAGCACAGGAAAAATATTTAGATTTTCTACGGGACTTATTAAAAGATAAGGCATGTATTTATCTATCTTACATGACAGGAATTTTACCGATTAAGAAATATGGAACACATTCGGCACTGAATATGTTTGATGAATTTTCCATGATCGACCCGGGACCTTTAGCATGTTATGTCGGGTTTACAGAACAAGAAGTCAAAAAGCTCTGTGAACAATACGGAATGGATATGGAAGAAGTCAAGAACTGGTATGACGGATATTCATTTGATGGAGTACCGTCTGTGTATAGTCCAAGATCAGTTGTAAATAGTATGAGATTTCAAAAGATATCAAATTACTGGAATCAGACAGAGACTTTTGAAGCATTACAGATGTATATTGATATGAATTTTGAGCATCTAAAAGATGATGTTTTAAGTATGATCGCTGGAGAAAGTGTAGCGGTAAATACCGAAAGTTTTACCAATGATATGGCAACTTTCAGAACGGAAGATGATGTGCTGACATTATTGATCCATCTTGGATATCTTGCATATGATGATAAGACGAAAACAGTCAAGATACCAAATAGTGAGATTCGGGCAGAATATGTAAATACAGTTTCAGTATCAGACTGGGGATCTGTTTCAAAAGCACTAAAAGATTCTGCAGATACATTAAATGCAATCTGGCAAGGCAGAGAAGAACAGGTATCGAAAGCCATTGAACAGGCACATTTTGAGACATCACATATCCAGTATAATGATGAAAATGCATTGAGTTATACGATTTCACTCGCATTATATGCAGCAAGGAATTTTTATACCATTCACAGAGAACTGGCAGGTGGAAAAGGATTTGCAGATTTGGTCTTTATTCCGAAAAAACAATTTGCAGAGAAACCGGCATTGGTAGTTGAATTAAAATGGGATCAGAGCGCAGAAGGTGCGATCAAGCAGATCAAAGATAAGAAGTATTTTGAAAGTTTGGAAGAATATCAGGATAATCTGTTGTTGATTGGTATTAATTATGATAAGAAAACAAAAGAACACGTGTGTAAAATAGAGAAATATTAAAAACAGGTAAAAGGAATTGGAGAGGTATAAAATATGGGCAGATTTGTTAATCCAGATAATAGTGCGTTTCAAGCAGCACTTAATTCCAGAATTTATGTAGATAAAACAGGATTGATCGTATGTATGAATGAAGTTCTGGATTCTACAGATGCGTATATTTGTAATAGCCGCCCAAGACGTTTTGGAAAATCATATGCAGCGAATATGCTTGCAGCATATTACAGTAAGGGAGCAGAATCAGAAAAGATGTTTTCTGATCTTGAGATAGGACAATCAGAAGATTTTAAGAAACATTTGAATAAATATGACGTGATTCATATTGATGTACAATGGTTTTTGATAAATTGCGAAGATGCGGATAATGTTGTGCCATATATCACAAGAGTTGTGCTGGATGAATTGCGTGAAGTTTATCCAGAGATTTTACGTCAAGAAGTGGTATCTTTGCCAGATGCACTTTCTCTGGTTAAGGATAAGACAGGACGGAAATTTATCATTATCATTGATGAATGGGATGTGCTGATCAGAGATGAATCAGCGAACAAAAAGGTGCAGGATGAGTATATCCGATTCCTAAGAGGTATGTTTAAGGGAACAGAACCAACGAAATATATTCAACTTGCTTATCTTACAGGCATCTTGCCGATCAAGAAAGAAAAAACACAATCAGCACTTAACAATTTTCGAGAATATTCCATGTTGAATGCAGGATGTTTAGCTTCTTACATCGGTTTTACAGAAGATGAAGTAAAAGCACTTTGTGAGACATATAAGAAGGATTTTACAGAAGTCAAACGTTGGTATGATGGATATCAGTTAGGAAAATATCATGTCTATAATCCCAATGCAGTTGTAAACTTGATGGCGGATGGAAACTTCCAAAGTTATTGGTCAGGAACAGCTTCTTATGATTCGATTGTTCCATTGATCAATATGGATTTTGATGGATTGAAGACCGCAATTATTGAAATGGTGTCGGGAGCATCTGTTGAAGTAGATGTTGGGTCATTCCAAAATGACGTTGAGAATATTGTAAATAAAGATGACGTTTTAACATATTTGATTCATATGGGATACTTAGCGTATTCAAGTGTTAATAGGATGGCATTTGTACCGAATGAAGAGATAAGACAAGAACTGATTCGTGCAACAAAAAGAAAAGAATGGAATGAAATGCTGAAATTTCAGCAAGAATCAGAGGATTTACTGGATGCAACTTTGGATATGGATGGAGAAATAGTTGCAGCTCAGATTGAGAAGATCCATGAGGAATATGTTTCAGCAATTCAATATAACAATGAAAATTCACTCAGCAGTGTATTGGCATTAGCTTATTTGAGTGCAATGCAGTATTATTTTAAACCGGTCAGGGAATTTCCTACAGGACGTGGGTTCGCAGATTTTGTGTTTATTCCAAAAACAGAATATCGAAATGATTATCCGGCACTTGTTGTGGAATTGAAGTGGAATAAGAGTGCTGTTAGTGCATTGCAACAGATTAAGGATAAAAAATATCCAGATTCTATTCAAAAATATGCAGGTAATGTTTTGCTTGTGGGAATTAATTATAGTAAAAAAGAAAAGAAGCATGAATGTATGATTGAAGAATACTTGAAAAAATAAGAAACAATAAAATCCATGAGAACAACAAACCAAAAAATCGTGTTCTCATGGATTTTATATTTTACAGATATTTTTACGAAATCCCAGAGGCAGAAGCGACCCGCCGCAGGCGGAGAATCCTGTAAAGCAGGATCCTTTCTTGAAATCATATTATGCTCCTTTTTTCTTTATACAATCTTAATACAAGAGAACATATCCTTACACTATCTTTTTATCATAAAAGATATAATAATGATAAGATCAAAAAGTCATAAAATAATTTGAAAAAGAGGTAAGATCATATATGCCATGGAAGATTTATAAAAAAAGACATTTAACATCATTTCAGGTGATCATATTAGGGTTCGCAGGAGTGATCCTTTTTGGAGCATTGATCCTGATGCTGCCAATTTCATCGGTTCAGGGAATCATAACACCATTTCATAAAGCATTATTTACGTCAACTTCTGCAGTATGTGTGACAGGGCTTGCAGTCGTGGATACTGGAAGTTACTGGTCTGCTTTTGGACAGACAGTGATCATGTTTCTGATACAGATCGGAGGTCTGGGAGTTATAACAACAGCAACAGCCGTATTTATATTATCAGGAAGAAAAATATCGATTATGCAGCGAAGCACGATGCAAAATGCGATCTCTGCACCAAAAGTAGGAGGGATCGTTCGATTGATGAGTTTTATTTTAAAAGGAACTTTATTGATCGAATTGATCGGTGCGTTATTCATGATGCCTGTTTTCTGTCATGATTTTGGATTACGGGGAATCTGGATGTCGATCTTTCATTCTGTATCAGCCTTTTGTAATGCAGGATTTGATCTTCTTGGAACAAAATGGCATCCATTTGTATCATTGACATCATATGCGGTAAATCCAGTGATCAACATTGTGATCATGTTACTGATCATCATTGGTGGAATTGGATTTTTTACATGGGAAGACATTTATCTCCATAAATTTCATTTTAAGCATTACCATATGCAGAGTAAGGTTATTCTAACTACAACATTATGTCTGATCTTGTTACCAGCTGTTTTCTTTTTCTTTCAGGATTATGGAAATCTATCAGGGATTCACCGGTTGCTTGCATCATTGTTTCAAGCTGTGACACCGAGAACTGCAGGATTTAATACGACAGATCTTTCGATGCTGACAGGAGCATCAAAGGCAATGATGATTTTATTGATGTTGATCGGAGGTTCACCAAGTTCTACAGCAGGAGGTATGAAAACAACAACATTTGCTCTGTTACTTTTAAATGTACTGGCGACCTTTCAAAGTTGTGATGATGTGACAGCATTTGGAAGAAGAATCGATGCTAGTGTGATAAAAAATGCAACAACGATCGCAATGATGTATTTTATCTTGTTTTTTGCAGGCGGAATGACGATCAGTGTGTATGAGGGACTGCCGCTTTCAAGCTGTCTGTTTGAAGCAGCATCTGCAGTTGGAACCGTAGGTTTGACATTAGGAATCACACCAAAACTTCATATTTTGTCACAGATCATTTTGATCATACTGATGTATCTGGGACGTGTTGGCGGTTTGACGCTGATCTATGCAGTATTTTCAGATAAAAATAAACGAAAAGCAAGACTACCACTTGATAAGATCATAGTGGGATAAAAGAAAGAGGGAATTGATGATGAAGAATATTTTATTGATCGGACTTGGACGTTTTGGAAAACATATAGCGATACAGTCAAGTCAGCTTGGACATGAGATCATGGCAGTTGATCTGGATGAGGAAAGAGTGAATGATGCACTTCCATATGTTACGAATGCACAGATCGGGGACAGTACGAATGAGGAATTTTTAAAATCTCTGGGGATTGCAAATTATGATATCTGTTTTGTTACGATCGGTGGGAATTTCCAAAATTCGTTGGAAACCACCTGTCTGTTAAAAGAACTTGGAGGCAAAATGGTTATTTCCAGAGCTGAACGAGATGTACAGGAAAAATTCCTCTTACGAAATGGAGCCGATAAGGTAGTCTATCCAGAAAAAATGGTGGCAAAATGGGCAACGATCCGTTATACCGATGATCATATTCTTGATTATATGGAAGTCGATGCCTCACATGCGATCTTTGAGGTAGAGGTTCCGAAGGAATGGATCGGAAAGACAGTGGGAAAACTTGATATTAGAAAAAAATATGATATTAACATTATGGCAGTAAAAGATGATGGAAAAGTAAGTATGGCGATATCTGCGGATACCTGTTTTAAGGAAGATGTTACATTATTGGTATTAGGAGAATATAAAGCGATCAAAAAGTGTTTTTGTATCTGATGTCATGAAAAAGAGGTGAGAGCTTATGTCAGATTTCATTTTAGCATTGGCGGTAATACTGATGTTTGCATTTGTGTTATTCTTTTTGAAAAAAGTAAATTATTTTCTTGGAGAAAATCGGAAAGTAATTGACAGGGAGCAAGATGATGACGATGATTGATGTGTTTATGGATTATTATTGACGATCGTGATATAATGCATCCGATAAGGAAAGGGGGCCAAGATGAGCACAGGAGAATTTGTAGAGCTGAACAAAGAAAACGAACACATTCTTGTTTGTCTTTCTTCTTCACCATCGAATGAAAAGATCATACGTACAGCAGCAAAAATGGCAAGAGATATGCGGGCACGTTTTACGGCATTGTATGTACAGACAGGAAAAAGAGAAAGAGAATCGGACAAAAGAAGACTGGAAGCTCATGTACAATTTGCAAAGGAATCTGGTGCGGAAATCGTAATGACACATGGGGAAAATGTTCCGGTACAGATCGCGGAATATGCACATTTATCAAATGTCACAAAAATCGTGATCGGACAAAGCAGTGCAAAGAGAAATCACTTTTTCAGCAAACAGACATTAACAGAGAAGTTGATCGAGGCTGTTCCTGATATTGATATCCACATTATTCCAGATGCGATGAACTTAGATAATTATCGAAAACCGCATGGAGCGGTTTATGTAGGAAAGCCTACGATGAAAGACAGTTTATTGACATTATTTATATTTGCAGTTTGTACGTTGATCGGTCTATTCATCCAGAAACTTCAATTTACAGATACAAACATCGTTACAATTTATATTTTGGGTGTTTTATTAACGTCAATCCTTACAGATGGATATTTATACAGCATTGGAGGTTCTGTCTTAAGTGTATTTTTGTTCTGCTTTTTCCTTACGGAACCAAGAATGTCATTTCAGACATATGCAGTTGGATATCCGGTAACTTTTGTGATCATGTTAATATCTTCTGTCATTACTGGAACACTTGCAGCAAAATTAAAAACACATGCAAGGCTTTCAGCACAATCTGCATTTCGTACACAGATTTTATTTGACACAGACCGGTTACTTCAAAAAGCAAAAAACGATACGGATATTTTAAGTATTACATGTACACAGCTTATCAAATTATTAGACCGCAGTATTGTAGCATATGTTGTGGAAGGCGATGAATTGTCAGCACCACATATATTTTCGAATAAAAAGAAAGAACAGACAGAAGATTTATTGACAAGCAGGGAGCAGGAGATCGCAAAATGGGTGTATGAAAACAAGCAGCGTGCTGGAGCAACGACCGAACGTTTTAAAGATGCACAGTGTCTATACCTTGCCATTTGTATTGAGGATAATGTGTATGGTGTGATCGCAATACCAGTTGACGAATATACATTAGATTCCTTCGAATATAGTATCTTACTTTCTGTGATCAATGAATGTGCACTTGCCATGGAAAATAAAAAGAATATCATGGAGAAAGAAAAAATCTCCGTTCTTGCCAAAAATGAACAGTTAAGAGCAGATCTGCTTCGTGCGATCTCACATGATCTAAGGACACCACTTTGTTCCATTTCTGGGAATGCAGACATGCTGTTAAATAGTGGAGAACGTCTTGATGATATAACAAAACATCAGATTTATACAGATATTTATGATGATTCAGAATGGTTGATCAATATCGTTGAAAATTTATTATCGATCACAAGATTAAATGATGGAAGATTAAAACTGAAATTTACAGATCAATTATTAGATGAGGTGATCGCGGAATCATTACGGCATATCAGCAGGAAACATGAAGAGTATCAGATCGTTACAGAATGCGATGAATTGATACTTGCACGTATGGATGTGCGGCTGATCCTGCAAGTGTTGATCAATCTGGTCGATAATGCAATTAAATATACACCGAAAGGATCTACAATCCGCATTTGTGCCATGAATGAAAATGGAAAAGCAAAGATTCAAGTAGAAGATAACGGCCCTGGAATTTGTGATGAAATGAAGCCGCATATATTTGAAATGTTTTATACAGGGAAAAATACGATCGCAGACAGCCATCGAAGTCTTGGTTTAGGTTTGGCACTTTGCCGTTCGATCATAGAGGTGCATAACGGGAAACTGGTGTTGGAGGACAATACACCACATGGTTGTATTTTTTCTTTCACACTGCCATTAAGTGAGGTTACATTAAATGAATAAAGCATTAATTTTAGTCGTGGAGGATGACCGGCCAATCCGTAATCTGATCGTGACAACATTAAAAACACATGATTATAAATATATTACAGCAGAGAATGGAAGTTCAGCTATTTTAGAGGCATCTTCTCATAAACCAGAGATCATTTTATTAGATCTTGGATTGCCTGATATGGAAGGTGTGGATGTGATCAAAAAAGTAAGAACATGGTCTAACGTACCAATTATCGTTATCAGTGCAAGAAGTGAAGATGTAGATAAAATAGAAGCACTGGATGCAGGAGCAGATGATTATATCACAAAACCATTTTCAGTTGATGAACTGCTTGCAAGGATCAGGGTTACACAGCGCCGATTAGCATTGATCCAGTCAGGCGAGGAACAAGAACAAGCAGTCTTTGTAAATGGAGAGTTAAAGATCGACTATACAGCAGGATCTACATATTTAAAAGATAAAGAACTGCATTTAACACCAATCGAATATAAATTATTATGTTTGCTGTCTCATAATGTTGGAAAAGTACTGACTCACACTTATATCACGCAACAGATCTGGGGCAGTTCACTGGAAAATGATGTTGCATCACTTAGAGTGTTTATGGCAACATTACGGAAGAAATTACAGCCAGATAAAGATGGCATGCAGTATATACAGACACATATAGGTATTGGATATCGGATGCTTAAGATATAGTAAATAAAGAGTGTCTGCATCATTAAGTGATGCAGACACTCTTTTAGATACCAATATATGAAAACACCCAAAAGAGGCAAAAAAGAGATTGATTTATTACCTACTATTTAAAAATGTGTTCTGAAGGAATTTTTACGCACAACCTCCGCATGCAGCACATGCAGAAGGAGTTGCAGCGCAGCCTCCCTGGGCGGTTTCTCTTAGTTCAGCTGGCAGTCGTTTACCAACGATATACATTGCGTTTAACATTTCGTCAAACGGGATGAGCTGATGGATTCCAGATAAAGAAATCTCAGCTGCGATGATCGCATTTGCAACACCTGCGGCATTACGGTTCTGGCATGGATATTCCACCAACCCGCCAACGGGGTCACAAACAAGACCTAACATATTCATTAAAACGGTAGAGGCAGCTCCAAGACATTGTTCTGGATCACCGCCAAGCAGTTCGACAATGGCAGAAGCAGCCATCGCAGAAGCAACACCGACTTCCGCCTGACACCCGCCGACAGCACCTGCAACCGTTGCATTTCTCATAGCAAGATATCCGATCGCACTGGCATTAAACAGTGCCTGAATGATTTGTTCATCATCTAATTTATGAACTTCCTGAAGCCCAAGTAAAAGTCCAGGAACGATTCCGGCAGACCCTGCGGTTGGGGATGCTACGATCAACCCCATGGATGCATTCGTCTCAAGAGTCGCCATCGCATAGATCATACTTTTTTCTAACAGATCACCACAGATTCCAAATCCAGAATGATACCGGGAAGCAATCTTCTTTGCCTCGCCACCGATCAGTCCACCCATGGAACGAACCGGTTCTTTGATCGGAGTAAAAGCAGCATTTTTCATGATCTCAAGAACTCTTGCCATTGCATCATGAACCGTATCAGCTTCTTTTTCCCCTTCTATGATCTCACGCTGTCTCATCACTTCGGAGATTGGAAGATCATGTTTTTTACATAAATCAAGCAATTCATTTGCGTTTTTAAAATCCATAATATTTCAGTCTCCTTTCTACAGCTGAATGATCATAACATCTGAGACATTTGGGCTTTTCCTAATCTCCTCTGCGATGTTTTCAGGAAGAAGCCCATCGGATTCAACGATAGAATAAGCTGTATTTCCTTTAGATTCTCTGAAAAGACGCATAAAAGCGATATTAACATCCTGATCACTCAGACATTTTGTGATATAAGTAACAACGCCAGGTTTATCTTTCTGGATCACGATCAAGGTACTGTATTCCCCGGTAAAATCAACTTCTACATCATTGATACGGCAAATTCTGGCTTTTCCACCGCCTAAAGATTCCCCACGGATCATGATGTGATCTCCGTTTTCATTTGCCATTAAGATATCCACTGTATTTGGATGGACATCAGTTTCTATTTCATTTGGTACAAAAGAGAAATCAAGTCCAATGTCTTTTGCAATCTCGAAAGAATCACGGATTCTCATATCATCGGTTCCAAATCCCATGATTCCACCTAATAAGGCACGATCCGTTCCGTGTCCATGATAAGTTTTTGCAAAAGATCCATAGAGTGTAAACTGAACTTTTTTCAGTGTACTATTTAACATTTTTCTTGCGAGAAATGCAATCCTTGCAGCCCCAGCTGTGTGGGAGCTTGAAGGACCGATCATATTTGGTCCCATAACATCAAATGCACTGATAAAAGACATAAATTAAGCCTCCACTGTATCTTCTTTTAAAATAAATTTCTTGTAAATAGAATCTACAACGATTCCAATCGCATTATCTCCGGAAATGTTACATGCAGTTCCGAAAGAATCCTGTGTGATATAAAGTGCAACCATTAAAGCACAGATTGGTCCGTTTGTATCTCCTGCTGTTGTACCAAATACCATGTAAAGGAAAGGTAATGCAGTCATGATAGATCCACCTGGAGCTCCAGGAGAAGCGACCATTGCAACACCAAGTGTCATAATAAATGGAATAACAGTTGCAAGGCTGATCGGTAACTGATTCATCAAACATACAGCAGTTGCACATGCTGTGATCGTGATCATAGAACCTGCCATGTGGATATTGGCACAAAGAGGCACTACAAAGTTACGGATCTGAGCACTGACACCGTCATTCTTTGCACATTCCAGATTGACAGGAATTGTAGCAGCAGAAGACTGAGTTCCTAAAGCTGTAGTATAACCAGGAACCTGATTTTTAATAAGAGAGAGAGGATTCTTTTTGCTGACAGAACCTGCAATTATAAACTGGATCGTGATACATACAAAGTGCATGATGATCACTACAAGGAATACTTTCCATAAGATTCCAAGGATTGCAAATGTTTTCCCTGATTTCGTCATATCAGTAAATGTACCACAGATATACAATGGCAATAAAGGAATGATCGTTTTGTGAAGGACTTTATCGATGATCGTTGAGAAATCGCTCATTCCGTTGTAAAGGCTGTTTCCGATCTCTTTACTTTTCATTGTGGATAAGCATAATCCTAAAATGAAAGCAAGAACAACAGCAGATAATGTATCAAACAGCGGTGTGATCGTCAGTGAAAAATAAGGTTTCAGTGACGCATCAGCAGTCGCAGCAATCTGATCTAATGCCCCAGAAGTCATAAAGTGTGGGAACAGATTGGATGATACAAGGTAAGAAGCTGTACCAGCAAGTAAAGTTGAACCATAAGCAAGAGCAACGGTAATTAAAAGCAGCTGTCCAGCACCTTGTGACAGATCAGCGATTCCCATAGTTACATAAGCAAGGATCATCAGTGGAATGATGAATTTTAAGTAGGTACTGAAGAATCCAGACAGTGTTACAACAAAGCGGCAGAATCCAGTTGGAAGGAACTGTCCAAACAGGATACCAATAATGATGGCAATAATGAGTTTTGGTACCAGACCAAGTTTAAATTTTTTCTTTTCCATTTTTAATTACTCCTCTAAAAGCTTAATCACATATCATCGTAGTTTGTTTAATGTGCACAAAAAATGTTTGACGTCTTTATGTTTGTATTGTATCATCCACGTATAGATGAATCAAATTCATAGATTTAATGATAACATTGAAAATTATTCATAATAGTACAAAGGAGAAAAAATGGAATTCCGTCAGATACAGACATTTATGCAGATAGCACAAGTGAAGAACTTCTCAAAAACCGCAGAATTACTAGGTTATTCGCAATCTGCTGTAACAGTACAGATCCGTCAGTTAGAGACAGAATTAGGAGTGCGGTTATTTGACCGTACAGGAAAAAAAGTGATACTCACACCGAAAGGAAAAGAATTTTTAATACATGCAAATAAGATCATTGATGAAATGCACAAGGCAAAAGATGCAATGAATGATACTGCAGAGTTAAAAAATCCATTACATATCGGAACGATTGAATCACTCTGCACTGTCAAATTGCAAGAAATTGTACAGCGGTTTCGGAAAGAACATCCACAGGTTAGAATTCAGATCACGATCGGTTCTCCAGAACGCCTGATCCAGAAGATGGAACACAATGAACTCGATGTCATTTATATTCTGGACACACCAAGATGGAATAAAAACTGGGTGAAAGTCATGGAAAAAGCGGAGCCTGTGATCTTTGTGTCTGCACCAAATTATAAATTAGCAGGGAAAAAGGATATTGAGATCGAAGAAATTTTAAATGCACCATTTTATCTGACAGAACGAAACGCAAATTACAGACAGGCATTAGAACAGGAACTGGCACTTCACAAACAGACATTATCACCAGTGCTTGAATGCAGTGATACGGCCTTTATCAAGAAAATGTTAAAGACAGGGAAAGGGCTTTCTTATCTTCCATTATTTGTTGTAGAAAAGGATATTGAAGAAGGGAAGATCGCAAAATTAGATGTGAAAGATATTGATATTACAATGTATCGACAAGTGTTTTATCATGCAAATAAATATATGACAAAAGAAATGGAGAAATTTGTGGAGTACTGCAGGTTGTGATTTGTTGGTTTGATAACATGTTAGAAATAAAATTTTAAAAAAATTAGCACTCACCTCTTGACAGTGCTAATAATAGATGTTATAGTACAACTAGAGCAAGAGGGAAGGGCTTAAGAGAGAAGCCAAAGAACCGAAGGCTCCATAAGATACAACAAGTCATATTGAGAACTTCTCAATATGCTTCACATAAAAGGCAAGTGTCAGGAATTACCCTGACACGCCCAAACATTATTATAAAGAAAAGGAGAGATGACTTATGATGATGATGCCTAGTATTTTTGGAGGAAACTTATTTAACGACGACTGGATGGATTTTTCTTTCCCAGATATTGATAAAGAACTGTATGGTAAACACGCAAAGAACTTAATGAAGACTGATGTGAAGGAAAAAGACGGAAACTACGAAGTAGCGATCGACCTTCCAGGATTTAAGAAAGATGAGATCACAGCTGAGCTGAAGGACGGATATTTAACGATCAGTGCAGCAAAAGGATTAGATAAAGATGAGAAAGATAAAGAAGGTAAATATATCCGTCGTGAACGTTACGCAGGAAACATGAGCAGAAGCTTCTATGTTGGCAAAGATATCACAGAGAAAGATATCCACGGTAAATACGAGAATGGTATTCTGATGCTGGATATTCCGAAGAAAGCTCCGGAAAAGAAAGTAGAAGAAAAGAAATTCGTAACGATCGAAGGATAAGCGAACTTTCCCCGGGATGATCAGATTCCCGGGGAATCTTTCTATCTATTTGAGAATGAAAGGAAAAGAAGGTGAAACGAAATGGCAGCAAAACGTGATTTATATGAAGTTCTTGGAATCAGTAAAACTGCAGATGAGAAAACGATCAAGAAAGCATATCGGAAACTGGCAAAGAAATATCACCCAGATATGAATCCCGGAGATAAAACAGCAGAACAGAAATTCAAAGAAGCAACTGATGCTTATAATATATTAAGTGATCCAGAGAAGAGAAAATTATACGATCAATATGGTCATGCTGCCTTTGACGGAACTGGAGCAGAATCTGAGTTCTATAAGAATTACCAAAACTATGGTGGTACGCATGGAGGATATCAGGAATTCCACTTTGAAGGTGGAGATGGAGATGATATCTTTGGTGACATCTTTGGAAGTATGTTCGGTGGAGGAAGAAACAGCAAAGGATTCCATCGAAGCAGTTTCCATCAAGGAGGTTTTGGCTCTTCTGATGGATTTGGAGGCGGTGGATTCGGAAGTGGATCCTTCAGACAGAAAGGTTCCGATGCACACGCAGATATCTCTATTAGTTTTGATGAAGCGGTTACAGGCTGCGATAAAGTCATACATCTGCAAGATCAAAATGGTGCAATGCAGTCATTACAGGTTCATATACCCGCCGGAATTGATACAGGAAAAAGTGTCCGCTTAAGAGGAAAAGGAAATCCAGGAATCGGAGGCGGTGAAGCAGGTGATTTATTCCTGAAAGTAACAGTAGGTGAGAAACAAGGATTTGAGCGAAAAGGAAATGATGTGTATACAACGATCAATGTTCCATTTAGCACAGCCGTTTGTGGAGGTGAAGCAGTGATCAAGACATTATATGGAAATGTTATCTGTAAGATCAAAGAAGGAACTCAGTCAGGATCTAAGATCAGACTGCGTGGAAAAGGAATGCCACTTATGAAGAATCCATCTCAGAAGGGAGATCAATACGCAGTTGTTCAGATTCAGGTTCCAAGAAATGTCTCCCAGCAGGCAAAAAACAAATTAAAAGAATTCGAAGCACTTTGTGGTCAAAGAGGAAATGCCTCTTATTAAACATGAAACTTCTTGATAATAGATAAAAAGGTTGTTATTTGAAGCAGATAATAGCCTTTTTTGCCTTTATAAATGGTGTCAAATAAGGTACAATAAAACCATATATGAAAGAAGGTGGGACGAGATGGACGTATCAGAGAAAATGAAATATAAATTAGCAAATGCAATGAAAGATCTGTTGGTGCATACGCCAGTAGATAAGATTACAGTCAAACAGATCGTAGATCAGTGTGATGTAACTCGTCCAACTTTTTATCGGCATTTTAAGGATAAATATGATCTGATCAACTGGTATTTTGATGTATTGGCTCAGATGTCGTTTAAACAGATGGGCATCAGTCTGACATTAAGAGAAGGGTTGATCAAGAAATTTGAATTCATCAAAGGTGAAGGACAATTTTTCGCAGCAGCTTTTTCAAGCGAGAGTCAGAACTGTCTGATGGAGTATGATTATCAGTGTATTTATCAATTTTATTGTGATATCATTCACAAACAGGGCGTTGATAAAATTCCAGAAGAATTAGAATTCTTATTGAGAATGTATTGCAGAGGTTCAATTGCCATGACCGTAGAATGGGCGACAACAGGAATGAAGATGTCGCCGGAACAGCTTACAGATCAGTTGATTGATGCGATGCCTCCAAAGTTATATGATCTATTTAAAGATATATAAAGATGAGAAAATGTTACACTTTTGATGAAGTGTAACATTTTTTACATTTCGCTAAATGTGTAACTTGTATTTATGAAAAAACAATTTTATACTGGAGATAGTTAAAAAAATGTCAATACAAAAGGAGTGTATAAAATGGTAAATCGTATCGTATTAAATGAAACATCTTATCATGGAGCAGGAGCAATTCAGGAGATCGCAACAGAAGCAACAAAACGTGGATTCAAAAAAGCATTTGTTTGTTCTGATCCAGACCTTGTAAAATTCGGAGTTACAAAGAAGGTAACAGATGTATTAGATAATGCAGGACTTGCATATGAAGTATATTCACAGATCAAACCAAATCCAACAATCGAAAACGTACAGACAGGAGTTGCAGCATTTAAGGCAGCAGGAGCTGATTACCTGATCGCTATTGGTGGTGGATCTTCTATGGATACAGCAAAAGCTGTTGGAATTATCATCAACAACCCGGAATTTGAAGATGTGAGAAGCTTAGAGGGAGTTGCAGATACTAAGAAACCTTGCGTACCAATCATCGCAGTTCCAACAACAGCCGGAACAGCTGCAGAAGTAACGATCAACTACGTTATCACAGACGTTGAAAAGAAACGTAAATTCGTATGCGTAGACCCTCATGATATTCCAGTGATCGCAGTGATCGACCCAGAAATGATGTCTTCTATGCCAAAAGGATTAACAGCAGCAACAGGTATGGATGCATTAACACATGCCATCGAAGGATACACAACAAAAGCAGCTTGGGAAATGACAGATATGTTCCATATCAAAGCCATCGAACTGATCTCTGACAGCTTAAGAGGAGCTGTTGAGAATACACCAGAAGGAAGAGAAGGAATGGCAATGGGACAGTACATTGCAGGAATGGGATTCTCAAATGTAGGACTTGGAATCGTACATTCTATGGCTCATGCATTAGGTGCAGTTTATGATACACCTCATGGAGTAGCGAATGCGATCTTACTTCCAACAGTTATGGAATACAATGCAGATGCAACAGGAGATAAATACAAATATATCGCAAAAGCAATGGGTGTAGAAGGTGTCGAAGATATGACACAGGAAGAATACAGAAAAGCAGCCGTTGATGCGGTTAAAAAATTATCAGCAGATGTCGGAATACCAGCAGACTTAAAAGAAATCGTGAAAGAAGAAGATATCCAGTTCTTAGCAGAATCCGCTTATGCAGATGCATGTGCACCTGGAAACCCTAAGGATGCAAGTGTTGAGGATATTATTGGATTATATAAATCTTTACTGTAATATTTAAAAATGTGATAAAGTATAAAATGTAAGGTAGCAGATTCCAATTTCGTCGGAAAAGGAATCTGCTACCTTTTTTATTTTCACAGGAGTGAGTTTTTTTAATACAAGAAATAATAATTTTTATTGTGGTTTTGGAATAACAGTTTGTAATAAAACAGCCACAATAAACACTAAAATTTCTGTTACAGGAAATGAGATCCAAATCCCATTTATCCCAAACATATGATTAAACAGACACATCAAAGGCACCAATAAAATTCCCTGCCGTAAGATGTGGATCAACATACTAGATTGGATCTTCTCCATTGCCTGCTGATAAGTAGCGATCATAATAGAAAATCCACAGAAAACTAAACCGATCGACAGGATCCGCATGGCTGGAACTCCGATTTTGATCATTGATTCAGAAGCTGCAAACAGGAACAAGATCTGTTTTGGTAAAAACAGAAGCAGGCATGTTCCACCGATCATCATAACAGTTGCCGCCTGTGTGCCAAAATGAAAAGCTTCTTTTAAACGTTCTGGCTGTTTGGCACTGTAGTTGAATCTCATGACAGGCAAACATCCTTGGATCAAGCCATTTACTGTCATGAAGATCATCTGTTGTACTTTGAAATAGGCGCCAAAAAAGGCAACAACAGTATCTGAATAAGCTGTTAAAAACAGATTGGTAAATGTCAGCATAAAAGATCCAAGAGCATTCATAACAAATGAAGGAAATCCATAGGAAAACAGATTCTTTAACATATGAGAATCAACATGGAATCCTTTGATCTTGATACGAACTTTCTGTTTTGTAAAAACAAGCAGAAGAAAAGCAATCACCATAGATAAAGCATATCCAAGGACAGTAGCCAGTGCAGCACCACGGATTCCCATCTTAGGGAATGGTCCGATTCCAAAGATCAGTAATGGATCGAAAACAAAGTTAAAGATAACTCCTGCGATCTGAAACCACATAGGAGTGATCATATTTCCAGTACCCTGAAAGACCTTTTGGATGGCGATATGTACCATGTTTGGAACCTGCATAAAAGCACAGACGGACATATACTGCATCGCATAGTCAAAAATAGCTGGATTGTTTGTGAATGCTGAAAAGTACGGTTTCATGATCAATAGTGCAAGGATATTGATACAGATACCGACGATCAAGGCTACCAACAATCCAAGTGTTGTTGCACAGTCAGCAAGGTCTTGTTCTTTCTCTCCAAGATAACCTGCGATCAAAACGTTGATACCGACCCCAATCCAGATGGACAGGGAGATCATAAGGGTTGTGATCGGGAAGGAAAGAGAAACTGCCGCAAGTGCATTTTCATTGATATTAGCCACGAACATGCTGTCAACAAGGTTGTAAGAATATTGCAGAAACATGGAACACATCGGAGGAAGGGACATCTGCAATATCAGCTTTTTGATGGGAAGATACCCCATCTTGTTTTCATTTGCCATAAAAAACTCCTTTTTGTGTAGTTAAATAAAACGTCACCCCTTGAAAAATCCGACATTTTACAGTAATATTATTCTTAGTATCATTGTACACAAAAACTGTGTATATAACCATAGAAAAGGAGACATTTTGCAATGGCAAAAGATAAGAAATTAGTAGAAGCGATCACTGCGATGGAAGATGATTTTGCACAGTGGTATACAGATGTTGTTAAGAAAGCAGAATTAGCAGATTATTCAAGCGTTCGTGGATGTATGATCTTACGTCCGAATGGATATGCGATCTGGGAGAATATCCAGAAAGTTTTAGACGCTAAATTTAAAGAAACAGGTGTGGAAAATGTTGCAATGCCAATGTTTATTCCAGAAAGCCTTTTAAAGAAAGAAGAAGACCATGTTGAGGGATTTGCACCAGAAGTTGCATGGGTAACTCATGGTGGAGATAAAGAATTACAGGAACGTCTTTGTGTAAGACCTACATCTGAGACATTATTCTGTGATTTCTATTCAAAGATCATCCAGTCTCACAGAGATTTACCTAAATTATATAATCAGTGGGTATCTGTTGTACGTTGGGAAAAAACAACAAGACCATTTTTAAGAACTTCAGAGTTCTTCTGGCAGGAAGGACATACAGCACATGCGACAGAAGAAGAAGCTGAAGCAAGAACGGTACAGATGTTAAATATGTATGCAGATTTCTGTGAGCAGTATCTGGCAATTCCAGTTGTAAAAGGACAGAAGACAGAGAAAGAGAAATTCGCAGGTGCACATTCCACATATACGATTGAAGCATTAATGCACGATGGAAAAGCATTACAGTCTGGAACAAGCCATAACTTTGGTGATGGATTTGCGAAAGCATTTGATATTCAGTATACAGATAAAGATAATAAACTTCAGTATGTACATCAGACATCATGGGGAATGTCTACACGTATCATCGGAGCGATCATCATGGTTCACGGAGATGATTCAGGTCTTGTACTACCACCAAGAATCGCACCAGTACAGACAATGATCGTACCGATCATGCAGAAGAAAGAAGGAGTGCTTGATAAAGCAGAAGAGATCAGAAAGAGACTTGCTTCTTCTTACAAAGTAAAAGTTGATGATTCTGATAAGAGCCCAGGATGGAAATTCAGTGAACAGGAAGTACGCGGAATTCCTACAAGAATCGAGATCGGACCAAAAGATATTGAGAAGAATCAGGCGGTGATCGTTCGTCGTGATACAAGAGAGAAGATCATTGTATCTTTAGATGAGATCGAGACAAAACTTGGTGAAGTATTAGAACAGATGCAGAATGATATGCTTGAGAGAGCAAAGAAACATCTGGAAGAACATACAGTAGAGGCTAGAAACTGGGATGAATTCAAAGCCCACATCGAGAAACAGGATGGTTTCGTAAAAGCAATGTGGTGTGGAGAAACAGAATGTGAAGAAGCGATCAAAGACGAGACAACAGCTACAACAAGATGTATGCCATTTGAGCAGGAACATTTAAGTGACGTATGTGTTCATTGTGGAAAACCTGCGAAGAAGATGGTTTACTTTGGAAAAGCTTACTAAGAGTATAATGATAACAATTGCCGGGGATTATGAAGATACATTTCCGGCAATTCTTCCGTTTGCGAGATACATTTGTAAGAATAGTAAATAAATATGAGAAGCAGATATAAGAACAAAGAAAAGGAGAGGTGATAGGATGAAGATCAAGATGCCCGCACAGGCAGCAAAGGTAATACAGACATTAGAACAACATGGATTTGAGGCATATATCGTTGGGGGCTGCGTCAGAGATTCCATACTAGGAAGAACTCCGGGTGACTGGGATATCACAACATCAGCTTCACCTCAGGAAGTTAAAGAAATCTTCGATCATACGGTAGATACAGGAATCGAACATGGAACAGTCACGGTTCTTATGAATCATGAACCATACGAAGTAACAACCTATCGTGTCGATGGAAAATACGAAGATCATAGACGTCCCAATGAAGTGCATTTTACAAAGTCATTAAGAGAAGATCTGTTACGAAGAGATTTCACGATCAATGCGATGGCATATAATGACAGTGAAGGGATCATTGATATGTATGATGGTATGACAGACCTTAAAAATCAAACGATCCGCTGTGTCGGGGAAGCAAAGAAACGATTTGATGAAGATGCATTGAGAATTTTAAGAGCTCTAAGATTTCAGGCTCAATTAGGATTTCAAATCGAAGAAAAAACCGAAGAAGCAATTAAAAATCAGGCAAAATTTCTAAAAGATATCAGTGCTGAGCGAATTCAGGTAGAGCTTGAAAAACTGATCACATCGGCACATCCAGAAGTATTGGTCAATGCATATAAACTAGGTGTGACGAAGATCATTTTTCCAGAATTTGATATTATGATGGAAACACCGCAGAATAATCCGCATCACAAATACAATGTTGGAATCCATACGATCGAAGCAATGAAACAGATCGAAGCAGAACATATTTACCGGTGGACAATGCTGCTTCATGATGTGGGAAAACCAACAGCGAGAGTTGAAGGTCCAGATAAAGATCATTTTAAAATACATCCAGTGATCGGAGAAGAGATGGCAAGGAAGATTCTCCGAAGATTAAAGTTTGACAACCAGACGATCAAGCAGGTAACAACTCTTGTCAGATGGCATGACCGAAGATTTGCTTCAATAGAAGAAGTCAATAAGAAAACAGTCAGACGATGGGTCAGCCAGTTAACCCCAGAATTGTTTACAAGACTGATGGAGGTTCAGAAAGCAGATATCAGTGCACAAAGTGATTATCAGAGAGATAAGAAAGAACAAGTATTACAAGAAACAAAGAAATTATTCGAAGAAATCATCGAAGAGAAAAACTGCCTTTCCATCAAAGAATTAAAGATCAATGGAAAAGACTTGATGGATATGGGAGTTCCACAGGGAAAAGAAATCGGTCAAATTTTATCTTGGCTGTTAGATCAAGTATTAGAAGATCCACAGTTAAATCAACGTGAAACATTAATGCAGATGGCAGAAGAAAAGAGGGATGTGAAATGATCCTGTTATGGATACCAGTCTTAATCTTTGCATACATCAAGATGATCGATCCGGGAGAGAAAAGAAAACATCCGGTATTAAATGTAAAATACTATGCACACAGAGGATTTCATGGAGAAGAAGGAATTCCAGAAAATTCCATGGCAGCTTTCAAGAAAGCAAAGGGATCAGGCTATGGAATAGAATTAGATGTTCAGCTGACCAAAGACGGTGTAATGGTAGTTCACCATGACTATGATCTTAAGAGAACATGTGGAGTAAATAAAAAGATCACAGATCTTACTTATCGTGAATTATGCAGATATCGATTGATGGGAACGAGAGAAAGAATTCCAAGGTTTGTGGAAGTTTTAAGAGAAGTTAATGGCAAAGTACCATTATTAGTAGAATTAAAAATGGAAACATGCAACCGTAAATTATGCAAGAAAGTTGCAAAAGCTTTAGATCAATATAAAGGATTATATTGTATAGAATGTTTTCATCCGTACGCTCTGTATTGGTTTAAGAAAAACCGTCCAGAAGTGATCCGTGGGCAGTTAAGTGAGCAGTTTTTGAAAGAAAAAGAAGAAGGGACGCTTACTCGCAAAATCGGTTATTTTATTGTGAAGAATTTATTGACAAATTTTATTACAAAACCAGATTTTATAGCCTATCACTATAAATATAAAGACTGTCTTCCACTCAAGATCTGCCGCAGATTTTACAAGATTCCAATTTACGGATGGACATTTCGCGATAAAAAAGCATATAAAGAGAATGAACCTTACTTTGAAGGATTTATTTTTGAAAAATTTGTGCTATAATCAAATGATAATGATGAAATACTTTTTATAATGATAAAGGAGTTTAGATCAATGAAAAAGAATGTAGTAGTGATCTTCGGAGGAGATTCCTCTGAACATGATGTTTCATGTCTGTCAGCAACAACAGTCATCAAAAACATGGACACTGAAAAATATAATGTAATTTTAGTTGGAATCACAAAAGAAGGAAAATGGCTATTAGTAGATAGTGTTAAAGACATCGAAGATGGAAGCTGGAGAGAAGGAGAAGTGAAAGCATTTATTTCTCCTGATACAACAACTCGTTCTTTAGTGATCCTTGCAGAAGGTACATATAAACTTCAGAAAGTTGATGTGATCTTCCCAGTTCTTCATGGTATGAATGGTGAAGATGGAACCGTTCAAGGGTTGTTTGAATTGTCTAAAATTCCATATGTTGGATGTGGTGTATTGGCATCTGCGGTTTCAATGGATAAAGTATACACAAAGATCATCGTAGATCATATTGGAATCGATCAGGCAAAGTTTGTTCATGTCAGAGAAAGCGATTTTGAACATTTAGAAGAAGCAATGGATCGTGTGGAAAAGGAAATTCCATATCCGATCTTCGTAAAACCATCTTGCGCAGGATCTTCTAAGGGAGTTTCCAAAGCAGAGAATAGAAAAGAATTGGAAGCGGCATTATACGAAGCAGTGAAACATGACCGTAATATCCTTTGTGAGGAAACAATTGTCGGAAGAGAAGTGGAATGTGCGGTGTTAGGTGACAGAACACAGGTGAAGAGTACATGTGTTGGAGAGATCCTTGCGGCCGAAGAAGCGGCATTCTATGATTTTGATGCAAAATACAACAATGCAGAGTCTAAAACGGTTGTTGATCCAGAGATGCCAGAAGAATCTAAACGCAAGATCAAAGAAGATGCAGAAGCAATCTTTAGAGCTGTTGACGGATTTGGATTATCAAGGGTTGACTTCTTCTTAGAAGAATCAGGAAGAGTTGTATTTAACGAGATCAACACATTGCCAGGATTCACATCGATCAGTATGTATCCAATGTTATGGAAAGCATGCGGACTTGATATTCCTGAGTTACTTGATACATTGATCGATCAGGCAATGACAAGATATCGTTAGGAGGAATTTGATATGAATGCACCAATCGGGGTGTTTGATTCTGGAGTTGGCGGGCTCACTGTTGCAAGAGAGATCATGCGCCAGCTCCCGGAAGAAAGTATGATATATTTTGGGGATACTGCACGTGTACCTTATGGAACGAAGTCCAAAGATACGATCGTGCGCTATTCCAGACAGATCGTCAATTTTCTGTTGAGTAAGGGTGTTAAAGCAGTGGTCATCGCCTGTAATACAGCGAGTGCGCTCGCCTTAGCTGATTTACAGGAACTTTATAATGTGCCGATCATCGGTATGGTACAGCCAGGTGCGATCGCAGCAATGAATGCGACGAAGAATAAGAATATCGGGATCATTGGGACAAATGCAACGATCAAGAGTGGACAGTATGGCCAATATTTAAGGAAACTAGATCCATCTGTAACTGTCGTTACAAAAGCATGTCCATTATTTGTTCCGCTAGTAGAAGAAGGACTGATCGATGACCGTATTACAGAAGATATGGTATCCAGATATTTAAGAGAATTTAAGCAGTATGATATTGATTCTTTGATCCTTGGATGCACGCATTATCCATTGTTGATCAATCCGATCCAGCGATTTGTAGGGGATAAGGTCACACTTGTAAACCCTGCCTATGAAGTTGCGAAGACTTTAAAGCAGATGCTCGCACAGAGAGATATGGCGGCATCAGAAGATCATACTGCGAAGTATGAATATTATGTCAGTGATATGGCGGATCAGTTTTTATCATTTGCCGACAAAGTACTTCCATGCCGTGTGGATCAGGTACAGCCGGTAGATATTGAGAATTATTAGGAAGTGAAGATAAGATGACAAAAGATATATTAATTAATATTTCAGGACTTCAGATGGATGTAGATCCAAATGATCCGATCGAGATGATGACGACAGGTGCCTATTACCTGAGAAATGGAAAACATTATATTTTATACGATGAACTTTCTGAAGACAACGAGATCGTAAAAAATGTCATAAAGATCGGACCAAAGAGTGTGGAACTTACAAGAAAAGGAGGACAGTCTTCTCATATGGTCTTTGAAGAGGGAAAAGAAAACCTCTCTTACTACGATACACCATTTGGAAGTCTTTTGATGGGGGTTAATACAAGCAATATTGACTGGATCGAAGAAGAAGAACAGATGCACCTTAAAGTGGATTATGATCTGAGTATGAACTCTGATCACGTCTCAAAATGTAAGATAGATGTGAATATCCGGCCGAATGGAGAATAAACATGGAGCAGAATGAAAAAGGTTTGATGCAGTGGGAGAAGGATTTTTTGATCTCGATCACGATCCTGATCATTGCGACCATCATTGCGCATATTTTTTTCTATCAGACAGCTCACAACATTAATGTGCCAATGATTTATACATTGGCAACTTTTTTTATCTCAAGATATACAAAAGGATATGGATGGGGAATTGTTTCTTCACTGTTAAGCGTTATTTTTATTAATTGGAGATTTACGTTTCCATACTTTAAGATTAATTTCATGATTGACGGATATCCGATGACATTTCTTGGAATTTTAGTGATCGCAATCATCACGAATATGACAACAACAAGCTTAAACCGAGAGAAAGAAGCAGCTGTCAAGAGAGAGAAAGAACTTGCAAAATTAAATGAATATAACAAGCAGATCAATGAGCTTCAGATTGAGAAAGAAAAGGAGAAGATGCGCTCAAATTTATTAAGAGCGATCTCACATGATCTTAGGACTCCGCTGACTGGAATGATCGGGGCAAGTTCGACATATTTAGAAGCTAAAGACCAGCTGGATGAAGATGCAAAAGATCAGCTTGTCATGGGAATCAAAGAAGATGCAAACTGGTTGTTAAACATGGTGGAAAACCTGCTTAGTATCACGAGGATCCAGAGCAATGGAAGTGACACACAGCCACATGTAAAGAAAGTACCGGAACCTCTCGAAGAAGTTGTAGCAGAAGCGATCCAGCGTTATCAGAAGCGATATCCAGACAGTGAATTAAAGGTAAAGATTCCAGAAGATTTTTTAATGGTTCCAATGGATCCGACTTTGATCGAGCAGGTAATTATGAACCTTTTGGAAAATGCATGGGTACATTCCGGAAGTGATGCACCTATTGAACTTGATATCAAAGAAGAAGATAACAAAGTTGTATTCTATATCCGTGATCACGGAAATGGTATCGCACCAGAGCGCTTGGACCAGTTGTTTGACGGCTGTGCAGGTGCATTAGACCATGAAAGCCGTAAGGGCATGGGTATCGGATTAAGTATCTGTAAATCAATCGTTATGGCACATCAAGGTGATGTCTATGCAAGAAACTATGAGGATGGAGCAGAGTTTAGTTTTAGTCTGCCAATGGATGAAAAAGAATTGACGGAGGAAAAGGAACTATGACAGAGATAAAATTTAATGTATTGATTGCTGAAGATGAAGAAAACATCGGCAATTTTATATCAGCGATCTTAAAAACCAATGGCTACAAACCAATCATAGCAACTACAGGAAATCAGGCAATCCAGTGTGCGGAATCATACTGTCCGGATGTAATCTTATTAGACCTTGGACTACCGGATATGGATGGAATCGATGTGATCTCCGAGATCAGAAAATGGGCAGTTACTCCGATCATCGTGATTTCTGCAAGGAACAGAGAATCAGAGAAAGTAAAAGCCCTGGATGCCGGAGCAGATGACTATATCACCAAACCATTTGGCAATCAGGAACTGCTTGCTAGAATCCGTACTGCCCTAAGACATAGAAGACAGCCAATGGGAGCAGAGACGAAGACACCAATGTATCATGCAGGTCAGTTAAAGATTGATTTTGATAAGCGAAGAGTCTTTCTTGGAGAAGAAGAAATCCGTCTTACACAGATTGAATATAAACTGGTATCCCTTCTTGCAGAGAATGCAGGAAAGGTTATTACATATGAGTCTATCATCAAAGATATCTGGGGACCTCATGCAGATACGAACAATAGGATTTTGCGAGTAAATATGGCAAATATCCGCCGCAAGATTGAGAAAAATCCAGCAGTTCCAAAGTATGTTTTTACAGAAGTCGGAGTTGGATACCGTATGCTTGAGAACGAATTAAATAGTTAAGATTGTGCTAAAAAAGATACATTCTTTGCATAAAAATATTATTGACAAATAAAAATAAGGCGTTTATAATTCCAACCATAACAAAGGCGTTATGAGATGACACAGATCATTCTTCATAACGCCTTTTCTTTTTATCAAGAAGGATTTCTAAAAGCCTTCAATCAATTCATTGAGTAAAGACACGCGCGTTTCTCCTGAATGAAAAAAAAAACTTTCGAAATGGGAGGACAAAGATATGACAAAAGAAATTATGAACGCAGTAAATACCCAGATCTTTGGGGTATGGTTCCTGATCGGAGCCGCATTGGTATTCTGGATGCAGGCCGGATTTGCAATGGTTGAAGCCGGATTTACAAGAGCTAAGAATGCCGGAAACATTATCATGAAAAACCTGATGGACTTCTGTATTGGTACTTGTGTATTTATTCTGATCGGTTTCAGTTTATTACTCGGGGAAGATATGATCGGATTGATTGGAAAACCTGGATTTGACATTTTTACATCTTATGCAAATTTTGACTGGTCAAGTTTTGTATTCAACTTAGTATTCTGTGCAACAACAGCAACGATCGTATCCGGAGCCATGGCAGAGAGAACAAAATTCTTATCTTACTGTATTTATTCTGCAGTAATCTCTGCACTGATCTATCCAATTGAAGCACATTGGATCTGGGGTGGTGGATGGTTATCTCAGATGGGATTTCATGATTTCGCAGGATCTTGTGCAATTCATATGGTTGGTGGATTATCCGCACTGATCGGAGCAAAATTCTTAGGACCACGTATTGGTAAATTCACAAAAGATAAAGATGGAAATATCACAAAAGTAAATGCATTCCCAGGACATAATATTCCACTTGGAGCATTAGGAGTATTTATCTTATGGCTTGGCTGGTATGGATTCAACGGTGCAGCAGCAACATCTGTTGAACAGTTAGGATCTATCTTCGTAACAACAACAATTTCACCAGCAGTCGCAACAGTTGTTTGTATGGTATTTACATGGGTAAAATATGGAAAACCTGATGTATCAATGTCATTAAATGCATCTCTTGCAGGACTTGTAGCGATCACAGCACCATGTGATGTCACAGATGCTTTTGGAGCAATTGTGATCGGAGCAGTTTCTGGATTACTTGTTTGTTTTGGAGTATGGTTATTAGATTATAAATTAAGAATTGATGACCCAGTTGGAGCCGTAGCGGTTCATTTTATGAACGGTTTATGGGGAACATTAGCAACAGGATTATTTGCAACAAAAACTGCACCAGGAAGTGAATTAAATGGACTTTTCTATGGTGGTGGATTTGGATTATTAAAGATTCAGATTATCGGTATTGTTTGTGTCTGCGCTTGGACAGCCGTGACGATCAGTTTAACATTTACAATTATCAAAGCAACGATTGGTCTTCGTGTAACAGAAGAAGAAGAGATCATCGGTCTGGATGGACCAGAACATGGTTTAACATCAGCATATGCTGGATTCAGTATGATGGATATTTCTAACACAATGATCATGGAAGAAAATGCAAATACTGTTCTTGGAGAAGAAGATTACGAAAGAGCTTCTAAAGTACAGAAAGCAGCAGCTGTACAGGTCAGCAAAGCTCCAGATCTTGTACCTACAGGAATGTATAAAGTTGTTATTATCGCAAAATTAACAAGATACGACAAGTTAAGAAAAGCAATGAACGATGTTGGTGTAACTGGTATGACAGTCACTCAGGTTATGGGCTGCGGTATCCAGAAAGGTGCCGGAGAACGTTACAGAGGTGCTGAAGTCGATGCAACATTACTTCCAAAAGTTAAAGTTGAAGTTATCGTAGGAAATATCCCAGTAGAAAACATCATTGAAGCTGCGAAGAAAGCTCTTTACACAGGTCATATCGGAGATGGTAAGATCTTTGTATACAACGTAGATAAAGTTATTAAAATCCGTACAGGAGAAGAAAATCTTGCAGCATTAGCAGACGTTGAATAAGAAATAAATTTAAATTTTTGTAAGTTGGTCAACTGTAGATTTCGAGTATATGATAAAAAATAAATAAACGATCGGAAGCGCAGCTAGAGAATTTTACTCACGTTTTTTACAGATCGCTGATCCGCCGGCTTTCCTTGCGTAACTCGCCTTCAAAAGTATTGAAAACAGAACTCTTTGAGGCTCAAACAACGCACCAAGCCGGCTGCGAATCCGTAAAAAACGTGGTAAAATTCTAATGCTGCGCTTCCGATCATTCAGGAGCTTAGTACAGCTGCGTAGTGAGTCGAGCGAGAGCGCGTCGCAGACATATAACCATTTTTATAATATTCCACCAATAACTTCAGTTCATCAAACTACCCTACAAATCGGTGCTGTAAAAGTTCTTTTACCTTCTGTTAACGAATACAAAAATTATTAACCAATACCGTTTAACATACACACTATGTAGTGATTTGAATAGCGTTCCGTTGTATGAGTCAGAAAGAAGATAAGAAAAAACATTTATAAGAATACAGGGTGACAACATGAGCACTTTTTGAATGCGTTTTTTACAAATTCGCAGCGCCCTGTGGTTGATTGTCTGACCGTAGCTGCGGGCATTTTGGCTCGCAGCCAGGGAGTTATCAAAGGAACAGGCGCGAATCAGCGATTTGTAAACAACGCTTTCAAAAATGCGGAGTGTCACCCTGTATTCTTATAAATGTTTTTTCTTATCTTCTTTTTGACTCATACATGCAACACTATCCACAAATCAGAATTGTCTTGATAAAAATACATAAATAAATCTTGCATTTTAAAACACCTTTTGTTACTATAAACGTGACGAAGGAGTCAAAGCATAAAGAAAAGTGTGCTTTGGCTCCTTTTTTATTAGCTAGAATTAGTTAATAAAAACATTCTCTCGAGAGATTTTCAATAATGTCAGAACCAGCTACTCTGACGAGCATAGAAGCATAGTTGAAAATGAGAATGGAGGAATATACTATGAACACAGGAGATACAGCATTTATTCTGCTATGTGCAGCATTTGTATTTATTATGACACCAGGTCTTGCATTTTTCTATGGAGGAATGGTACGAAGGAAAAACGTTGGGAACACGATGATGCAGTGTGTATTTATCATGGGAGTTTCCGTGATCATGTGGGTACTTGTTGGATATGCACTATCTTTCGGTGGAAACCATGCAGGGATCATTGGAGGAGCAAAATGGTTTGGTTTTAACGGAGTTGGAATGAAACCAGGACCATACGCAGATACGATTCCAAACCTTGCATTTGCAGCATTTCAGATGATGTTTGCAATGATCACACCAGCACTGATCACAGGATCTGTTGCAGGAAGAATGAAATTTAAAGCATTAGTTCTTTTTATTATCTTATGGTCATTGATCGTGTACTACCCAATGGCACATATGGTATGGGGAGAAGGAGGATTCTTAGCAGAGATCGGGTCTGTCGATTTCGCAGGAGGAAATGTCGTTCATATCACATCAGGGGTCAGCGGTCTGGTATTAGCTTTAACACTTGGAAAACGTCGTGGATATGACCAGGGAGTCTACCACGTACATAATACACCATTTGTATTTTTAGGAGCTGCACTGTTATGGTTTGGATGGTATGGATTTAATGCAGGAAGTGCTCTTGCAGCAAATGGACTTGCAGCACATGCATTTATGACAACATCTGTTTCAGCAGCCGCAGCTCTTGTTTCATGGATGTTGATCGAAGTATTTTCAGAAGGAAAAACAACTTTAGTCGGAGCTTCCACAGGATTAGTTATCGGACTGGTAGCAATCACACCGGGAGCCGGATTTGTTCCAATGTGGGCAGCAGTGATCTGTGGATTATTAGTAAGCCCAATCTGCTATTTCGGTGTAAAACTGATCAAAGGAAAATTAAAGATTGATGATGCATTGGATGCATTTGGATGTCACGGAATCGGTGGTATCTGGGGTGGTATTGCAACAGGATTATTTGGAATGACATCCATCAATGGAGTCGCAAAATGGAATGGATTAGTGTTTGGAGAAACAAGATTGTTTGTAGCACAGATCATAGGGATTCTTGTATCTATCGCAGTTGCAGTAGTCGGAAGCCTGATCTGTATCGCGATTGTCCGTATCTTTACTCCATTAAGAGTTGAAGAAAGAGCTGAGAAAGTCGGATTGGATGTATCAGAACACGGAGAGAATGCTTACCCAAGTTTTAATGGTTTAGATTAAAAGAGGTGAAAATATATGTTGATCAAAATTAATGCAATTGTTCGAGAAGAGAAATTCGAAGATGTCAAAGAAGCTTTAAATAAAATCGGAGTTAATGGAATCACAGTATCACAGGTTATGGGATGCGGAGCACAGAAAGGTTTTACAGAAGTTATCCGTGGAACAAAAGTTGATATGATGATGCGTCCAAAGATTAAATTTGAGATCGTCGTATCTTCTGAAGAATGGGAAAGAAAAACGATCGATGCTATTCAGAAATCTGCATTTACAGGAGAAGTTGGTGACGGGAAGATCTTCAGTTACGAAGTAAGGAATGTAGTTAAGATCCGTACCGGAGAACGTGATGTAGATGCATTACAGGATTAGTTCTTAAAATATCTACTATTATATAGAAGAAACAGGTGATTTTTGTGGAAAAAAATAAAAATCACCTGTTTTATTGTGTATAAAATTATAAAATATAATAAGAAAGATTCATTTCTTGTAATGTGATAAAATTCGTGATAAGATGATAGCCAATCAGAGAAATAATTTTGACATTAGGAAGAGAAACATATTATATAGAAGAAAGAAGACAAGGAAAGAATGAAATTAGTAACACTAGTATCAAATAATGTAGGAGTTGATACGTATCTGGAATTAAGAAAAGCGGTCAACTTTAAACCATTATCAAGAACACAGGCGAGGAAAGCCTTAGACAACAGTTTGTATATCGTCTGCGCATACATTGATGCCAAGATCGTTGGAATGGGACGACTTGTAGGTGACGGGGCGGTCATTTGTTACATTCAGGATTTAATGATTCATCCAGATTATCAGCATTATGGAATCGGAAGTGCAATCATAGAAGATCTGATCGAGTATGTAGAGAATCTTTGTGAAGAAGGAACCGAGATCATGCTGGATCTGATGTGTGCGATCGGAAGAGAACCATTTTATCACAAACATGAATTTATTTCTCGTCCAACGGATAAATTAGGGCCTGGAATGATTCGCTACATTAGAAAGTAGAGGAAAAAAATATGGAAGATAAGAGATACGATCCGTATACTGGATACGAGATCAAAGATGAAGATTCAACACAAGAATATCATACACAAGATGATGATTCATACAGACGATATCGTTACGAAGATGATCACATAGAACAACCACAGCAGGAGCAGACAAGTGGAATTGTGATCGCAACAATGATCCTCGGAATCATAGCAGTTGTATGCATGGTCAGTTGTTGCTGTACGCCAATCGCAATTATCACTGGGATTGCAGCGGTCATTTGTTTTGCGGTGACACCAAAAGTCAGAGGAACAAGAGGAAATAAGGCGAAAGCAGGATTGATCTGTGGGATTATAGGCATCATTGGTTCTGTGATCTTGATCATAGTTTTTGTTGTGAATATTTTGCTTAGTTCGGATTTTCAGAATGAAATGAAAGAGTTTAATACACATTATGATACATATATCGATGAAAATGATGACTCTATATAAGATCATAAGAAGTATGCCATGCTTCTTTAAGGAAGTAACACATTTCTATTGTCCGGCATGCGGCGGGACAAGAAGTGTGACCGCACTGCTGCATTTGGATATTGAGAGAGCATTTTTATGTAATCCAACCGTTGTATATACCGGGGTTATGTTTCTATGGTGTATTGCAGGATGGATGGTAAAGAAACTGACAGCCAAAGAGATGAAGAGCATGAAGCCGAGATTGTGGATGTTGATTTTGGGAGTGTGTATTTTCTTTGGATATGCGGTGATCAGAAATATACTGGTGTACCAGTTTGGATATGATTATTTGGGAGACCTCATTCATTACACAAAATTTAATTAAATATTTGTCACAGATCAAAAGTGCCATCTTTTTTGTAACAGAAAAAGATGGCACTTTTTAATGCTGCCAAAGTAAAAGGTCTATTGCTTGTACTTGTATAAGAATACATCGTATAATAAACATAAAGAAAGAGGTGTCATATGAAAGAATGGAAAGAATATTTATTTAAAGTCAATGGATTTGAAATGACAGCGGTCTATAACGAAGACACGATCCAGAAAGTTTTTCTTCCTTTATTAAAACAATTACAGCAGTTACAAAAGGAAAAAAAGGAACGGATCATTGTATTTATGGCAGCACCGCCGGCCGTTGGAAAGACAACATTATGTGAGTTTTTGGAATATTTATCAAAACAAGATCAAGAGTTTACAGACATTCAAGCATTAGGATTAGATGGATTTCATTATCACTCTGATTACATTAATTCTCATGATGCGATCGTGCTTGGAGAAAAAGTTCCAATGAAGCAGGTAAAAGGATGTCCGGAAACATATGACACAGAAAAATTAAGACAGAAACTTGAAAAGATAAAAATAGAAGATATTTTATGGCTGATTTATGATAGAAATCTTCACGACGTTGTGGAAGATCAGATTAAAGTTACCAAAGATATCATTTTGATCGAAGGGAACTGGTTACTATTAAAACAAGAACCATGGAAATCCATGCAGCAATACGCAGACTATAAAATCTTGATCCTGGCCGAGGAAGAGATGTTGAAAGAACGTCTGATCTCAAGAAAGGAAAAAGGAGGTCTCACAAGAGAAGAAGCTGTGGCATGGTATCAAAACAGTGACAGTAAAAATGTAAAAAGAGTTTTAAAAAATTCCTGCCGGAAACATTTGAATCTGCTGTTACAAGTGGAACAGGATAACGATTATCTGCAAGTAAAATAATGACCAAATTTTTGCAGGAAAACAGAAGATATTAGTAACAAGTGAAAGCTTGCAACCCACGTGTAAATAGAGTATAATAAACTAGATGTGAAAAAGTTAACGAATTATATGGAGGACAAACTATGTTAGTATCAGCAAAAGAAATGTTAAACAAGGCAAAAGCCGGACATTACGCAGTTGGACAGTTCAACATCAACAACTTAGAGTGGACAAAATCCATTTTATTAGCAGCAGAAGAAACAAGATCTCCAGTGATCCTTGGTGTTTCTGAAGGAGCAGGAAAATATATGACAGGATATAAAACTGTTGTAGGAATGGTTAACGGAATGTTAGAAGAATTAAACATTTCTGTACCAGTAGCTCTTCACTTAGACCATGGTTCTTACGAAGGATGCTACAAATGTATCGAAGCTGGATTCTCTTCTATCATGTTTGATGGATCTCACTATCCAATCGAAGAAAATGTTGAAAAAACAAAAGAACTTGTAAAAGTTGCAACAGGAAAAGGAATGTCTATCGAAGCTGAAGTTGGATCTATCGGTGGAGAAGAAGACGGAGTTATCGGTAAAGGTGAATGTGCAGATCCAGAAGAATGTAAAGCAGTTGCAGATCTTGGAGTAACAATGCTTGCAGCAGGAATCGGAAACATCCATGGAAAATACCCAGAAAACTGGGAAGGATTAAGCTTCGATACATTAGATGCAATCCAGCAGTTAACAGGAGATATGCCATTAGTATTACACGGTGGTACAGGAATTCCTGATGACATGATTAAAAAAGCAATCTCTCTTGGAGTAGCTAAGATCAATGTTAATACAGAATGCCAGCTTGCATTTGCTGACGCTACACGTAAATATATCGAAGCAGGAAAAGACCTTGAAGGAAAAGGTTTCGACCCTCGTAAATTATTAGCACCAGGTGCTGAAGCTATCAAAGATATGGTAATCACAAAGATCAAATTATTCGGATCTGAAGGAAAAGCTGACGAATAAGATTTATCATTTCTTGATGAAATTGAATATTGATAATGTAAGAACTCCACAGCGTATGCTGTGGAGTTCTTTATTAATCTTCAGATTTATCAGGTGAGATGTAGATTTTGTAGATTTCTTCAGTTGTTAGATTAATATTCTGCGAAATGCATTCGTAAAGTGATTGAATGTTGTCAGGTTCTTCTTCCAGTTCGTCAGCAATTTGAATGAAAGATTTTGATTTCTGGATTTTCTTTTTTATTAGTTGAATTAATCGGAAGGTTTCTCCTTCAGCACGCCCTTCAGCACGTGCTTTTCGCTTCTCAAGAATCTTTTCTTCCCATTCCTGCATATATTTCACTCCAATCTCTTCGCTGGATTTCACAATATTGACGTGATTCTTAATTTCCTGAAGGCGTGAAGTAGAGCAAGATATTTCTTCAGTAGTATGTTCCATATAGTAAAGAAGCTCCTTTAATTCAGGACTAATATCTTCTGAATTTTTACCATGCGTATTTAGAAAAATTCGCGTAGCACCATCTTCTAATGGCTGACCAGTTTCAGCACAAGTCATTTGAAAAGTATATTGATATAATCCTCTTCCAAACAGATCGAAAGGTGCAATGATAATAGAATAACAGTCTTTCATATTCGAAAAATCTACTTCTCCAGGATCTAATAATTTGGAGTCAATCAGAGCTTGATAAAAACGACTTCTATGAGGAAGATTTTTTGTATTTTCTTTTTGAGCTTCTACATTATAAACAGCATCGGTTTCATCCTCTGCCCATACGTCAAGTCGCACCTGTCGTTTTAGAGGCGAAGTCCGACTTTCGTGTTCAGATTGTGGACGGCCTTTGATGGAGATATCTTCTCCAAGAATAATAGATAATATATTCTCAAATGTCTTAGGATCTTCCATAACTTCAGCAAATAAAAAGCGGTCAAGTAAAGTTAAATCTTGCAGCGATTTTTTATTTTTACTCATAAGTTTCTCCTTTCATTGTATTAGAAAATACAGAGAGTGGCAAGCACTATTAGATAAGAAAATAAATTAATTGATACATAAACTCATGATATGATAAATATTTGATTGGCAAACAGACGAAAGAAGAAACTCTAACATACTGTAAAATATTTACATGGAATATATTAACAATTATAATGAAAAATGTCAATATAAAAATATAAGGATTCATAATAAACTCAAGAAAAATTCTCATAATGTCAAGGAAACCTTGACATTCTTTTTTAATTCGACTATAGTAGTCCTAGATAGGAACACGAGGTGAAAGTGATGGATAATGTAGAGCGTCTGATGGAATTTGGACTCACAAGACACGAAGCCAGTCTTTACATTTTACTGACACTGGAAGGAAGCCTTAACGGATACGAGGCAGCCAAACAAAGCGGGATTTCAAGATCAAACGCTTACAATGCACTGGCAGGCTTGGTAGACAAAGGCGCAGCCTATATACAAGAGGAAGATACAGTTCGTTACACACCGGTAGCGATCGAAGAATTCTGCAGTAATAAGATCCGGCATCTGGAACAGAAGAAGACAGAGCTGATCGCGGAACTTCCGGGCAAACGCAAGAACGAAGGCGGGTATCTGACGATCAAAGGCGAAGAACATATTTGCGATAAGATCATTGATATGCTGCTTTGTGCAGAAGAGCGTGCGTATATCTCTGTATACAATGAACGACTGGAGATGTTTCGGGAACACTTAGAGAAGATGGTAAGTGAAGGAAAGAAAGTCGTGATCATAACGAATGAACCATTTGATTTACAAGGAGCAACTGTTTATCTGACAGAATGTAAGAAAGAACAGATTCGATTGATCACGGATTCCAAGGACGTTTTAACAGGCGCGATCACAAATCGTTACGAAGCAACCAGCCTGTATTCCAGTAACAATAATCTGGTGGAAGTATTTAAAGATGCACTGGCCAATGAAATACAACTATTAAAAATGAAATAAATATACAAAAAGTATAGAAGAAAGGAATCAAACACCATGGCAAAAGTACCATTTGTAACAAAAGAACAGTTAGATGAAATCGTAAAAAAATATCCAACACCATTTCATTTATATGATGAAAAAGGAATCCGTGAAACAGCAAGAGGATTATACAAAGCATTTTCATGGAATAAAGGATTTAAAGAATATTTTGCTGTAAAAGCGACACCAAATCCAACAATCTTAAAGATTTTAAAAGAAGAAGGATGCGGAACAGACTGCTCATCTTTAACAGAACTTATGATGTCAGATCGTTGTGGATTCGATGGAAGCGAGATCATGTTCTCTTCTAACGATACACCAGCAGAAGAATTTATTCTGGCAAAACAGTTAGGTGCAACGATCAACTTAGATGACATTACACATATCGAATTCTTAAAAGAATGTGCCGGAATCCCAGAAAAGATTTCCTGCCGTTACAATCCAGGTGGAGTTTTCGCATTAGGAACAGATATCATGGATAACCCAGGAGATGCAAAATACGGAATGACAACAGAACAGATCTTTGAAGCTTTCAAACAGTTAAAAGAGCTCGGTGTCAAAGAATTCGGAATCCATTCTTTCCTTGCAAGTAACACAGTTACAAATGAATACTATCCAACACTTGCAAAACAGTTATTTGAATTAGCAGTTAAATTAAAAGAAGAAGTTGGAGTTCATATCGGATTTATCAACTTATCTGGTGGAGTCGGAATCCCTTACCTTCCAGATCAGGAAGGTAATGACATCGCTGTCATTGGTGAAGGTGTACACAAAGTATATGACGAAGTATTAGTACCAGCCGGAATGGGAGATGTGAAGATCTTTACCGAACTTGGACGTTACATGCTTGCACCAAACGGACATTTAGTAACAAAAGCAATCCATGAAAAACATACACATAAAGAATACATTGGTGTTGATGCATGTGCAGTCAACTTAATGAGACCTGCAATGTATGGGGCGTACCATCACATCACAGTTATGGGTAAAGAAAACGAACCAGCAGATCATGTATATGATATCACAGGATCTCTTTGTGAAAATAACGATAAATTTGCGATCGACCGTAAATTACCAAAGATCGACATGGGAGATCTGTTAGTGATTCATGATACAGGAGCACACGGATTTGCAATGGGATATAACTATAATGGTAAATTAAAATCTGCAGAAATCTTATTAAAAGAGGATGGAACAACAGAAATGATCCGTCGTGCAGAAACACCAGAAGATTATTTTGCAACGATCAAAGGATTTAATTTCTAAGAAAAATTAACAGATCAATATGAGATGTTCCAAAGCATGGCAAGTATAGGAAATTCTATACTTGCCTTTTTCATATATTACGAGTAAATTATATACAAGAAACAAAATGATACACGGCAAAACAGCATTTCAAAAGACGAAAGGCATTTATAGACAGGAGAAATCACATGAATTTATTTGACATCGTAGGACCAGTGATGGTCGGACCGTCGAGCTCTCATACAGCAGGTGCTGTAAGGATCGGACAGGTATCAAGGCACCTGCTCGGAGAATCGGTAAAAGAAGCTAAAATACTATTACATGGATCATTTCTTGCAACAGGAAAAGGACATGGTACAGACAAAGCATTAGTGGCAGGATTACTTGGCATGGCAGCCGATGACATTCGGATTCCAGACAGTTTTGACATTGCAAAAGAATCAGGAGTGAAATTTGAGATTGGAAAGATTCAATTAAAAAATGCACATCCAAACAGTGTAAAATTATTACTTGTCGGAGAATCAGGAAGGAATCTTGAGATTGTAGCCTGTTCCTTAGGCGGTGGACGAATTAAGATCTGCACGATTGATGGACTGGAAGCAAACTTTAGCGGGGAGTATACAACATTAGTCGTACACAATGACGACCAGCCAGGACATGTAGCAGAAGTAACATCAATGCTTGCTCATAAATCGGTTAATATCGCAACGATGCAATTATACCGTGATCACAGAGGTGGAAGTGCAGTCATGGTCATTGAATGTGACAAAGAAATACCAGAAGAAGGTCTGAACTTTTTGGAACGTCTGGAAGGAATCCAGAAAGTTACATATCTTGCTAAGATGAAGGAGGACTAGAGTATGGGATTTGCATCCGTAGAAGAGATAGAAACAAGAGCAAAAGAACAGGAATGTCAATTATGGGAAACAATTTTACATGATGATATGACAGAACGACAGGTAGACCGCCTAGAGTCTATCGGGAAAATGAGCAGTATGTATCTTGCAATGAAAGATGCCAATGAAAGTTACGATAAAGACTTAAAGTCACAGAGCGGTCTTTCTGGCGGCGACGGTGAAAAGATGATGGAAGAGGTTAGAAAACTGCAGAATCTGACCGGTGAATTTGTCGGGACCGTCATGGCAAATGCTTTAAAAATGGGCGAATCAAATGCCTGTATGAAACGTATCGTAGCAGCACCGACAGCCGGAGCATGTGGGGTGCTTCCAGCAGTATTGATCACATATGAACAATTTCATAAAGTACCAGAAGCAAAGATGCTAGAAGGAATGTATATTGCGGCAGGAGTCGGACAAGTTATCGCAGAACGTGCCTGTATTGCAGGGGCACAAGGAGGATGTCAGGCAGAGATCGGTTCTGCCTCTTGTATGGCAGCAACAGCTATTACGTACATTCGTGGCGGCAGCACAAAGCAGATCTTTGATGCAGGAGCATTTGCCTTGAAATCATTATTGGGATTGGTATGTGATCCATTAGGTGGTTTGGTAGAAGTACCATGTATCAAGAGAAATGTCATTGGATCTGTCAATGCGATCACAGCCTCAGATATGGCAATGGCAGGCATTGAAAGCAAGGTTCCATTGGATGAAGTGATCGATGCAATGGCAGAAGTCGGAGACCTCTTGCCATGTTCTTTAAAGGAAACCAGTCAGGCAGGTCTTGCCCAGACAGAAACAGGCAAAAAATACATGCCGGAATCATAAAATATTTGTAAGTAAAGGAAGGAAAACAATGATAGAAGTATGTTGTGGAAGCTTCGAAGATGCCATGATGGCAAGCGAATGCGGAATCAAAAGAGTAGAATTAAACAGTGCATTAAGTTTAGGTGGATTAACACCATCTTTAGGAAGCTTGATCATGATCAAACAATACAGCGATATTGAGATCGTATCTATGGTAAGAGCCAGAGCAGGGGGATTCTGCTATACAAATTACCAGTATGAACAGATGCTTGAGAATCTTAAGCTATTATTAGCATATGGGACAGATGGAGTATCTTTCGGGTTCTTAAATGAAGACCGAACAATCGATAAGAACCGTTGTCAGGAATTCTTGGAAAATGTAAAAAATGAAGGACGTAAAGCAACATTCCATAGAGCATTTGACTGCACAAGAGATCCATATGAGGCAATCGAAACACTGATCGATCTAGGATTTGATCGATTACTGACAAGTGGACAGGAAGCAACCGCAGAAGAAGGAATTCATCTGTTAGCAGATCTTCAGAAAAAATATGGGAACCAGATTGAGATCATCGCAGGATGTGGAGTCAACGAAAATAACGCCCAGAAGATCATAGACAAAACAGGAATCAAACAATTACACAGCACATGCAGAGGCTGGGGAGTCGATGCGACTGGAATGGGAGAGAGAGTATCATTCCAGGTATCCGATGAAGATGGAGATCGGTATCGAAGTGTTTCTGTAGATAGAATAAAGAAATTTGTAGAGATCTGTGGATAAATTTTTAATTTGTAGTTGGCCAACTGTAGATTTCGAATATATGATAAAAAATAAATAAACGATCGGAAGAGCAGCTAGAGAATTTTCCTCACGTTTTTTACAGATCGCTGATCCGTCGGCTTTCCTTGCGTAACTCGCCTTCAAGGGTATTGAAAACAGAACTCTTTGAGGCTCAAACAACGCACCAAGCCGGTTGCGAATCCGTAAAAAACGTGGCAAAATTCTAATGCTGCTCTTCCGATCGTTTATTTATTTTTTATCATATACCAGAAGTCTAAAGTGTGGACAATTACAAGATTGGAAAACTTAAGTGGTGTGTATATTGAGTGTTATCGTTTTTTAATTTTTGTAGTGACAGACAGTGTTTATTATAAATACCAATACAGTAAAACATACACCACTACCAGTGGTTTCGATAACTGAAATTATTGAATATTATAAAAATGGTTATATGTCGGCGACCGTAGGAACACGCCTGCACTTAGCGAGTGGATGATCGTAAGATCATTCAGGAGCTTAGTACAGCTGCGTAGTGAGTCGAGCGAGAGCGCGTCGCAGACATATAACCATTTTTATAATATTCCACCAATAATTTCCGTCATCGAACTAAAACTTGACAAATTATCTCAAAGGACTATAATATATTTTAAATAAATAAACTTCACCGAAATTCGTTGAAGAGAACAACGCTGTTTTTGAATCAAGTGTTTCAGAGAGTCTGCGGTTGGTGCGAGCAGATACATTTTCATGAACAGATATCATCTCTAAGATGCGGACTGAACATTACTTGACATTAATATTTTGAACCAGTAAGTCTCGCCGGAATCCTCCGTTATAAGGAAAGCGTATGATAGTACGTTAAGAGCTGTAATTTTATTGCAGAAATTGGGTGGTAACGCGGATTAGTTCGTCCCTTTTCAGGATTTTTCTGAGAAGGGGCTTTTTTATTGCATAGAAAATTTCGATGAAATAAAAAGTCCTCTGAGCAGGATTCTTTCTTGATTTATAGCGAAGGGCGGTGAGGAATATCAGGAGGTAACATAATATGAAACAACTACAAAAACTAAGCAAATTTTTATCAGACTACACATCTATCGTTGTCATCGCAATCGCAGTCATTACATTTTTCCTGCCATCGTTGATGGGGTGGGTGAATTTTCAATTATTCACGGATCCAGTAGCAAATAAATTCACGAGTCAGTCTATCATTATTGGCGTTATCATGTTCAGTATGGGATTGACACTGACAACAGAAGATTTCAAAATTCTTGCACAAAGACCATTTGATATCTGTATTGGTGCGATCGCTCAGTATCTGATCATGCCATTCCTGGCATTTGCAATTACAAAATTACTGAATCTCCCAGATGGAATCGCTCTTGGACTGATTCTTGTAGGATGCTGTCCTGGAGGAGTATCATCAAACATTATGTCCTATCTTTGCGGTGGAGATGTTGCATTTTCTGTTGGAATGACAACTGTATCTACAATCCTCTCTCCAGTGATGACACCACTGATGGTATCCTTTCTGGCAAGCGGAGCCAAGATTACAATTCATGGATTACCAATGTTTGTATCTATCGTAGAAACGGTTATCGTACCAGTAGCGATCGGGTTTGCATTAAACTACGCATTAGGAAAAAATAAAGCATTCAAAGAAGTTCAGAAAGTCATGCCGGGTGTGGCAGTTCTTGGACTTGCATGTGTTGTTGGTGGAGTTATCTCATCACAGGGATCAAAATTCTTCCAGTCTGGAATCGTGATCTTTGTTGCAGTACTTTTACACAACGGTTTCGGATATTTCCTTGGATATTGTGCGGGAAAACTTACTGGAATGAACACAGCAAAGAAACGAACAATTTCTATCGAAGTTGGAATGCAGAATGCTGGATTAGCAACAAACCTTGCAACAACAACAGCCCAGTTCGCATCAACACCAGAATCAGCAATTATCTGTGCAGTATCTTGTGTATGGCATTCAATCTCTGGAACATTACTTGCAGGTATGTTTGCACAGTATGATAAGATAAAGAGTGGGCATAAAGAAACTGCTACAGCAAAATAAATATTTTTATTAAATGAAAAAGAGACATCCAAAGTAGCTTCCAAAGGGAAAAGTGGGACACTTTCTATTGTATTTCAAACAGAAAGTAATGTTATTATGCTTCATAAACATTCCAACAAATCGGTGTTGTAGAAGTCCTTTTACTTTCTGTTAATAAATACAAAAATTATCAATCAATACCGTCTAACATACACAATGTATAGTGGTTTGAATGACGTAAATTATTTGAATATTATAAAAAGAGATCATATGTCGGCAACCGTACGGACACGTCTGCACTTAGCGGGTGGATGGTCGTTAGACCATTCAGGAGCTTAGTACAGCTACGTGGGAGTCCGAACGCAAGTGGGTTGCAGACATATGATCTCTTTTTATAATATTCCACCAATAATTTCCGCCTTCAAACTACAAATCAGAACTTCCCTTCTTTAAACGCCCGCATCATCTCATTCGTCAAGCTAAAATCATTCGGTTGCAATTCAATTTCATCACGAGATTTCCACTCAGCAAGTTTCAATTCTGAAGCATCCATATGAATCTCTGTATCTCCATCTACCTCACAATAAAAACCAGCCAGCAGATCATCCACAACACCCCAAGGCTGAGATTTATAATATTGAATATTCTTCACACGAATACCAGCTTCTTCCATGACCTCTCGTGCAACAGTTTCTTCCAAAGTTTCACCAATTTCCGTAAATCCAGCAATTAATGCAAATGGAGTGAATCCTTTACGGTATTTTGTAAGCAGGATCTTATCACCATTTTTAACACCAACGATCACAGCAGGCACGATTCTTGGATAGATCAAGTGACCGCAAGATGGGCATTTTAAAGCACGTTCTGTGGAAGAATGAACGGTCTTGTGTCCACAGCATCCACAGAAACGGTTTGTGCGGTACCAGTTATAAAGATGTAAACCAGTGATCGCCGCAAATGTACGGTATTTTGGACCAATCTGTAAATTGCGAAGTTCACGTACGGTATTGAATTCGTAATCTTCAGGAATTTCTTCCGGAGCTTCATTTAATAAGAAGTAGTTGTCATCATCCACAGAGAAAAGATATGTAAGAGTTTTTTCTGTAACATGAGTGTCATTCACAAAATCACTCAATCTAGGGAATGATAAAAATAGATGTTCCTCATTTAAAAGAGTTGGTCTTGCAAGTTTCTTACCATCACCGGTATAGATCATTTCATCCAGAGAAAATAGATTTTCCTGCCCCATTTCTTCTAAGTCTTCTTTCTTTAATAAACGATGAAGAAGACCGTCCTGTGTAAAATATAAAATAATGCTGTCAGCATCTGGTTTTTGATCTGGATGATATTGATTGTTTAGTTTATGTGGATAAATATCTTGTATCATATGTAATAAAATTCCTCGTTTCCATTAAAATTCAAATAAAAAAAGCACTTTTATCATAACAGAATGAGGATGAAATGAACAGAAGAAAAATAAATAAAGACAAAAGATAAAAATAATGATATACTGATAAACGATTAAGCTATAAGATTAAAAAATAAATGGGGGGGGTATATAAGTGGAGATGAACAAACTATGTAGTTGTATTGTTCCATGTTTTAATGAAGAAAAAGTTATACCAATCTATTACGATGAAATGCAGAAAGTTATGAAGCAAGAAGAAAACATTGAATTTGAAATTATTTTTGTGGATGATGGAAGTAAAGATGGTACATTAGAGATTATGAGAAAATTAAGTGAGCAGGATCCTAAAGTACATTATATTTCATTTTCCAGAAATTTTGGAAAAGAAGCTGCTTTATATGCAGGGTTAGAACGTGCAAAAGGTGATTATGTTATTACCATGGATGTAGATCTTCAAGATCCACCATATTTAATTCCAAAGATGATTCGATGTATTGAAGAAGAAAACTATGATAGTGTGGCAACAAGAAGAGTGACAAGAGAAGGAGAACCTGTTATTCGTTCTTTTTTTGCAAGGCAATTTTATAAACTAATCAATAAGATTTCAGATTCAAATATAGTAGATGGAGCAAGGGATTTTCGTATGATGAAACGAAAGATGGTAGATGCTATTTTGACAATGCCAGAATATAACCGTTTTACAAAAGGAATCTTTGGATGGGTAGGATTTGAGACAAAATGGCTGGAATATAAGAATGTAGAACGTGCCGCGGGGGAGACGAAGTGGTCTTTTTGGAAGCTATTTCGTTATGCCTGTGAAGGAATTATGGCATTTTCAACAGCACCATTGATGGCAGTATCATTGATGGATGTGTTTGTATGCATTTTTGCATTTTTATTTCTGATATTTGTAATCGTGAGAGCTGCAGTATTTGGAGATCCCGTTGCCGGATGGCCGTCATTAGTATGTATTATCAGTTTTTTAAGTGGTATTCAATTGTTAGGAATGGGAGTTGTTGGTATGTATCTATCTAAGACATATCTGGAAACAAAACATCGACCGATTTATATTGAAAAGGAAAGTCATTAATAATAATGAAAGAGGAATCGTTTAAATGAAATTAACTACAAAGAAACAGCTTATGGCAAGATATACGATCTTATTTGCAATTATAAGTCTGATTGTATTTTATCTATTCTACAAAAATGGAGTGACATTCATATGGGGAGCAAAGGGACAGGATGGATTATCACAACACATCAACGCGCTGATGTACTGGGGAGAATATATCCGCAATTTCTTCTTTAATATCATCCACGGACATTTCAGATTTCCAATGTGGGATATGAGCATTGGATTTGGAGCAGACATTCTAGGAACATTAAATTATTATGCGATCGGTGATCCACTCAATCTGATTTATGTATTTTCCAATAAGTCAAATATAGAATTATTGTATAACTTTATGCTTGTATTTCGTCTATATCTGGCGGGAGTAGCATTTATCGCATTTGGACATTATCTGAAAAAAGATGGAAATGGAATCTTAGCAGGAAGTATTGTGTATATTTTTAGCGGAACATTTTTTTCATTTGCGATACGTCATCCGTTTTTCCTAAATCCAATGATCTATCTTCCATTATTATTGATGGGAGTCGAGAAGATTTACAGAAAAGAAAAACCATATTTATTTATACTTATGGTAACGGTCGCAGCGATTAGTAATTTCTATTTTTTCTATATGCTGACAGTTGCGGCAGTGGTTTACGCACTGATCAGATTTCCAGAATATAAAGAAGCAGGATTTTTCAGAACTCTTGGAAGATTTAGCGGGTGGTATCTGCTTGGAATTGGTCTTTCTGCAGTAATCTTGTTGCCTGTATTAATCGCATTTTCAGGAAATGCGCGAACTACTTCGGATGTAAATTATTTTAGTATTTTCTTATATAAGAAATCATATTACAAACAAATATTCTTACAGTTTGCGGGTTTCCAGAAGATTTATAAAGGAACAAATCTAAACTATGCAGCTTTAGGATATTGTGCAATTATTGCACTGTTCCTGAAAAGGGATAAAAAGCGGTTTTCATACAAAGTAGCAGTGGTACTTGGTATTGTCAGTCTGTTATCACCAGTGTTCGCCTATATTTTGCATGGATTTTCTTATCCGATGAATCGATGGACATTTATACTGGCATTGATTGTTGGAATGACAGTCACAGAAATCTATCCAGATCTATTTGTACTGACGAGGATCCAGAAAACAGGAATTCTTGCAGGAGCCGTTTTTTACATAGTATTCGCACTTTCCTTAGGCGATAATATGGTAAAAGGGAAATATGAATTAGCAATACTTGCAGCTACAGTACTTGCATTGTTTGTACTTAATGAGTGTAAAATGTTTGGACAGGAGAAATATAAACATTTCATTTTGTATGCAGTATTGATCTTAACAGCAGGAACTTCTTCATATGTACAGTATTCTCCAAAATATGGAGAAACAATCTCAAATTATGTAAAATCCGGGCAGGCATATGAGATGTTGTGTGGAAAAGAAATGCGGTTGATACAGCCAGATAAATATAAGATACAAAATGGTGTGTATCGTGCAGAATCTCTGGATAACAAGGTAACAAACTGGAGTTTAAATGCGCATATTCCGGGAATTACGAATTATTATAGTGTGACAGATAAGAATGTCTCAGAGACTATGCAGGAATTCGGATTAAAATCTTATCAGTATAAGTTCAAATTCCGCAAACTTGATATGAGACAAGGTCTGATGGATTTATATGGAGTTCGTTATGTAATCTGCACCAAAGAAACAGGAGCTAAATTATTATCAGATTATCGGTTGTTAAGATCAAAAGATGGGATGCAGTTGTATGAAAATAAAAATGTATTTCCATTTGGATATACTTATGATGGATATTTGTCATCACAAACATATAAAACTTTGAACCCAGCACAGAAAGAACAAGCATTGCTTCAAAGTGCGATTCTGGAAGACGACAGCAAGAGTGCGGATAAACTAAAGAAGATGACAATCCCAGAGAACGTAACAAGTCATGTTGTTGGAGAAAATTATCGCATTCATAGTGAAAAAGAAAAGGAAAAAATCATTCAGATTAAGATTCCAAAACAATATATCAAGGCGAATTCTTATATTTATCTGCAAGGAGTCAGTACAGAAGCATTGGATGGAAAAAGCAGCAGACATGTATTAGGAGTTGGGATGAACAAAAGTAACTTCCAGCTTCTTTATGGAGGTAAACAGGTTCATTTATTTAATGCAGAGAAGAATTCCAGTTACGATATTGGGAAAAGAAATTATTTGGTCAAGATGAGCAGAGATGCAGTGAAAGATCGGGAAGATACATTGACATTAAAATTTAAGTTGAAAAGTGATTATTATATTGATCGGATTTCGATTCTTACAGTGGATCAACAGACAGAGATAAAACAGATTCAAAAGAGAAAAAAAGCAGATCATCTGACCAATATTTCATATGATGGAGGAAATCATTTTTCAGGAGATATCAAGGCATCTCAAAATGAGATACTTTGTATACCAATAACATATCACAAAGGTTGGAAAGCATATGACAATGGAAAGCAAGTGAAGAGTGAGCAGGTCAATGGAATGTTTGAAGGAATCTATTTAAACAAAGGAGATCATCATATTACATTAAAATATGAAACCCCAGGCCTTAAGATTGGCGCAGTTGTGTCGTTATTTAGTTTGATCATATTATTTATCATAAGTAAAAAGAAGAAATTTCAGTAATTAAGAAAAGCTTTTATTTACCAAAAAGAAAGGTAAATGAAAGCTTTTTTCTATAAAAGAGGAAACGGAATGTACAAAAATAAAAAATGACCAATGTTCAATAAATTATTGACTTTTATCAAGGAAGTGCATATAATAACCAATGATTCAAAGAGGTATGACCTCTATATAAGTAATAAAAATGCAAGGAAGGAGCAGCTGTGATCATGTTAAAACGAGAATGGCAGAAAATTTCAAAGAACCCCTGGATGATTATCATTTTGATCGCGATCATTACGATTCCTGCAATTTATACATCTGTATTCCTTGGTTCTATGTGGGATCCATACGGAGATGCAGATCAATTACCAGTAGCGGTAGTCAATCACGATAAGAAGGTAAATTACGAGGGAAAAACATTACAAGTAGGAGATGATCTGGTAAAGAATCTGAAAGATTCAGGATCACTGGATTTTCATTTTGTAAGTGACAAGAAAGCAGAGGAAGGATTGAAGAGTGGAGAATACTATATGATCATTTCCATTCCAGAAAATTTCTCAAAGAATGCAACAACATTAATGGATAAGAATCCAAAACAGATGAAACTGACATACAAGACAAACCCAGGTACGAACTATGTAGCATCCAAGATGGATGATAGTGCCATGGCGAAGATTGAGAAGTCAGTCAGAGAAAAAGTAACAGAAACTTATGTAAAGACCGTATTTGACCAGATCAAGACAGCCGGAAGCGGTTTCCAGAAAGCAGCAGATGGATCCAAAAAGATCGAAAGTGGAGCGAAGAAGCTGAAAGCTGGAAATGATACGATCGAACAGAATTTAAAGAAATTAGCATCCAGCACATTAACATTTCAGAATGGAGCAAAATCACTTTCCGTAGGGCTAAAAACATATACAGCAGGTGTAGCCAAAGTTAACAGTGGAGCAAAATCTTTAAAATCAGGAACAAAGACATTGAAAAATGGAGTTGCAGCTCTGCAGACAGGAGCAACTCAGTTATCCAATGGCTCTAAATCCTTAAAATTAGGAATCTCCCAGTACACAAACGGAGTCAGCACAGCACAGGCTGGAAGCAAACAGCTTGCAGCGAATAATAAAGCATTAAATGCAGGTGTTGAAAAATTATCCAGTGGAAGTAAGGATTTAAAAGATGGAACTGGAACATTATCAGCAGGCCTTAAAAATCTGTTGGGTCAGACAAAAGAAACATCCAATGGACTTGGAACTCAGTTAAAAGAAAATGAAGCGAAGAAAGATGGAATTATAAGCAAACGAAGCAATTTCGATACACAATTAGAAGCATTTAATACAAAATTAAATGAATTAAATCAAATGCTTTCTGCTGGATCAACCGCATCAGAGACATCAACACAGACAGCAAACAATGAAACAGCTAAGAAGGCAGCAAGCAGTGCAGCAAATGCAAAGTCAAGTGTATCTGATTTAAACGGCAAAGTAAGCGAGTTAAAGAATTCATCTGTACTTGATAAATTAAGCGAAGAAGATAAAAAAGCATTATTAGCTGAAATCGACGAGGTAGATAGCGCAGCATCTGATGTTGAAAATAATGTTGATGAAACATATACAAATGCACAGAAAGCGGCAGATACAAAAACAACAGCAAAAACACAGTCCGCAAGTAGTGAACAGCAACTTGCAACGGTAAAAGCATATGTTAGTTCTTTAGCAGATTCATCTAAGCAACTTGCAGAATCATCCCAGACACTTTCTGGATACGAAAAAGCGATGATGAATGGTCTGTATGAAGGCTTAAATGAAGTAAAAACAACATTAGACCGTCAGGGAACAACTCAGGATACAATGGGTATGATTCAGGCGTTAACTCAGTTATCAGAAGGTGCCAAAAAAGTACAGACAGGAATGACAACCTTAGAATCCGGAATCAATGACAGCACAAGCGGATTAAAGATTGGAATTGCCAACTATACAGCAGGAGTTGAAAGTCTGAACACAGGACTTACAACATTAACAAACAACTCCAAAGCATTAAATAGCGGAGCAACTCAGCTGAATAGTGGAATTGGTCAGGTAAGCTCAAAACTTCCAACATTTAAGTCAGGAACAGCAAAGCTTTACAAAGGAACAAAAACACTGAAATCAGGAACAGCAGCCTTAGTTGCCAACAACAATACATTAAACAGTGGAGCTGGACAGTTAGCATCTGGAGCTGGACAGATCGCAAGCGGATCAAGTCAGTTAGCAGCAGGATCTACAACTCTTGGAAATGGAATCGGAACACTTCAGAGTGGAAGCAAGACATTAAAAGATTCCTTACAAAAAGGAGCAGATCAGGTTAACAGTATCAAGGCAACCAAGAAGACAAACAAAATGTTTGCCGCACCAGTAAAAGCTAAGAATGTAGAATATTCACACGTTGATAACAATGGTCACGCAATGGCACCATATATGATGTCCGTTGGATTATTCGTAGCATGTATGGCATTTACATTAATGTATCCTTTAATGGAGAAAAACGAAGAAGTCAAGAGTGGACTTCAGTGGTGGTTAAGCAAAGTCACAGTTATGGCAGCAGTATCCATTGCGCAGGCAGTGATCATGGTTGCAGTTTTAATGGGAATCAATGGACTCGAACCACATTACGTAGGAAAAACATTTGGAATGGCCGTCTTAGCATCCATGGCATTTATGTCATTGATCTGCTTTGGCGAGATGTTATTAAACCGTGTCGGAAGTTACGTCATGTTAGTATTCATGGTCGTACAGTTAGGTGCAGCCGGAGGAACATATCCATTGGATATGGCACCACACTTCTACACAGTATTACACAAATATATGCCATTCAGCTATACAGTACACGCATTCCGTCACACACTATCCATGGATGGACGGATCGGACAGGATATTGCAGTATTTGTTGGAATCTTAGTTGTGTCAACATTAGCAACGATCATCTTCTACCGATTCAGAATGAAGAAACAGGTTGGAGGAACATTGGAACCTAATGGAGCGCCACAGCATTAGATATAAAAATAATTAAATAAAACTCTAATGAACAAAAGACTAGGACAATCAGTTTTGGATTGTATAGATATACATCTTCCAAAACTGATTGTCCTAGTCTTTTTATTGTTGTTGTATGCATGAAAAATGTGTATAAAATGTGAACAAATACATTGAATAAAGATTAATGCAGGAGTATAATTAAAAAAGTATAGTAATTGTAAATAGGGATAATAAGTTAATAGGGAGCTTTCACTTATGAAGAAGACTAAGATTCCACGGAAAAAAGTACGTGGAAAGAAAGCAACTGTAACGATTAAAATTAAATAATCCCAAAATGCGCTAAAAGAGTGATCAGATTGATCACTCTTTTATGCATTCTACACAAAAAAGTGTTATAATAAACAAAGCAATATGCAGATTCAAACATGAAGAAAAGGAGGACGAATTTCATGCAAAAAGGATGGAAAGTATTCAGCCACTTAAATGGCAAGAGTAGAAAGAAACTGTTAGCATGTCTGCTCAGCATATCTATGATACCGGTCAACGGATTTACGGTAATGGCGGCAACAGCAGATCAGGGGAATCAGGCAGCGGTGACACAGGAAGGTACAACCACACCAACAGTTACAAGTGGAATTTCATTTGCGGCAGAATCCCAGAATGTAACAGTAGGAAATTTCAAGTATTATGAATTCCAGGGAACTCAGGCAAAAGACTTTGATAAAGTCAACTTCAATATTTCTGATCAAACAGCATTAAAGATTGAACAAAAGACTTTCAAACAAGCAGATGGAACAGAAGTTGTGAAGTATATGCCGATTGCATTAAAAGACAGCGGAAAAGTTACTGTAATAGCAACATTTGAAAAGAATAAAAAGCCATTAGATGGAGTAAGTGCTCAGCTTGAATTTAATTTAAGCAAAGATGATAATATCATTCCATTTACTTCACAAACGATGTATCAGGTATTTAGTGGAAAGGAAGAAGGTGCACTTACCAAAGCAGACTTAGCAGCGAAGACAGAGATCAATCTTTCTGATAAAGGTCTGACAGATGCAGAAGTAGCATATCTTCAGTATGCAACTGGTTGTGAAAAATTAGATTTAAGCAAGAATACAAATGTAAGTAAGATTGATGCATTAAAATCTATGACGAATCTAAAGGAAATCAATCTGGAAGGTACAAAGGTTTCCACAGCAGACAGAATTGCGTTGATCAAGAAAGATCCGATCACAGTAGAAAAAGGAGCCAAAACAAATGATCCTATCCTTCCAAAAGGAATCTTAAAAGGATGCAAAGATGTTAAGTATTCTGAGGAAGTAGCAGCAGGAACAACAGCAAAATTAAAATCAATCCAGGTTCAGACAGATGGAACCATAAGTCTGGAAGTAGTGGATACAGCAGAAGCAGGAACGACGAATTTGAAAGTTGAGAGTACAACAACACCAACAGTATTTGTAACGATTCCAGTAAATGTGACAGCCAAAAGTGCAACAACACCAGAGTTTGATAAAAATGATCCAAATGTAAGTGTAGGAGCATTTAAGAAACAGATCAAGTTAAATAATCTGGAAAAAGATGATGTAGTAACGATCACATCAAAAGATACAAAGATCTTAAATATCCGCACAGAAACAGCGCAGGATGGAACAAAGACATACTATCTGGAACCAAAAGCAGCAGGAAAAGCAACGGTAGAAGCGGTAGTAGCAAGAGCAGGAAAGACATATACAGCAACGATTGAGATTCAGGTAGCAGCCGTAGGAAAAGATATCATTCCACTGACAAGTTACAAAGTATACGATGCATTAGAGACAGATGCAGATAAAGATGGAAAAAAAGAAAAGGCAGATGCAAATAACGATGGAATGATCTCAACAGAAGAGATCAAAAATGTAAAATCTATTAATTTAGAAAATAAAGATCTGACGAATGCAGATTTAGCAGGTTTATCCGAAGCAGTCAATTGCGAAAAGATCGATCTCGAAAACAACAAAAACATCACAGACATCAGTTTCATAAAGAATTTAAAACAGTTAAAAACACTCTATCTAAGAGGAACATCTGTGACAGATTTTACAGCATTAAATGATCTGAAAGCACAGTTAGAATCATTATATCTGCCAACAACAGCAAGCACAGCGACAAGAATGTCATTCTTAAGCGACAGCCTGTATCTAAAAGAAGGACAGGAATTAACAATACAGCAGTTTACAAAAGGTGTATTCGTAGATAGCAAAGAAGCATGCACGATCACATCATCTAATCTGGCAGCAGTATCCATTACAGGAGATAAGATCAAAGCCGGAACAAAAGGTCAGATGGCAACACTGACATTAAAAGCTGGAACAACAACAAAAACGATCAAAGTTTACACAACAGACGAAACAGGTAAGATTCCTACACAGGCGGTTGTATTAAACAAAACATTTGTAACATTAAATCCAGGCAAGACAGAACAGCTGAAGATCACATATTTACCAGATTATGCAACAGCTTCAATTGGAACAGTAAAATGGACATCTTCTAACGAAGCAGTTGTAACAGTTGATGCAGCAGGTAAATTAACAGCTAAGGCTGCAGGAAAAGCAATTATTACGGCAATAACATCTGACGGAAATGTAATGTACTGCATCGTAACAGTAGAAAATATCAAAGTCAGCAAGATTACGATCACAACAACAACATCTAACAAGATCGCAACTGGTAAGAAAGTAACATTAAAGGCGATCGTAACACCATCCAACGCATACAATAAAGGTGTTACATGGAAATCAAGCAATACCAAAGTTGCAACAGTTAGCAGCAGCGGTGTCGTTACAACGAAGAAGAAAATGGGTGGAAAAACAGTAACGATCACAGCGACAGCCAAAGACGGAAGTGGTAAGAAAGCATCATATAAGATCTATGTCAAGAAAGGTATTGTAAAGAAAGTCTATATTTCTGGAGTTAAATCAGTAAAAGCTGGTAAGAAGTTATATCTGAAAGGAAAAACAAGTGCATCTTCAGGGGCAAATAGAACTTTAAAATGGTCAAGCAGCAATACAAAATATGCGAAAGTTTCTTCCAAAGGAACTGTAACAACATACAAAGCTGGAAAGAAAAAATCCGTGAAGATCACAGCAAGAGCAGTGGATGGAAGCGGAAAGAGCAAGACGGTTACAATTAAAATTAAATAGTAAAGTAATCTCTGATATTTATTGAAAGAAAAAGCAGTTAGAAATCAAAATTTAAGATTTCTAGCTGCTTTTCTTCTAAATTGCAAAAGTAGTAACAAAAACTTGCAATACCCCTCTTATATTAAATCAAATGATAATGTTCAAATGCATGATAAATCCCGTCATCGTTTACGGAATCTGTAACATATTCCGCAATTGCTTTTAATTCATCACAGGCATTTCCCATAGCAATTCCATGGCCAGCAGCTTTAAACATGGAGATATCGTTATTACTGTCTCCAAATGCGTAGCAGTCATCTGTAGAGATGTTGAGATGATCAGCGACATATGTAAGACCAGTCCCTTTATCAGGATTTTCAACATGATCCCATGTAAATTCATGCGCCATATAAGGAGCAAGGTCAAAAGCAGTGATCATAAATCCATAATGTGGATGAAAGTCAACATTATGATCGCGGAAATAAGAACATTTTTCCCCTTCAAAGGTGCCATAGATATTGTTTTCTTCGCAAATCCGTTTGATCTGTTTGACCACTGTTTTAGGAACTGTTTTGTGATAGATCGTTTCACCATCCAGAAAGATTAGTTTGTTGTTTTCACTCATATTATCATTACCTATCTAAATATTTATAAAAATTAAGAGCCGGATACAAATGAAGATTGATGGTCCGGCTCTGTGCTGTAAGGATATAGTTGACTATTCTTCCACAGTTACAGTCTTCATAACTTGTGGTTCCAATGGTTTATCGGAATAATCTGTTGCAACTTCAGCGATCTTATTTACAACATCCATTCCTTCGATGATCTTACCAAATGCTGCGTACTGTCCATCTAAATGTGGAGCAGCTTTGTGCATGATAAAGAACTGTGATCCGGCAGAATCAGGCATCATAGAACGAGCCATGGATAAAACACCAGGAGTGTGTTTTAAGTTGTTGATCACACCGTTCTGGCTGAACTCTCCTTTGATCGTATGTCCAGGACCACCTGTTCCTGTACCTAATGGGCATCCACCCTGGATCATAAATCCGTTGATGATACGATGGAAAGTTAAACCATCATAGAAACCGTCTTTTACAAGATTTACAAAGTTCTCAACAGTGATCGGAGCGATCTCCGGATATAATTCTGCTTTCATTACATCACCATTTTCCATAGTGATCGTTACAATTGGATTTGCCATAATATGAAATTCCTTTCTATATTTTATAATCTTTTGCCATTTACGGCTATGCTTTGATTATAATGGAAATACTAAAAAAAGTACAGCAGTTTGACCAGAAGAGTTACAATCCAAAATATGCATATTTTTTCACAAAAATTACAAAAAAGTTAAGAATATGAACAAAATTTAATGAAAAAGCTTTTATTTCTACAAAATGCGAGTATAATAGCATAGGAACATAGTATGATTTTAAAATCATACGATAATAAAAATTTGGGAGGACATCATGGATTTATATTTAGATTTTGATCATAATTCCAGAAGGCGCAGAAGGGGGCGCAGACGTGGAAGAAGAAATCGTTCCAGAGCTCCATTTGTCATTGGAGTCATCATTTTACTAGTGGTCATTGTGGCAGGAGGTATATTTGCTGGAAGAAAATATATGGCTTACAGGCAGCAGAAAGCAGAAGAGGCCAGAAAACTTGCAGAGGCAAGAAGAGTCGTCACAGTCATGATCCCGGAAGGATATTCCATTGATATGATAGCAAAACGACTAGAGAAACAGGGAGTCTTTAAAGCAGATGAATTTATAAAGGCTGCGAAGAATACAGATCAGTATAAAAACGATTTTATTAAAGACATTGACCCAAAGAAGGGAACAAAGTACAAATTAGAAGGTTATCTGTATCCGGATACTTATAAGATTTACAAAAGTTCCAAACCAGAAGATCTGATCCAGAAGATGCTTGATAATTTCGATAAGAAATATTCAGCACTTGCGAAGTCTTATAAAGGAAAGCGTTCTATGGCAGAGATCATGACGATCGCATCAATGATCGAACGTGAAGCAAGCAATATGTCAGAACGTCCGATGATCGCAGGAGTCATTGAGAATCGCCTTGCAGCGAAAATGAGACTTCAGATCGATCCGACCGTTTTGTATACCACAACAAATGGATTATATAATGCGAAGAAAGTTTATTATAAAGATCTGAAAGTGAAAACGGTGTATAATACTTACGTTATGAAAGGGTTACCAGCAGGACCGATCTGTAATCCGTCAGACACGGCGATCAAGGCTGCGATGCATCCGAAGAAACATGATTATCTATATTATAGAACTGACGGAAGCAAAAAGGGAACTCATATTTTCACAAAAACATTCGATGAACATAAGAATGCGAAAAGCACAAGTACAAAAGATAAAAATAGTACAAATAGCACAAATACAACGAATTCAAAATCTTGAGTATTTTACTAAGGATTCAAAAAGATTGTTATTTTTTTGGCGTACAAAAAAAAATACCTAAAAATACATAAAAATCTCTTTAAAAACTTGTGCAAATAATGTAGAATAAAGCTGTATACAAAAGTTATATGTATACAGCTTTGTTTATGTTTTAAGCAACTTGTGAAAGTTGTAGTGATATTTTCTACGCCCATATGCTAGGTGGACGTAGAGATTAACAATGTGTGAATATATTCACACGAGATTTTTTAGGAGGAAGAGAACATGGCAAGAAAAATGAAAACCATGGATGGTAACACAGCCGCTGCACACGTATCATATGCTTTTACAGAAGCTGCAGCAATTTATCCTATTACACCATCCTCACCAATGGCAGAGTCAACTGACCAGTGGGCAACACAGGGAAAGAAAAATATTTTCGGACATCCTGTAAAATTAGTTGAAATGCAGTCTGAAGGAGGAGCAGCAGGAACTGTACATGGTTCTTTAGCAGCTGGTGCATTAACAACTACTTATACAGCATCTCAGGGTCTGTTATTAATGATCCCTAACATGTATAAGATCGCTGGTGAACAGATGCCTTGCGTATTTGATGTATCTGCTCGTGCACTTGCATCTCACGCACTGAACATCTTTGGTGACCACTCTGACGTTTATGCATGTCGTCAGACAGGTTTCGCAATGCTTTGCAGCTCTAGTGTTCAGGAAGTTATGGACTTAGGAGCAGTAGCTCATTTAGCAACAATTAAAGGACGTGTTCCTGTATTACATTTCTTCGATGGATTTAGAACATCTCATGAAATTCAGAAAATCGAAATGTGGGATTATGATGATCTTGCAGATATGGTTGATTATGAAGCAATCGACAAATTCAGAGCTGAGTGCTTAAACCCAGAACATCCAGTTCTTCGTGGATCAGCTCAGAACCCAGACATCTTCTTCCAGGCAAGAGAAGCAGCTAACTCAACATATAATGCTTTCCCTGCAATCGTTGAAGATTACATGAATCAGGTTAACGCTAAGATCGGAACAGATTATAAATTATTCAACTACTATGGAGCTGAAGACGCTGAGAGCGTAATCATCGCTATGGGATCTGTTTGTGAAACAATCGACGAAACAATCGATTACTTAATGAAACAGGGTAAAAAAGTCGGTGTTGTTAAAGTTCGTCTTTACAGACCATTCGTTGCTGAGAAATTAGTAGAAGCAATCCCTGATACAGCAAAAGTTATCAACGTATTAGACAGATCTAAAGAGCCTGGAGCAAGAGAACCATTATACCTTGATGTTGTTAACGCATTAAGGGGAACAAAATTCGAAAGCTGCACAATCAATGGTGGACGTTATGGATTAGGTTCTAAAGATACTACACCAGCTGATATCATCGCTACATTCGAAAACGTTGATAAAAACGAATTCACATTATCTATCGTGGATGATGTTACAAACTTATCTCTTGAAAGAGGAGAAACTCCAGTTACAGCTCCAGACAGCATCGTAGCTTGTAAATTCTGGGGACTTGGAGCCGACGGTACTGTTGGTGCTAACAAGAACTCTATCAAGATCATTGGTGACCATACAGACAAATATGCTCAGGCATACTTTGATTATGACTCTAAGAAATCCGGTGGTGTTACAATGTCCCACTTACGTTTCGGAGATGACCCAATCAAATCAACATACCTGATCAACAAAGCTGACTTTGTTGCTTGCCATTGTGCACCATATTTAACAAAATATAACATGGTTCAGGACTTAAAAGACGGTGGAACATTCCTGTTAAACTGCAGCTGGACTCCAGAAGAAGTTGGAGAACATCTTCCAGGACAGGTAAAAGCTTACTTAGCTAAACACAACATTAAGTTCTATATCATTGACGGTATCAAGATCGGTAAAGAAATCGGACTTGGTGGACGTATCAATACTGTATTACAGTCTGCATTCTTTAAATTATCAGGAATCATCCCTGAAGAAGATGCGATCAAATACATGAAAGACGCTGCAACAGCTTCTTACAGCAAGAAGGGTGAAGCTATCGTTAAGATGAACCACGATGCGATCGACGCTGGTGCAAAAGCTATCGTTGAAGTACCAGTTCCAGCTGAATGGGCTGACGCTGAAGCAGAAAGCTTATTCGTTGAAGCTAAGGGAGATAACAAACCTCTTGTTGATTACATCAACAACGTACAGAACTACGTTAATGGACAGGAAGGTAACGCTCTTAAAGTTAGCGATTTAGTACCTTACGTAGATGGACATATGCCTTTAGGTGCATCTGCATTCGAAAAACGTGGAGTAGCAGTAGACGTTCCTTCTTGGAATCCAGATAACTGTATCCAGTGTAACTTCTGTGCTTATGTATGTCCTCATGCAACAATCCGTCCAGTAGCTATGACAGAAGAAGAAGCTAAAGCAGCTCCAGCAGCTACTAAGACAGCTGATATGACTGGAATGCCAGGATACAAATTCGCTATGACAGTTACAGTTCTTGACTGTTTAGGATGCGGATCTTGTGTAAACATCTGTCCAGGTAAGAAGGGTGAAAAAGCTCTTACAATGCAGGGATTAGATTCTCAGAGAGATCAGCAGGAAGTTTATGACTATGGTCAGAAATTACCAGCAAAAGAAGAAGTACTTGCTAAATTCAAAGCTGATTCCGTTAAAGGAAGCCAGTTCAGACAGCCAATGCTTGAGTTCTCAGGAGCATGTGCTGGTTGTGGTGAAACACCTTATGCTAAACTGATCACTCAGTTATTCGGTGAAAGAATGTACATCGCAAACGCAACAGGATGTTCTTCTATCTGGGGTGGATCTGCACCTGCTACACCATACACAACAAACGCTAAAGGACAGGGACCAGCTTGGGCTAACTCACTGTTCGAAGATAACGCAGAGTTTGGTTTAGGTATGTTCACAGGACAGAATACATTAAGAGAACAGACAAAAGAAAAAGTTGTTGCATTAGCTGAATCTACAGATAACGCAGATGTTAAAGCAGCAGCAGCTGAATACTTAGACACATATGCAGACGGAAGCAAGAACGGAGCAGCTACAGATAAATTAGTAGCAGCATTAGAAGCTTGTGGATGTGACGCTGCCAAAGAAATCCTTGCTAAGAAAGAATTCTTATCTAAGAAATCTCAGTGGATCTTCGGTGGTGACGGATGGGCATACGACATCGGATTCGGTGGTGTTGACCATGTATTAGCATCTGGAGAAGACGTAAACGTATTCGTATTCGATACAGAAGTTTACTCTAACACAGGTGGACAGGCATCTAAATCTACTAACTTAGGTGCAATCGCTCAGTTCCAGGCAGCTGGTAAAGGAACTAAGAAGAAAGACCTTGCAGCAATCGCAATGAGCTACGGATATGTATATGTAGCACAGATCGCTATGGGTGCTGATTACAACCAGACAGTTAAAGCAATCGCTGAAGCTGAAGCTTATCCAGGACCATCATTAGTAATCGGATACGCTCCATGTATCAACCATGGTATCAAGGGTGGAATGAAGATTGCTCAGACAGAAGAAAAGAAAGCTGTTACTTCTGGATACTGGAATCTGTTCAGATTCAACCCAACATTAGCTGCTGAAGGAAAGAATCCATTCCACTTAGATTCTAAAGCTCCTACAACAGAATACGAAGATTTCATCATGGGAGAAGTTCGTTACAACGCTTTATCTCGTCAGAATCCTGAAAGAGCTAAAGAACTGTTCGCAGAAGCTAAAGCAAACGCAGAAGCTAAATACAACAGATTAAAAGAAATGTCTGATAAATAGGAATTACCTATTATTTAGATGATCTTAATCTAATAAATCAAAATCCCTCTTTGTGAGTAATCGCAAAGAGGGATTTTTCCATTTCTAAGAACAACGTCGAAACGTCTTATCTGTAATGATTCTGGCAAAGATCAATCCAAGTGGTAATGCCGTAATAATAAGCAAGGCTTCTGTAAACCAAAATGCACCAGCATCAATGGAAGTAATGCCAATGTTATAAATTGCCCGGTACAGATACAATCCAGGAACCATAATAACGATTGATGGCACAGTCAGTGAGATCCGAGGATAACCAATCGAAGTCTTGATCATAGATGCCAGAAGACCAGCAAGCAAAGCTCCAAGGAATGCAGCCGCAGCTGGCGGAAATGATGCAAGATCAACCAGTTCCAGACGAGTTGTATTTGCAATTGCTCCAATGATCCCTGCTGTAGCAGCAAGTTGTAATGGACTGTTAAACATTACGGAGAAACCTAAAACTCCAAAAAAGCTTGCGATCAGTCGAAATATCAGGTATTCTGACTTGCTTAAATTCAATGGAAGAAAATCCATCGGTTTTAAATGAAGAACTAAAGCAAGCATCCATGCAGCTAAAGTTGCAACAGCAATGATAATCAGTGCGTAAGCCAGACGTTCAAGTCCGGAACGCATATCCAATTTTGCAAGGTCAATTCCACTTGTGATAAATGGAAATCCTGGAATAATGAATAACATAGAACAGATATAACCAGCTTGATGGTGTATCGAAATATGAAATCCAGATTTCAATGCCATGAAGGCAATTGTGTATACAATACATGCCAAAGCAACGCTTGCCGCAGTGCATAGGAATAAAGTTAAATGATGTTGATTCATTTTTGCCCGGAGAAAATTTCCGGCACCAGCACCTAAGAATGCACAAAACATCTCAATCGGTCCGCCACCGAGTAAAAAAGTAAATGCACTGCATGCAACAGCTGCAGCCAGACCAAGGAATGGCGGAGAGTAAAATCCATGAATTTCATGAATCTGATCAAGTAGTGTATGAAGTTCATCTCCAGACATCTTCTTGCAGTTTTTGGAAAATTTGTTAACAAACAATTCCATTCGATAAAGTTTTGATGTATTTACGCCTGTATTAAACAGACATAGGGATTCTGTATAACAGTTACCACCATCAATACAAGTATATTCAATTGATAATAAACCAATATCAGCAGTACAAGTAATTCCAAGTTCTCTAGCCAGTGTGTTCATAGAACTTCGTACTCTCCATGCTCCAGTTCCGCAAGATAGAAGCATAATTCCAGTACGACCGATGATCGAGGCTTTCTCACTTAACGAAGCTTCCGTGATCGGACGACCAATACTTTTTCTTGTATAATCATGCCAAGGAATCCGCATATGATTATGAAATTCTTCCTCCATATATATCACCCCTCCGAATCCATAAGTATTTCTAATAATTTTTTCCCAGCAATTCCAATTGGTCGGGTAGAATCGGTAAGGAGACAAATGTCTCGTGGATTAGCATGTTCCTTTACAGGAATTTCTATAATTTCACCACGATCAAGATAGTCCTTAGCAAGAGCTTCCGGACAGAAACCAATTCCAAGATCATGCTGCACCAGAGATAAGATCTGGTTCGTTGTAGCAGTTTCCATATCCGGAGAAAAAACTAACTGATTCTGATAGAAATATTTCTCATAAAAATTTCTGGTTGCTGTTCCTTCATTTAATGAAATAAAAGGAAAATCCTGCAGATCACGTAGTCTTTTCGGTGAAAAACCAATATCCCTATAAGAAGGTCCGCCAATTAAAATGTCACGGAAAGAGCAAAGTCGTTGCGATTGTAATGGATGTTCGCAATACAATGGTGTTGTCACAATACTAAAATCAACGAATCCTTTTCTCAAAGCTTTGATTGCCTGTGGTGTGGAATGGTTGGAAATTTTTAATTTAATATGTGGATAAAGTTTGTGAAACTTCTCTAATTTCGGCAGCAAAAATAAATGAAGTGCAGTTTCGCTTACTCCGATCGTAACAGTTCCAGATTTCAGATTTTTTGTTCGATTTAGTTCATCATTTCCAGAAGAAATCTGCTGGATTGCAATCGCTACATGTGCATAAAGTTGTTCCCCTTCTGGTGTCAGTTTGATTCCCCTGTGTGACCGGATAAATAAAGTGCAGCCAAGTTCACTTTCCATAATATTCATGCAGCGAGTGATATTTGGCTGATTATTATGTAAGAATTTCGCAGCTTTAGAGAAACTCTTATATTTTGCAACATAATAAAAGATACGATAATAGTCAAAAGGCATGATTGACCTCCTAGTTATATAAAATTTGTATGTTATTGATATGATATATATATTTTACATATCATTCTTCCTAAAGTATAATACAGTTGATGAAAAAGTCAAGAAAGGGATGATCAGCGTGGAAACAATTTTTCCAAGAGAAGAAAATGCAGAGCATATATTTAAAAAAATTCTGGAAAATAATGATGCCTGTGAACGATTGAGAGAGTTATTTTATGAAGAGTTTGCCAACAGTGGAGATCGTGATCTTTCGGAAAAACAGTTTGTGAAAGCACTATTTGATGCATATCAAAATAGGGATCTTTCCGCTTTCTTGATGGAAATCTGTGGAAACAGTATGTTTGATCTGTTAAGAAATGCGTTTTTGATTCCTATGAGATTCAATGATAAAGGTGTAACAAATCCTGTAAGATTAACAGATGCAGAGGGCGAGCTGATCAAACAAACATCCGTAAACAAACAGATTTCACAAAAACAATATAAAATGTTTCAGCAGATTTCAGATCAGGCGGACGATATACCGGATTATGAAATCTGTCTTGCTTATGGATTTCGTGAAAAACACGATTATCGGAACAAAAATGAAATTAACACAATGAAGATTGGGGAACATATTGGAATCCTGCTATTATTTAAACTACCTAAAGAAGTAAAAGAAATGATAGAGGATAACGAAGTCTACAGCATTGTTTGGGATTTTATGATGAGACTGGAAGAACAATTACCAAGAGCGTTCATGTATTACGGTGTAATGGATGAAAACAAATTTGAACAACAAAGCAGCGAGATTGGCATCTTTCTTCCCTTCCGTCACTTTGAACACCAACTAGAGAAAAACATCGAACAGGCCAATGGTATTGGTCTGGGATGTAGAGAACGGATCCTGACAATGATCAAATAAAAAGGAACTATTTTATTTATAGTTACCAATAGTAGTCATAAAAGACATCGCATGAAATACAAATATTCGTGCGATGTCTTTTGTGTTTTCTATCAATTTATGATGAGAGTGTCAAAAGTATAAATGAAATAAGGATTGACATTTTATAAAAAGTAGCATATAATATTATTGTATTAAGGAAGTAATACAATAATACAATAAGAAGGAAGGAGAACTATGGGGTGGAAGATAGATGATGGAAGACCAATCTGGACACAACTGAAGGAACAGATGATCAAGAGGATTGTGTCAGGAACCTATTCAAGCGGAGAGAAACTACCAAGTGTCAGGGATCTTGCAGGAGAAGCAGGGGTGAATCCGAATACGATGCAGAGAGCGTTATCAGCACTTGATCAGGATGGATTAACGATCACCAACCGAACAAGCGGGCGCTGTGTCACAGAAGATGTGACGAAGATAGAAGAATGTCGGAAAGATATAGGACACAAGATTGTAAAACAATACATCAGGGATTTAGAGGAACTTGGATACAATAAGGAAGATGCAGTCGCATTGATCGGAAAGGAAGAGGAAGAATGAAGGATTTGAATTTAATAGAATTAACTGATTTAGAGAAACGGTATGGAAAGAAGGAAGCTTTAACGGGAATCAACTTAACAATAGGGAGAGGAAAGATCATCGGGCTTTTAGGACCCAATGGTTCTGGAAAGACAACATTGATCAAGTTATTAAACGGTCTGTTGCAGCCAACATCAGGTGAGATTAAAGTCAATGGTAAAGCACCTGGTGTTGACAGCAAGAAGATCATCAGCTATCTGCCAGATAAGATGTATTTTGCAGATTGGATGAAGATTGCAGATTTGATGGATTTTTTTGAAGATTTTTACGAAGACTTTGATCGTAAAAAAGCAGAGGGCATGTGTGAGACATTAAAGATCAACACCGAAGCGAAGGTCAAAAGCTTATCCAAAGGAAATAAAGAGAAAGTCCAGTTAGTTTTGGTAATGTGCCGAAAAGCACAACTCTATCTGCTAGACGAACCGATCGCAGGAGTCGATCCCGCAGCAAGGGATTTTATCTTAGATACGATCTTAAACAATTATAATGAGGAAGGAACCGTGATCATTTCAACACATCTGATCGCAGATATCGAGAAGATCATGGATGAGGTTATTTTTATCAAAGAAGGAAATATTGTAACATACAAGTCAGCTGATGACTTAAGAGAAGAAAGCGGCAAATCCATCGATGCCCTGTTCCGTGAGATATTTCATACAGATGTATACAGAGGAGGGGACGAAGTATGCTAGGAAAATTAATAAAGTATGATCTGAAAGCATTAGCGAAGATTTTAGCACCATTATGGGGTGTACTCTTAGTGATGGGACTGATCTTTGGAATCAGTATTCGGTCGAATCTTGACGGAATTGGAAATACGATGATCGTATTTAGTCTTGTGGTCATTGTTGCAGTGATCGTTGCGATCTTTGTAATGAATGTGATCATTGTGATTCAGCGCTTCTGGAATGGGTTATTGCAGGAAGAAGGATATTTAATGTTCACGCTTCCAGTTACTACAAGAAGCCTGATCTTATCCAAAGTGATTAGTGCATTGATCATTAGCTGTGGGACAGCACTTGTAATCTCTTTATTGGGAGTAGAGATCATTGCGATAAGCCCGGTAAAACTTATGGACACCGTAACATATTTTGGAAATTGGGTCATCAAAGTACATGCAGGACCATGGATTGGATATGGAGCGGTGATCGCAGTGGTAGGTTTGCTAAGTGGAATCTACCATATATATGCAGCAATGGTGATCGGACAGTTGAGTAATGGCAATCGATTCTTGTTTGCATTTGTGGCATATGCAGTGTTATCGATCATTGTATCACTAATCGGAATTCCAAGTATGACAAACTTAGATAATATGGGATCAAGTCTGCAGAACACATTTGGATTTGATAGTGATCTGTGGATCTATCTTGTAGAGAATATTGTGATCATTATCATTTATCATATTGTTACAGAAGTGATATTAACGAAGAAATTGAATCTGGAGTAGGAAAAATAGAAGGGATAAGGAGAGGAGGAAAAATTATGTTAAGGAAATTGATGAAATATGATCTAAAATATTACCGTAAGATCATGCTGCCACTATGGGCTGTTTTGATCATTTATGGAATTGTCCATGGAATCAATACTGTGTTCAATTATGAAACATTTTATGATCATATCCCAATAAAGGCACAGGCTATTGTTGTTGTGACCGGTATTTATTTTATATTCTGCGTGAATATTATTCTTGTGATACAAAGGTTCTGGAAAAGCATGTATGGAAAGGAAAGCTACCTTACACATACACTTTCAGTGACTGTGAGAAAGTTGATCTTGTCAAAGGTTTTCAGTGCGATCATCATCAGTTTTACAACAGTTTTTATCTTTTTTGCAGAAAATAATATATTGGTTTATATACAAAGTATTGTATATCACGGAGAAGCTTCACTTCAAGGGATACCGATTCGACATTTTCAGGATTTTACAAAAACAAAAGTTGTTTTAACCATTCTTTATATGATCATATATGGAATCATATGGACGATGCATCTGATCTATCAGGCATATACAGCAATATGCATTGGACAGATGAGAAGTAAAAACAGATTTGCGACAATGATCATTGTAGGAGCTTTTTTATTCTTGGTTGGCTATGAAATGCAAGTGGTATTGTTGCAACATAATAGATATTACAGTTGGTTTTATCTTCCGTGTCTTATTGCCTTTCTTCTGGAAATTGTGTTGTGTCATTTGGTGATTGAGTTTATTTTGACTAGAAAGTTAAATATAAATTAGATAATAGAATTGACATAAAAAATTATAGATGTTAATATAACAATATAAAAAGGTGCTACCGATGACGGTTTGCCTGATTAATATAAGTTTTATAGACCGCTTACTTTCTCAGGGTAGGGCGGTCTTTTTCTGTCTTGGCATCATGCTTTCCACGCACATAGCCAAGACTATAAAAAGTCGCACACAGTGAGATTACTGCGATTAGGTCTGTAATGGTTAGCATAATTTCAAGTCCCCTTTCCGTCAGATTTCTCTATGAAAGAGATGGATCTATGTAATCGGGGCTAGAACTCCCCGTAGGAAGCAAACCGCCATTCACGTCAATGTGAAGTAACACCTTGACGTTTATTTTAACAGAAAACATATATTAATTCAATAAAAAACAAAGTATAAACATATAAAAGTACAAAAAATTTTACATACATTTAACACAACACATCTCCTAAATAAGTTAAAATAAAACTGTTGTAAAAAATAAGTGAAAGAAAAGTAAAGAAAAGAACAACTAAAGGAGAAAAAAAGTGAGCAGTACAAACATTTTAGGTCTGTTGGGAGGATTAGCATTATTCCTCTATGGTATGCAGATGATGAGTAACGGATTAGAATCCGTTGCCGGAAATAAAATGAAAGACATTTTGGAAAAATTGACATCCAATAGATTCTTAGGAATTATCGTAGGAGCCTTGATCACAGCCGTGATCCAGTCATCCTCAGCTACAACGGTAATGGTTGTAGGATTTGTAAACTCTGGAATGATGACATTAAATCAAGCAGTATGGATCATCATGGGAGCAAATATCGGTACAACGATCACGGGACAGTTAATCGCATTAGACGTTGGAGCATTAGCACCATTGATCGCATTTATTGGTGTAGCACTTGTTGTATTTTCAAAGAATGAGAAAGTACAGTTTGTCGGAGAGATCATTGCGGGACTTGGTATCTTATTTGTCGGAATGAACATGATGGGAGATTCCATGGTACCACTTCGTGAGTATCCACCATTTATCAACCTGATGACAAGATTTTCTAATCCACTGATTGGAATCATCGCAGGTATGATCTTTACAGCGGTCATCCAGTCATCTTCAGCTTCTGTAGGTATCCTGCAAGCATTAGCATTAAGTGGAGTGATCAGTTTCCATGATGCAGCCTTTGTATTATTTGGACAGAATATCGGTACATGTATCACAGCGATCTTAGCATCGATCGGAACAGAGAGAAGTGCGAAGAGAGCAACGATCATTCATCTAAGCTTCAATATTATCGGAACAGCCATTTTTACAATTTTATGTTTAGTGACACCTTTGACAAATTATGTGGCAGGATTCAGTGGAAGCAGTATTACAAAACAGATTGCCAATATGCATACATTATTTAATATCAGTACAACCATCCTGCTGATCCCATTTGGAAATTATCTGGCAAAACTTGCAACCAAGATCCTTCCAGAGAAAGCAGAAGAGAAAGAACAACACAAACATTTAAAATACATCAAATCGGTTGATACAAGAGTAGATGCTACATTTGGTACGTCAGCGATCAACTTACAGAACTTAAGAAATGAAATTCAGAGAATGCTTGAGATGGCAAGAGTCAATGTAGAAGAAAGTTTTGATGCATTTTTGGCAGGAAGCAGCAGATCCTTAGGTGATGTTGATAAAAGAGAAGATTATATTGATTATCTGAATAAAGAAATTTCAAGAGCCGCAGCAAAGATGATGGCGCATGAAACGAATGTTAAAGCTTCAAAAAATATCGGCTCATATCTTGATATGACAAGTAATATCGAACGAATTGGAGATCATGCAGTTAATATTTGTGATTATACAAAGTTGATCGAAGAAAAACATATTGTATTTTCAGATGACGCAAAACAGCAGATGGAAGAAATGAAAATGATCTGTGAAAAAATGTTCCATAACATTTCTAAAGTACCAGAGGATACGCAGGAATGGCTTCAGAAAGTTCATGATTCAGAGAACTTTATCGATCAGAAGACAGAAGAATTCTACGAAAGTCACTTGGAACGTATCAACAGAGGAGAATGTAATGATGAAGCATGCATCATTTTCTCTGAAATGTTAACAGACTTTGAGCGTATCGGTGATCATACATGGAATGTTGCGAAACAGATGGCAAAGATCATTGAACGTGGGTAAAACAATTACATAAAATTCAAAAAGAACCTTCTGAAAGAACTAAAATAAGAAGGTTCTTTTTTTGATAGTAACTAGACTTGTTATAAACAATACGTTATACTAAAAAGAGTGCTAAAAACAGGTGTGTAAAGGAGAAATGAGTTATGGATTATATTTTATCCCCATCAATTTTGTCAGCAGATTTTGCGAATCTTGGAGCAGATGTAAAAGAAGCAGTAAAAGCAGGTGCAAAATGGGTGCACATTGATGTTATGGATGGAATGTTCGTACCTAATATTTCCTTGGGACTTCCAGTGATTAAATCACTTCGTAAAGAGACAGAAGCTTTATTTGATGTACATTTAATGATTGAAGAACCAGGAAGATATATTGATGATTTTGCAGAAGCAGGAGCTGATCTGATCACTCTTCACGCAGAAGCAACAAAACATCTTCATAGAGCGATCCAGCAGGTAAAAGCGAAAGGATTAAAAGTTGGAGTAGCCTTGAATCCAGCAACGCCATTATCTGCATTAGATTATGTATTGGAAGAATTAGATATGGTACTGATCATGACTGTAAACCCAGGTTATGGCGGACAGTCTTATATTGCGAAGATGGATGACAAGATCAAAGAATTACGAGCGATCATCAATGAAAAAGGACTGGATATCGATATTGAAGTAGATGGAGGAATCTCAGCAAAGAACGTAGCACATGTCAAAGAATGTGGAGCAAACGTATTTGTAGCAGGATCCGCTGTATTTAACGGTGATATTGCATCTAGTGCAAAAGATATTTTAGAAGCTATGGAGGCGTAAAAATGAGTGAATGTAGTCATGACTGCAGCAGTTGTAGTGCAAACTGCGGAAGCAGAACACAGGAGAAAACAGATTTTCTTGAACCATTATATAGAGAAAGTAAAGTAAAGAAGGTTATCGGTATCGTCAGTGGAAAAGGTGGCGTAGGTAAATCCATGACAACTTCTTTATTAGGAGTCGCAGCAATGAGAAAAGGGTTGCATACAGCAATTCTTGATGCGGATGTCACAGGACCATCCATCCCGCAGGCATTTGGACTTCATGAGAGATTATTAGGAAATGCAGAAGGAATCATTCTTCCAGCAATGACAAATTTCGGAATCGAAGTTGTATCCTTAAACTTAATGTTAGAAGAAGAAACACAGCCAGTAATCTGGAGAGGTCCAGTTGTAGCAGACGTTGTAAAACAGTTCTGGGGTAAGACATTATGGAAAGACATTGATGTGATGTTTGTGGACATGCCACCAGGAACCGGAGAAGTTCCATTAACAGTTTTCCAGTCTATTCCATTAGATGGAATCGTTGTCGTTGCAACTCCACAGGAATTAGTAGGAATGATTGTGGAGAAAGCTGTGAATATGGCGAACATGATGAATGTACCAGTTCTGGGTCTGATCGAGAACATGAGCTACATCAAATGTCCAGATTGCGGCAAAGAGATTAAGGTATTTGGAGACAGTCATATTGAAGAAATTTCTGAGAAGTTTAACATTCCAGTACTCGGAAAACTTCCAATTGATCCAAAATTAACACAGGCATGTGACGCAGGGCTGATCGAGGATGTGGAAAATATTTACTTAGATGGTGTAATGGATATCATTTTATAAGAAGAAACAACGTAAAGAAGCGGTTTTCCGCTTCTTTTTTTGATGGAAAAAATGCAATGAAAAATATAAATATTGTATACAAATTTATAAAAAACAAATCGTATAAGTTAATAAATTTGTAATAACAAACTTACATATATTGGGAATAAATTGTATTTTATCGAGTACAAAGGTTGACATATTGATGGATATCGGGTAAAGTATGAAACATAGATTTCGAAAATGTTACAAAATTGTTTCGAAGTTTAAGAAACTATTGAGCACAGAAAGAGGTTTATATGCTGAAAGTTATGAAGAAGAAATTGTTAGTAGTGATTGCGATGTTAGTTGTAGCATCAGGAATCATCTTTACAGGATCAACTTCAACCAAAGCAGAAGATAACGAAGTACAATACTTAGGAAAATACAAATTAACAGCATACTGCGGATGTAAAAAATGCAGTGGAAAATGGGGAACAAGAACAGCTTCTGGAAAGAAAGCAAAACAGGGAAGAACTATTGCTGTAGATAAAAGAAAGATCAAATTAGGATCAAAAGTACAGATCAATGGAAAAACATACGTAGCCGAAGATGTCGGAGGCGGTGTCAAAGGAAAACATATCGATGTATTCTTTAAATCTCATAAACAGACAAAGAGATTTGGTAAGAAAACAGGTGTTAAAGTTTATAAGGTAAATTAAGATACGAATGATGATTATAAAATATAGCGTAAAAATATCAGCCAGTTTGGAAGAAAAGATGAATTCAAACTGGCTGATATTTTTTTGCTTTTACAAATGAATATTTAACGGTATTAAAATTTATAAGTACCATTTTCTCTTAAAGCAGCTAAAGCATCAATAACGCTCTGTTTATCTTCTGGATATGTAACACCATACCACTGATCTTTAGATACAAGCACTTCAAGAGAGGCTTTTCCATCATGTAACAGGTCACTTGCGACACTAGGAATAAAGTATTCACCTTTTAATGGATTCTCTTTGATCGCTTGATCAAGGAAAGCAGGGAATCCTTTTTCTAACTCGTCCATGATCATAGGCTGGAATCCAAAGAAGTTCATGGACACTAAAGTATCAAATGGAAGCGATGCCCAAGTTGCACCGTCATCTTCTGTGAATTCTGCATGATCTTCATGTTTTTCGATATGAGTTCTTTCTGTGATAGAAAGTAACTGGTGGTTGTCATCAACTTCACAGACACCTCTGGATACGTATCCATTCTCTGTAACAGTATTTCCAAGATGATATCCCACCATTGCAAATGGTGCCTTTCCATCTTTCTCTTCATGGCTTGTAAGGAAATCAGCCATGACTTTATATCCATCAACACCATAATAGTCATCTGCGTTGATCACGGCAAATGGTTCATTGATAAATGGTTTTGCACATAAAACAGCATGTGCAGTTCCCCAAGGTTTCACACGTCCTTCTGGAACATTATAACCTTCTGGTAATGCATCTACTTCCTGATATGCATAACATACTTCCATTCCTTCAGGAACCCTTGCTCCAACAGTTTCTTTAAAATCTTTCTCAATTGCTTTCTTTATCACAAAGACTACCTTACCGAATCCGGCACGTTTTGCATCATAGATGGAATAATCGATGATCGCATGTCCCATTGGATCCATAGGGTCCATCTGTTTTAATCCTCCATAACGGCTTCCCATTCCGGCAGCCAGAATTACTAATGCTGGTTTTTTCATGAAAAAACTCCCTTCTGATTTTTAAACTAAAATAAGTATAACGCAAGATGGAACAGATGGAAAGAGAAAGAAAAAATAAAGAATTGGAATTGATAAAGATCTATTTCGGTCAGCTAGAATTTATTGTATAATTTGAGTATTGAATCGTTGCAAAAAAAGAGAAAGATTTACAAATATTCGAGGAGGAAGAGTATGAAAAAACGAATATTATCAGTTTTATTATCGATGGTTGTGACAAAATAAAAGGATATCCACGAGGATAAGAAAAGGATAAAGCGATGACAGAGATTCAACATGAACTGATCATGCCGAATAAGGATCTTCCATTTAAGATGTTCCTTTTTGAAGGCAGAGATGGTAATTACATCAGAGAAAAACATTGGCACAGATCGATCGAAATCTTTGCGGTCTTTCAGGGAACGCTGGAGTTTTATTTAAACGATCAGGAGTATTTACTGGAATGTGGAGATTTTATCATTGTCAATTCCAACGAAGTGCATTCCATTCATGCACCAAAAGAAAATATGACTGTTGTGCTTCAGATGTCGCTTAATATGTTTGAAAAATACTACACCCAGGATCAGTTCATTTGTTTCGCCCATGCTCCGCAGGCACAGGATGAACAGCTCATGGAAATGATCTGTGAGATGTATATGGCATATTCTGATAAGCATTGTGGCTATGATCTGAAGATTCAAAGCCTGTTTTATGATATGTTATATCTGATGGTTACAAGATACCGTGAGATTAATGTACACCCAGATATTTTACATCAACACAAGCAGTTAACCAAGTTATCTGTGATCACAGATTACATGAAAGAACATTACAAAGACGAATTATCTTTGGCAAGACTTGCAGAGATTTTCGGGTATTCTCCATCCTATCTATCCCGAATGTTTCAAAAATATGCAGGAATCAATTATAAAGATTATTTGCAGGCAATCCGCACTGAACATGGGTACAGACAGCTGATAGAGACAAAGATGACGATCAGTGATATTTCCATGGAAAATGGATTTCCAAATAACAAAGCATTTTCCAAAGCCTTTTATAAAAAGTATGGAATTATGCCTGCTGAATTTCGAAAAAGACAAAAAAGTGCCATAAATGAGATAAGTAATTAGTCGAGAAAACAAAAGCATATTGTTATAATCTTATAAGTGATAAATGGAGAAGACAAACTTTTAACTGCACAGATAAATGGCTGATCGCACATGAAGAAGCTCAAATACCTGGAGCATTTTGTGGATTAGTTGGAGAGAATATCACATTAAAATGATCAAAAAAGGAAAGGATGGAGAATCAAATGAGTAATATGCCAAAAGTAAAGATCGGAATCGTAGCAGTCAGCAGAGATTGTTTCCCAGAAAGTTTATCAGTGAATCGCAGAAACATTACTTGCCAAACATTTTGAAGGACCAAAAATGTTCTTTGCAGCAGCAGAGGAAAGAGGAGATAATCTGTTAGATGGACGTGGAGATGCATATTGTGGTATGCTGAATGCAAGTTATAATCTGAAATTGTACCAATCGCAAGAGCTGTCGTTGGATTAAGCAGCTTAAAGATCATCAGTTTTGGGCCTCGTCCATTAAACTTCTTAGCATACAATGCACCAATCCAGCAGTTATACAACTTAGGAGTTGAGATCGAGAAAAACTTCCCTCATCATGGAGCTGTAGCATTTGGTAATTTCGGAAAAACATTATATGAAGTATTTAAATATGTTGGAGTTCCAGTAGAAGAGATTGGATACAATCAGCCAGCTGGAGTCAGATATCCAACAGAAAATCCTTGGGGATAAGATCGGAGGTTTGTATGTTATACATTGGTGTAGACCTTGGAACATCCGCAGTGAAATTACTGTTAATGGATGAAAAAGGTGGAATCAAAAAAATCGTTTCCAAAGAATATGAGTTGCATTTTCCGCATCCAGGATGGTCTGAGCAGAAACCAGAAGACTGGTACAGTCAGTCTATGGAAGGAATCAAAGAATTGATCAGCGAATGTGATAAATCACAGGTTGCCGGGATCAGCTTCGGAGGGCAGATGCATGGACTTGTCGTTTTAGATGAAGATGATGATGTGATTCGCCCTGCAATCCTATGGAATGATGGACGTACACAGAAAGAAACAGATTATTTAAATAACAAGATTGGAAAAGATAAATTATCTGAGTACACAGCTAATATCGCTTTCGCAGGATTTACGGCACCAAAAATCCTGTGGATGCGTGAAAATGAACCAGACAATTTCAACAAGATCAAAAAGATCATGCTGCCAAAAGATTATCTGGCATATAAACTATCTGGAACATTTTGCACGGATTATTCCGATGCATCCGGAATGTTATTATTAGATGTAAAGAATAAATGCTGGTCAAAACAGATGATGGAAATCTGTGGAGTGAGTGAAGAACAGCTTCCGAAACTGTTTGAAAGTTATGAAGTTGTCGGAACATTAAAAGAAGATATTGCAGAAGAACTTGGTTTATCCAAAGAAGTCAAGATCATCGCGGGAGCTGGAGATAATGCGGCAGCAGCGGTAGGAACTGGAACTGTTGGAGATGGAATGTGTAACATTTCCCTTGGAACATCTGGAACGATCTTCATTTCCAGTAAGACATTTGGTGTAGATTCCAACAATGCCTTACATTCTTTTGACCACGCAGATGGATACTATCACCTCATGGGATGCATGTTAAGTGCAGCATCCTGCAATAAATGGTGGATGGACGAGATCTTAAAGACAAAAGAATACAGCAAAGAACAAGAAGGAATCACCAAACTTGGAGAAAACCATGTATTCTATCTTCCATACCTAATGGGAGAGAGATCTCCACACAATGATCCAAAAGCCAGAGCAACATTTATCGGAATGTCCATGGATACAACGAGAGAAGAAATGACACAGGCCGTGTTAGAAGGAGTTGCATTTGGACTTCGTGATTCTCTGGAAGTCGCAAGAAGTCTTGGAATCAAGATTGAACGCACAAAGATCTGCGGCGGTGGAGCTAAGAGCCCATTATGGAAGAAGATCATTGCAAATGTGATGAATCTGAAAGTCGACGTGATCGAAAGCGAAGAAGGTCCAGGATATGGAGGAGCGATGCTTGCAGCCGTTGGATGTGGAGAATACGACAGCGTACAGGAAGCAGCAGATCAGCTTGTGAAAGTGGTTGATACAGTGGAACCTGATGCCAAGCTTGTTGCGAAGTATGAGGCGAAGTATCAGCAGTTTAGAGAAATTTATCCAGCACTTAAGGGTGTATTTCAGAAATTTGATTAACTATAAGGTAACTATAAACTAAATATAAACTAAATATAAATAATGAACAACAACAAAGAACAGGTATGCATAAGGATTTCAAGGAATTCTAAAGCATACCTGTTCTTTCTTAAATTTATGATCTTATTGTAGAATCTGCATTGCGATCATGATAATGATCACAAGAATAAAAAATCCTAAAATGCATTTTGCAACAATCACTTTATTTTGCCACCAAGGCAATTTGATATCTTCATCTTCGAATGTATTGTAGTCATTATCGTATAACAGTTCATTGATCAAAGCTTCTGCCTTAGCTTTCTGATCTTCTCTAACATAAATATCCGTTCCATAAACAGAATACCCCATTGCAATACTCATATATTCTCCTGTTCCAGGTTGTTTGGACATGGTTTCAATTCCGTTTTGTTTTAAATGATCATGAATCATCTCAGCCTGAATCTGGTCAGCTGCGTTAAATATTTTTGTAATCTTAACCTCCATAATTGCCACCTCCTTATTGAGTAAATGTTCAGTAACTTTGTATATTAATGATGAGAGTATCAAAAGTAAATTTTGTCACGCTCTGATGTCCCCGGCGTGTCAATAAGTATGAATTAATTATAACAAAAATTGGACATAATTCATAGAAAGAAATATCACTATTCAAATTCTAAAAAATATTATTGACATTTTTTCTCACATGTATTATTATATAAATACAATAACAGTAATTATTATCGATTCAGACATGAGGAGGATGAAACAATGAAATACGTATGTGATGTATGTGGATGGGAATATGATGAAGAAAAAGGATATCCAGAAGGAGGAATCGCTCCAGGAACAAAATGGGAAGATGTTCCAGAAGATTTTGAATGTCCATTATGTTTTGTAGGGAAAGATCAATTTTCAAAAGAATAATTTTTATAGATATATTGTAGTAGAAGGGAGAAGAAGTTATGGCTAAATTTTATCGTTCAGAAGACAAAACAGTAGTATTAGAAGTATTTGGAGCAGGAAGTTCCATAGAGAATTTGAAAAGTTTAAAAGCAAATACAACCGATGCAGCAGTTGAAAAACATGTGCCGGTTGTGACACAGGAAGGAAATAAGATCACAGTAGCTGTATCTTCCGTAGAGCATCCAATGCTTCCAGAACATTATATTATGGGAGTATATATTGAAACAAAGAATGGTGGGCAGCTGCATAAATTTGCACCAGGGGATAAACCAGAGGCGGTATTTATGTTAGCCGATGGAGATGAATTCATAGCAGCATATGAGTATTGTAATCTGCATGGATTATGGAAATCTGAAGTATAGAAATTATCAATTTCTAGGGAAATATATAAAGTGATTGTAAAGGAATCAGTAAGGAGAAGAATCATGGGAAGTAATAGATATGTAGGAACACAGACAGAGAAGAATTTATTAGAAGCATTTTCAGGAGAATCACAGGCAAGAAATAAGTACACTTATTTCGCATCCGTTGCAAAGAAAGAAGGATATGAGCAGATGTCTGCATTGTTCCTTAAGACGGCAAATAATGAGAAAGAACATGCCAAAATGTGGTTTAAAGAATTAGCAGGAATTGGAGATACAAAGGAAAATCTTGCTGCAGCAGCTGAAGGTGAAAATTACGAATGGACAGATATGTATGAAGGTTTTGCAAAGACTGCAGAAGAAGAAGGTTTTCCAGAACTTGCTGCCAAATTCAGAGCAGTCGGAGAGATTGAGAAGCATCATGAAGAAAGATATCGTGCACTTCTTAAGAATATCGAGACTTCACAAGTATTTGAAAAAAGTGAAGTGAAAGTATGGGAATGTCGTAATTGTGGACATATCGTAGTTGGAACAAAAGCACCGGAAGTATGTCCTGTTTGTGCACATCCACAGAGCTATTTTGAAGTGCATGAAGAAAACTATTAAATTCTGATTTGAATAACGGAAAGTATTGGTGGAATATTATAAAAAGCGATTATGTGCCTGCAACCCACTCGCATTCGGACTCCCACGTAGCTGTACTAAGCTCCTGAATGGTCTAATGACCATCCAGGAGCTAAGTGCAGACGTGTCCGTACGGTTGCCGACACATGATCGCTTTTTATAATATTCAAATAATTTACGTGATTCAAACCACTATACAGCATACAAACACTGTGATTTATAATTGATAAGAATGGTTAGAATGGTTAGAATAAAGTTAGAAAGAACAGACAGAATAATTTCAAGGAGGGTTTTTCATGAAGTTACAAGAATCTGAGAGAACGGAATTCAAATCCATTGTAGTCACAGACATCAAGAAAGAAATCATAGCATTTGCCAATTGTGATGGAGGAAAAATCTATATTGGAATTGAAGATGATGGGACAGTTATCGGGGTAGAAGATTCAGACAGTGTAGCATTGCAAGTAAGCAATATGGTTAGAGATGCGATTAAACCAGATTTAACCATGTTCTTGCACTATGAGACAAAAGAGATAGAACAAAAACAAGTTGTGATCATAGATATTCAAAGAGGAACAGAACGCCCATACTATATAGCGAAGAAAGGGTTAAGACCAGAAGGCGTATATGTAAGACAAGGATATTCTTCTGTCCCAGCAACGGATACAGCTATTAGAAAGATGATTAAAGAAACAGATGGTGATCATTTTGAAGATATGAGATCATTAGATCAAGAATTGACTTTTTGCGAAACAAAAAAAGAATTCCAAAAGAGAAACATCACATTAGAACAGTCACAGATGAAAACTTTAGGAATTATAAACCAAGATGGAATTTATACGAATCTTGCTTTATTACTTTCAGACCAATGCGTGCATACGATTAAAACAGCAGTTTTTGAAGGAAAGAATCAAAATATATTTAAAGATAGAAAAGAATTTACAGGATCACTATTTGCACAAATGGAAGCAGTATATGATTACATTGACTTCAGAAATCAAACACATTCAACTTTTGAAAAACTTTATCGAATTGATAATAGAGATTATCCAGAAGTAGCAGTAAGAGAAGCATTGCTAAACTGTCTTGTACACAGAGATTACGGATATAGTTCTAGTATTCTGATCAGTATGTACGAAGATCGGTTAGAATTCACATCCATTGGGGGATTGGTAACAGGAGTTACATTAGAAGATGTGATGATGGGGATTTCTGTATGCAGGAATAAAAAATTAGCGAATGTTTTTTACCGTTTAGAATTGATCGAAGCTTATGGAACAGGAATACAAAAGATCATGAATGCTTATCAAGATCAGTTTATAAAACCAGAGATCAAAGTCAGTAATAATGTATTTAAGATCATATTACCAAACACAAATGCACAGGCAGAATTAAGAGAAGAACTGCAATACCATACACATATACAACCAGAAGACGAAGAAACACAGATCATGCAAATGATCGATCAAGAAAAAAGAATTCAAAGAAAACAAGTTCAGGAAAGATTAGGAATCAGTCAGACAACGAGTGGAAGGATTTTGAAGCAGATGGTTAAAAAAGGATTGATCATGCAGAGAGGCAGAGGAAAGAACACATGCTATGTGAAAAAATAATTACGAGACAATGTACAAGATATGATCGGACGAAAACAGCAAATGCATATGAAAATATATAGTGACCATATAAAATAAATAGAATTTATAATAATACCAGTGATTGAAGCATCTGAAAAAGAGGTAAAATCACTGGTATTTATCATATAAAAACATCACAAATACTTGAACAGAAGGGGTGGTCGTGGTATATTAAAATTTAATAACAAGGAGAGAAAGATGGAAAATTTAAAAAAAGAGATCGAACAATTAAAACAAGAAAAAAATGCTGTTTTACTAGCACATTATTATGTAGACGATGCCGTTCAGGAAATTGCTGATTATGTTGGGGATTCTTATTATCTTGCCAAAGTTGCATTAAAAGAATCCAAAGATGTGATTTGTTTTGCAGGCGTAAACTTTATGGGTGAGAGTGCCAAGATCTTAAACCCAGACCGTACAGTGATCATGCCAGATCAGAAGGCAGACTGCCCAATGGCTCATATGGTCGATGTAGAGAAGATTGAAGAGATGCGTAAGAAATATGATGATCTTGCTGTTGTCTGTTACATTAATTCTACAGCAGAGATCAAAGCACATTCTGATGTCTGTGTAACTTCATCCAATGCTCTGAAAGTTGTAACAGCACTTCCACAGAAGAATATTTTCTTCGTACCAGATGAGAACCTCGGACGTTATATCGGAAGCAAACTTCCAGAGAAGAACTTTATTTACAATGACGGATTCTGTCATGTACATAGAAGTATCACAGCCGAGAACGTAAAGAAAGCCAAAGAAGTACATCCAGAAGCAGAAGTTTTAGTGCATCCAGAATGTACACCAGACGTTGTAGCTTTAGGTGATTATGTAGGAAGTACATCAGGAATCATTGACTATGCGACAGCATCTGACAAGGACGTATTTATCATTTGTACAGAGATGGGTGTTTTATATGAATTAAAACAGAAGAACCCAGGAAAGACATTCTACTCTGTAGGACATCGTCAGTTCTGTCCAAATATGAAGCGTATCAGTTTAGAGAATGTAAGAGACACATTAAGAGACATGAAGAATCAGGTAGAATTACCAGAAGAACTGCGATTAAATGCTAAGAAAGCATTAGATGAGATGTTAAGAATCGCGCAGTAAGACAGGAAAGTTCCAAGGAAAGGCAAAGAGAATTATGAAAACAGCAGATGTGATCATTGTAGGAAGTGGTGCTTCAGGGCTATTTAATGCATTATTTCTTCCGCAGGATTACAAAGTAATCGTTATTACAAAGAAGGAAGTTGAAGAAAGTGATTCATTTTTGGCGCAGGGAGGAATCTCAGCGCTGAAGAATCCGGAAGATTATGATTCATATTTCGAGGACACTATGAAAGCCGGACATTACGAGAATGATAAAGGTGCCGTCGAGAAGATGATCAAAGAATCACCACAGATTATTCAGGATCTGAAAGATTTTGGTGTAAGATTTGACTTGAAGGATGGAGAGATTGAGTTTACAAGAGAAGGTGGACATTCCACATTCCGTATTCTTCATCATGAAGATCTGACAGGAAAAGAGATCACAAGCCATTTATACGAAGAGGCGAAGAAACGTGATAATATTACGATCATGGAAAATTGTACGATGATCGATATCATTGAGAAAGACGGAGAATGTAAAGGAATTGTATATAAAGATGCAGATGGTAATTTAGATACGATCGAAGCTCCGGATACTGTTCTTGCAACAGGAGGACTTGGAGGGTTATTTAAACATTCTACAAACTTCAGACATCTGACAGCAGACAGTCTGGCTGTCTGCTTGCGCCATAATGTTGAATTAGAGAATATTAACTATATCCAGATCCATCCAACAACATTTTATTCAAAGAAACCAGGAAGAAGATTCTTAATCTCTGAATCAGTCAGAGGAGAGGGAGCTTACCTGCTGAATAAAGATGGAGAACGTTTTACAGATGAGTTAAAACCAAGAGACGTTGTAACTGGAGAAATCTGCAAACAGATGAAGAAAGACGGAAGTGATCATGTTTATTTATCTGTTACACATTTAGATGGAGAAAGAATCAAACATAGATTCCCAAACATCTACAAACAGTGCTTGGATGAAGGATATGACATGACAAAAGAACCGATTCCAGTAACACCGGCACAGCACTATTTCATGGGTGGAATTAAAGTAAACTTAGACAGCAAGACATCTATGGAACATTTATATGCAGTCGGTGAGACAAGCTGTAATGGGGTTCATGGAAAGAACCGTCTGGCAAGTAATTCACTACTGGAAGCACTTGTATTTGCCAAGGCAGCAGCGAAAGACATCACAGAACATCCATCAAAAGCCGAGACAGTCGAAGTAGATTTAAGTAAGTATCAGAACGAAGAACAGCGTGAGAAAGAGAATGAACAGCTTGTTCTTGACGAAATTAAACGAAAGGACAGAAGTTTTTATGATCAGTGGTGTAACGATGAGAATTAACATCGATGAATATTTGATGAATGCATTAAAAGAAGATATCACTCAGGAAGATGTCAGCACAAACGCAGTGATGCCAGAACCAAAACAGGGAGAAGTAAATTTAATCTGTAAACAGGATGGGATCATCTGTGGATTAGAAGTATTTGAAAGAGTTTTCAAACTTTTAGATGAAACTGTTGTTTTTGAGACAGAATTAAAAGACGGAGATAAAGTAACCAAAGGACAGTTAATGGGAGTTGTCAAAGGAGATATCCGTGCCCTTTTATCTGGAGAGAGAGTTGCATTAAACTACTTGCAGAGAATGAGTGGAATCGCGACAATGACAAGCGAGTTATCCAAAGAGCTTGAAGGATATAAAACAAAGTTATTAGATACAAGAAAAACAACACCAAACATGCGCCCATTTGAAAAATACGCAGTGACGGTTGGTGGTGGACATAATCACCGCTACAACTTATCCGATGGAGTCATGTTAAAAGATAACCATATCGGTGCTGCAGGTGGAATCAAAGAAGCGGTAGCTATGGCAAAAGACTATGCACCATTTGTCAGAAAGATTGAAGTAGAGACAGAGAATCTTGATATGGTAAAAGAAGCCGTAGAAGCAGGCGCAGACATCATCATGTTAGATAACATGGATGATGAGACAATGAAAGAAGCTGTCAAACTGATCGACGGAAGAGCTGAAACAGAGTGTTCAGGAAATGTTACAAAAGAACGCCTAAAGACGATCCGTGAGATCGGAGTGGATTATGTATCCTGTGGAGCTTTAACACATTCAGCTCCTATTATGGACATTTCTTTGAAGAATTTACATCCGGTAGAGTAAAGAATAAAGATATAAAATCCGATGTTTTTATAAGAATAGTCATAGGATTGTTCTTATAAAAACATCGGATTTTTTTGATAATAATTTCCAGAAAATAACATTTTTTATTTCGACAGAAATTGCATACAAAATCCTCTATAATAATCTTGCAGGAGGGAAAACTATGGAAATCTTAAGAAAAAAAGAATTCGAAGAAGACCGGTTATTTCAAAATTTTCATGAAATGATCCTTTATCATATGCGCCAGATGCAGCAATGTCTCACGACAGCGGGAAAGATGTTCTGTGATCATAACGATGAGGAAGAAACGTGTGAAAAACGGGGAAGAGATGTAGTTGAAAGTGTGATCTTAAAAGAATGTGTCGGATGCTGTGAAAATCAAAAATGTCAGTTTACATTAGCAGATAAGGACAGGCTTGGGCAGATCATCGAAAAGCAAGGTGGATTAAGCTATGCAGATTTAAAAAGATGTCATCCATGCAAGAATGGACAGGATTTTATCGAGGAAGCAAATCAGATTTATGAACGGGAATTATTTCTGCGTGCAATGAGAAATCAGATGAAACAACTGAGAAAAATTGTCGGGGAGCAGTATATCAGAGCCGGAAATACACTGGGTGATTTCTTTCAGGGAAAAGTATCATTAACGGCAGATAATAAGAAATTATATGAGAAGATCACAAAAGGTTTTGCAAAAAGCCAACTGAGACTAAAAGAAATTTATTTCTACGATAATCCAGAGAAAGGAAAACAGATCTATCTATATCTGAAAAAGAAAAAAGGCAGGGAAATCAGCACAAGACAAGCAGCAGTGTTGTTAAGTTCCATGACAATGGAGAAAATGAAGCCATTGCCAGATCAGAAAAAGATGATTGGAAATTATTATGAGATTTATGGATTTACACCAGAAGAAAAATTCCATGTAATCGCAGGAATCCACACTTTGCCAATGATCGCAGGGGATGAGAATGGAGACAGTTTTTCCATGGGAAAAGTAAGGGAAGGAAGTTTTGTGTCTATGATCTCGGATGGAATGGGAACAGGACAGGAAGCGAAAAAAGAAAGTAGGAAAATAATTGAAGTGATGGAAGAACTTCTAGGAGCAGGAATTAACGAAAGTCAAAGTATTCAGCTTTTAAGGTCCATGATGATCTTACAACCAGAAAAAGAAAAATATGCGACATTAGATTTTTTTCAGTTAGATTTATTTGCAGGAATCGGAACATTCTTTAAAATTGGAGCCTGCCCATGTCTTTTAAAGAGAAAAAACGACGTGGAGATCATTCAAGTAGATACGATACCAGTGAACCTCTTATTACATACCGAGAAAATTCCAATTTACCGCAAAAAGATGGAAAGTGAAGATATTTTAGTCATGTTAAGCGATGGAGCCTTCGACGGATTTTCGCAAAATGGTTTGGAGATGGCAGCACGATATTTGAAAGAAATGGATGTGGTACGTCCACAGGCGATCGCAGATGGATTATATGAGCAAATTACAACAAACAAAGAATTTGAAAAAAGAGATGATATTACGATCATGGTATTGGGAATCTGGGACAGGTATTGAAGGAATCTGCAAAGAATGATAAAGTAAATTACATGAATAAAGTAAAAGAGTTTATCAAAGAAAAAAATTTAATACAAAATGGAGATCATATCATTATCGGTGTTTCTGGCGGTGCAGATTCTGTATATCTGTTACTTATTTTAAATGAATTAAGAGAATCAATGAATCTCACGATCACAGTAGTCCACATCAATCACATGATTCGAAGAGAAGCTGTGGATGATCAGAAGTTTGTGCAGGATCTTTGTGGACAACTTTCGATTCCGTGTAAAATATTTGAAATAGATGTAAAACAGATCGCCAAGCGTGAAAAGATGTCATTAGAAGAAGCAGGAAGAAAAGCGAGATATGATGCATTTGCAAAAACAATGAAAAAATATAATGCTGATAAGATTGCGATCGCACATCATCAAAACGATCAGGCAGAAACATTTTTATATCGAGTGGTGAGAGGAACTGGAATTTATGGGGCGGGTGCCATGAGAGAAAAAGATGGAAATCTGATCCGTCCGCTTTTATGTGTAAAAAAAGAAGAAATCGTAAAATATTTAAAAGAGGCTGGGCAGGTCTGGGTAGAAGATGCAAGCAATCAGGACGATGCATTTGCAAGAAATCAGATCCGAAATCAGGTAATTCCAAGACTTGAGATGATCAATGAGCAGGCGGTGGAGCATATAGGATGGCTGTGCGAAGATATCAAAGAAGTGACGACGTATCTGACAGATCAGATAGAAGAGTCATTTTTAAGATGTACAAAGCCTATTGGACAAGGATTTGAGATCAATTGTGATCAATTGTTATTGGAAACCCATTGGATCCAGAAACAGGTTCTAAAAAAAGTTTTGGAAGAAACAGCTGGTAAGAAGAAAGATTTAGAAAGAAGACATATTGAAGATCTGTTAACTTTGGTAGAAAATGGAACAGGAAAACGAATTTCTCTTCCGTATAATATGGTTGCCGAGAAAAATTATCAGTATATTAAGGTACAAAAAGGAAATATATCAGATAAACAAGAAATGACAGGAAAAATTTTGTGCGAAGAGGTTACAGATTTGACAAATATCGTGGAAAATGATTGTATCAAAATCATTGATTATGATAGAATAGAAACAGGTGTACAATTACGATGCCGGAAGCCAGGAGATTTTTTTACATTTGGCAAAGATCAGAAGAGAAAATCATTAAGTAGGTATTTTATTGATGAGAAGATTCCAAGACAATTGCGGGAAGAGATACCATTGGTGGCAGATGGCAGTCATATTGTATGGATCGTTGGCAGAAGAATCAGCGAATATTATAAGATCAAAGAATCAACCAAGCGTTATTTAAAGCTTGAGTTCAAAAGAGAAGGAGATGATTCCAATGGAGAATATCAGAGTAATGATTTCAGAGGAAGATGTAAACAAACGAATCGCGGAGATGGGAGCGCAGATCAGTGAAGATTATGCAGGAAAAGAAATCCATCTGATCGCCATCTTAAAAGGAAGTGTTTTTTTTGCGTGTGAACTTGCAAAGAGAATCACGATTCCAGTAACAATTGATTTTATGTCAGTGTCTAGTTATGGAAATTCCAGAGAATCCTCAGGAATCGTTAAGATCGCAAAAGACTTAGATGAGCCAATCTTAGATAAAGAAGTATTAGTTGTAGAAGATATCATTGACTCAGGAAAGACTTTAAATCATTTAAAACCAATGCTTGAGAGCAGAAATCCTGCGTCACTTCATCTGTGTACATTGTTAAGCAAACCAGATCGTCGTGAAGTTGAAGTACCAGTCAGATATATTGGTTTTGAAGTACCAGATGAATTTGTTGTTGGATATGGACTAGATTATGCACAGAAATATCGTAACCTTCCTTACATTGGAGTAGCAGAGGAAGAGTAGAGAGGAGACTAAACGTTGAACCCGAAGAAAAGTAACAGTGGATTTTTAGTAGTCCTGCTGATCTTGGTGATCGGAGCATATTATTTTATCAGCGTGTTCCAGCCAGGTTCAGGTGATTACACCTATCAGCAGTTTATGAAGGATGTAAAGTCTGACAAAGTAACTGCGGTAACTATTAAACAGAATAAAGAAGTACCAACTGGGACGATCACAGCAGAGTTTGGAAAAGATGATTATAAGAGCTGTGAAGTTACAGATGTCAATCAGGCAATCAATGATATTAAGAAAGCTGACAGCTCTCTTGCCAATAAGATCAGTATTAAGGGAATCGATCACAGTGGGGATATGATCTCTAATCTGATCGGGGTAGTACTACCGATCGGAGTTGTCATATTTTTCATGGTTATGATGATGCGCCAGAATGGTGGCGGTGGCGGCAAGATGATGGATTTTGGAAAAAGCCGTGCTAAACTTGCCAATCCAAATGCTAAGAAAGTAACATTTAACGATGTTGCAGGACTGACAGAAGAGAAAGAAGAATTAGAAGAAGTCGTGGAATTCTTAAAGAATCCAGGACGATTTATAAAGATCGGAGCCAGAATTCCAAAGGGCGTCCTTCTTGTAGGACCTCCAGGAACAGGTAAGACATTACTTGCAAAGGCAGTTGCAGGAGAAGCGAATGTACCATTTTTCAGCATTTCAGGATCTGATTTCGTGGAAATGTTCGTCGGTGTTGGTGCAGCTCGTGTACGTGACTTATTTGCAGAAGCTAAGAAACATTCTCCTTGTATCGTATTTATCGATGAGATCGATGCAGTTGCAAGACGAAGAGGCTCTGGACTTGGTGGTGGACATGATGAACGTGAACAGACATTAAACCAGATGTTAGTTGAGATGGACGGTTTTGGAGTGAATGAAGGAATCATCATGATCGCAGCTACAAACCGTGTGGATATCTTAGATCCAGCGATCTTACGACCAGGACGATTTGACCGCAAGGTTGGCGTTGGAAGACCAGATGTCAAAGGGCGAGAAGATATCTTAAAGATTCACTGTCGTCAGAAACCATTAGGAGATGATGTTGATCTTCATGAGATCGCAAGAACAACAGCAGGTTTTGTGGGAGCAGACCTTGAGAATCTGATGAATGAGGCAGCCATTCAGGCAGCAAGAGATGACAGAGCCTATATCATGAAAGAAGATATTGATAAATCATTTATCAAAGTAGGAATCGGAACAGAGAAGAAGAGTCGTGTGGTACCAGAAAGTGAAAGAAGGATCACTGCATATCATGAATCTGGACATGCAATCTTATTCCATCTGTTACCAGATGTAGGTCCGGTTTACACTGTATCTATTATTCCAACAGGAACAGGAGCAGCTGGATATACGATGCCGCTTCCTGAGAATGATAATGTCTTTATGACACGCGGAAAGATGATTCAGGATATCATGGTAAGTCTCGGAGGACGAATTGCCGAAGAATTGATCTTAGATGATATCACAACTGGTGCATCACAGGATATCAAACAGGTAACCCAGTATGCAAGAGCTATGGTAACGAAGTTTGGTATGTCAGATGAACTCGGACTGATCAATTATGACAGTGGTGAAGGAGACGAAGTCTTCTTAGGAAAAGAAATTGGACAGCAGCGTCCATATGGAGAAAACACACAGACTGTGATCGATCAGGAAGTGAAGAAGATTGTAAATAAATGCTACAAAGATGCGAAAGCACTGATTGAAGAACACATAGATGTCCTTCACAAATGTGCCGCATTATTATTAGAGAAAGAACGCATTAACCGCGCAGAATTCGAAGCATTATTTGAGCCTGAAACAGAAGTTGAAACACAGGCATAAAAAAATATAAAAAAAGTTAAAAAAACACTTGCAATTTACCTGACAATGCCGTATAATCTTTAATTGTCAGGTAAACACTTGGTGGGATTCCCGAGTGGCCAAAGGGGGCAGACTGTAAATCTGTTGGCACCGCCTTCGAAGGTTCGAATCCTTCTCCCACCACTAAGCCGCAGTGGCGGAACTGGCAGACGCGCAGGACTTAAAATCCTGTTCGAGTTAAATCGAGTACCGGTTCGATTCCGGTCTGCGGCATGAAAAAGGACTTCAAGTGATTGAAGTTCTTTTTATTTTTCAGTAATCGTGTTATCGCTTGCATCAGGAATAAAAGAACTGTATAAACAGAAATAATAAAAATAGAGAGCAGGATACGGAAATGAATTTGATCATTTCGTATTCTGCACTCTATTTTATTTTTATTTCATAGGAAATTTCGATGAAATCCCCTATGAAATAAAAAGCCCTCCGGGCAGGATCGCACTGCGGCGGAAGGGAAATTTGTCGCTGAAGCGACCCGCCGCAGGCGGAGAATCCTGCAAAGCAGGATTCTTTCTTATATCGAAATTAAGGATTCAAAATATTCTTCACAACATCCTTATCGCTCAAGTAAACCATATGTGATCCTTTCAGCTGTACATAATAATTCTTTTGATCAGAATCCTTTTTACCGATATAAAGCACAACATTTTTTGTTTTCTTTGTATCCGTATCCTTATAAGTGATATCGACTGTGATTCGAGAATTCTTATCCAGTCCATATTTTACAAGATCTGTCTGACTTGCATAATAATTCTGGCAGTCTCCAAAAGTAAATACACCCAAACCGCCAGAGATTCCATCAAGATTTTTCTTCTTGCTAGTATAAGTCTTTGTCTTACCGTTCTGAGTGACCAAAACTTTTTTAAGATTTCCAGTACTTAACGTAGGGAAAGTATCTGTCTCGATCAGATTATCTAAAGAATAAGATAAACTAGATGTAATATCAGAAGATACGGTATAAATCTTTGATTTATCTCCATAAGTTACATAGTAATTTTCACCGGTTGCATTTCCAATATAATAAGTCATGGATTTTCCAGTTTTGTCTTTGACACTAACTGTATAAGTTGGCTTGTCAAGACCATAGTCGCTTAGAGCATCTGCATTTTTAAGTTCTCTGACAGCCTCAACCTTTTGAAATGTAGAAGCAAGACTTTCGAGAGAGGACTGAGTGATCGGATATTTTTTATTTTTTGTATAATACCATTTGCCACTCTGTTTTATGAAAGAAAGAGTCGTTCCGTTGTTATTATAAGAGATGGAAGTTAAACTCTTTAAATCAGAGATCATTGTCTGATCAGAATCTTCTTTGGAAGATTGCTGTTTCTGGTATAAATTCACTCCCGTATACAGGACAATAAGTCCTGCAAATACGAGAAGTAAAATCTGCAATGTTTTTTTCTGTTTCATGAAAACCTCCTAACGGCGTCTGCGTCTAAACCATACAATGAATCCGCCAATGATCAGACCAACTGGAATTACAAAGACTACAAGGATACTGAATGGTCCAGGATGAGCAATCGTATTATAGCTGACTTCCAGACTCTTTGGAGAGATAGAAACATTATCGGCATTATTTAAACATGCGGTCACAGAGTTTGTAAATAATGTCAGATTTTCTAAGGATGAGAAAGAACTTGTGATCTGCTCATCAATCAGCATATTACTTCCGTAAACAGTCAGGCGACTTTCTTTTGTAACTTTCTTTCCTTTGCTGTTTTTGACTTTGACAGATTCTGTGGAAGTTGCACCAAGGACATAAGTTCCCTGTGTTTGTTTCTTCTCAGTGACAGCATATCCGTTGCTAGATGTTGTCATAAATGCATCGGTAGAAATAGAATCTCTAACTGGAGTACTCTGTGTCATACCTTTCGAATTGATCATCATAACAGAGTTTGATGAAATTCCAGAAGCCATATCACCGCTTACAGAAAGATTTGGGATCAAGTAATAATAATTTCCTTGATATGAACGTTCTGTATCTGCAATATATCCGCTTTGAACAGTTAAACCGTAGTCTTTTAACAGACCATATAAGTTTTTCATACTCTTATTTGTCTGGGCAAGTAAAGTAACAACTTTTCCACCTTTCTTCAGGTAAGAAGATAATAGTTTTACTTCATCTTTTGTAAAATCGCTTGTAGCCCCATCGATGATCAGCAGATCACAATCATCAGGAATGGATGTTGCAGTCATTAAAAGCAGATCACTTGTGGAAATTCTTGATTTTGTAAGAAGACTTGTAACCTCGGAAGATAAGGATGATTCTCCATGGCCAGAAGTATAATAAGCTTTATATTCTTTGTCACTTGTTACATAATTTAAAGCACTTGTAAGCTGCCCATCACCATCAAATGATGAAGCAGAAGAGGAAGTACTGTAGTAAGAATCTGAGGAAACTAATATATCATCAAACGAAACAGTTGTTGTACGGTTGGTTTTCTTACAAGAGATGACGATATTGTTTTCTTCGGTTCCGTATTTTGTCAATGCAGATGGATGAAGCACAGGATCGATCCATTTGACATGAATCTTGCTTGATAAAGAAGCATATTTATTGATGAAAGTTTTGATCCTTTTATCAGTGCTGTCCTTTTCTGCAAGAACATAAAAAGTGACGTCATCATCAACTTTTTTGATGATCTTTTCACTTTTTGATGAGATTTCATAAATATTGGTACTACTGATATCAAACTGTCGCTTATTTTCAGGGATCAGATTGACGATCATATTAAAAATGATAACGATCGCGATCACGATGGATGTCATAGCAAGAGTATAAGATCCACGTTTCGAATCATTGCTTTGAAATAATTTTTTGATTTTATCCACGATAACTTCCTCCTAACTCCAACGTCTTTTTTCAAATGTCTGTACTGTTAAGAACACCAGAAGAATGATCAATGACAGATAAGTCAGAAGTCCTCCGAGATCAAAAATGTAATTCTGAGAAAAATTATAAAAAATATCAGTTAATACAAGGTGTCCTAATAAAGTAGAAAACAGACTTTCAAGCAATGTTTTCTTCACAAAATAAGCAACGATACCAGCGATACATCCAATGCCAGTGACAATGCCAGCGATCATCTGATTTTTTGTGATATGGTAGATCAGAAGACCAATCAGAGCAAATATAATGATCCAGATGACTAGATTACTGATCGCACTGGAAGGAAAATACTGCAGCAGATTGTCCAACAGATAAAAGAAAAACAATGCTGCACAAGTAGTGATCGCTGCGATCACAGGACTTTCTGTCAAAGATGATAAAAACATTCCGATTGCAATAAATACACATCCAAGCAGGAAAAAGGCCAGAATGGATGAATAATCAACAAGAAAATGGGCAGTTCCTTGAAGTTTGATGATCAGTGGGAAAATACAGTAGATCACACATGGAATTGCAAATACAGTCACCATTGCAAGATATTTTCCTAATACGATCTCAACAAGTGAAACAGGAGAAGTTAATAATAACTGGTCAGTTTTATTCTTTCGGTCTTCTGCAAAAGATTTCATAGATAAAACAGGCACAGAAATCAATAACATGAAAATAACGCCCGCCAGAGAGTAGGCAAAAAATGGATAACCACTATAAAGGTTATAAACCATAAAATATACACCTCCAATGATCGTTAAGAATGCTGCAAATACGCATCCGATCATAGAGTTAAAATAGGAACGGACTTCCCTTTTATAGATAGCAAGCATTATTTGTCACCTCCATTACATCTCCGGTTAATTCTAGGAAAATATCTTCAAGAGTAGCCTTGTTTACAAACATCTGTGTCACAGGCATTTTTTTCTGTGCAAATTTAAGAGAAAGATCAGCACAGATTTCCTGTGAATCTTTGTTTGTATTGATCTGGATATGGCAGCTATCTTTACTTACATCAAGCCAGTTGACATCATCAATATCAGAAAAATCAGAAAGAACCTGTTTTACGGAAGTTTCATCCGCCAGGATCGTAAGCTCAATGGTTTCTTTTCCGTGTGTTAATTCTTCTAATTCATCAGGGCTTCCCTCAGCGATCAATTTTCCTTTGGAAATGATCAGGATATCGTCACAGATTTCTTGGACTTCAGCAAGAATATGAGAACTTAAGATCACCGTATGGTCCTTAGCAAGTGTACGGATCAGTTCACGGATTTCGATAATCTGCTTTGGATCGAGACCAACGGTCGGTTCATCCAAGATGATAATATCCGGGAAATCAAGAATTGCAGCGGCAAGACCTGTTCTCTGGCGATAACCTTTGGAAAGGTTTTTGATCAATCGGTCTTTCATATCAACAAGTTTGATCAGTTCCATAACTTTTATAACCTGTGCATTGAGGTCAGCTTTCGGAATTTTTTTTAATTCAGCAGCAAAATACAGATATTCAGATACTGTCATATCAAGATATAAAGGTGGGATCTCTGGAAGATATCCGATACATTTTTTTGCTTTCTCAGGTTCTTCCAGAATATTGTGACCATTGATGATAACCTCTCCACTCGACGCACCGATATATCCAGTCATAATATTCATAGTTGTAGATTTACCGGCTCCATTTGGACCCAAAAATCCATAGATTCGCCCTTTTTCAATGGTAAATGACAGATCATCTACGGCGAGATGTGTGCCATATTTTTTGGTAAGATGTTTTACTTCTATCAAAATATTGTCCTCCTTTTTGCGATAACTCTCATCATTATATGAAGAAAAACAAATCAAACTGTGATAAAAGTCTGAACAGTTTGTGTTAAAAATGTGGTAATTTTGTGAAGTGTTTTATGGAGTATATAGTATACAGAATAATATGAAAATGTTTCATAAAAGATGCATAGAATGGCAAGGATAGGCTTGCATAATCACGTATAGTTTCGTATAATATAAAAGTAAATTTACAAGAAAACTTGACAGAAGACAGTTGAAGAATGTATACTTTGAGAATCAAACTAATTAGAGTGTGAAGGAGAATCATTATGTTAGAGAAGATGAAAGAGATCATTGCAGATCAGTTAGGTGTAAGCGAAGATGAAGTTACTTTAGAAGCATCTTTTAAAGAAGATCTGGATGCTGATTCATTAGATTTATTTGAATTAGTTATGGCATTAGAAGAAGAATATGATGTTGAGATTCCATCTGATGATCTTGCAGAATTAAACACAGTTGGTGATGTTATCAACTACTTAAAAGACAAAGGTGTAGAAGACTAAAGAAATTGTAAGATTGGCTTATAACATTCCTGTTATAAGTCAATTTTTTGAAGAAAATATTTTGAACATCAAACTAATTATAGATTATTTTATAGATCAACGAGGTAAAGATAATGGGTAAGATCGTATTTATGTTTCCGGGACAGGGAGCGCAATATGTTGGAATGGGAAAGGATTTTTATGATTCTTTTGCATGCAGCAAGGAGATTTTCGACAAGGCGAATGAAGTTCTGGATATTGATGTAAAGAAACTTTGTTTTGAAGAGAATGAAGATATCAATATTACAGAGTATACACAGGCAGCGATGGTAACTGCAAGTGTTGCAATCTTAAAGAAGATCGAAGAAATGGGATTAAAGCCTGATCTGACAGCGGGATTAAGTCTTGGAGAATACTGTGCACTTGTAGCATCTGATGTGATGAGCTTTGAAGATGCAGTGAAAGTCGTAAGGCAGAGAGGAATTCTTATGCAGGATACTGTTCCAGCAGGAGAGGGTGCGATGTCAGCGGTTCTTGGAATGAAGAAAGAAGCGATCGAAGCAGTTTTACCAGACGTTGAAGGAATCGTTACGATCGCAAACTATAACTGTCCGGGACAGATCGTTATTTCAGGAGAATCAAAAGCGGTTGCAGAAGCTGGAGAAGCGTTGAAAGAAGCAGGAGCTAAGAGAGTTCTGCCACTGAAGGTCAGTGGACCATTTCATTCTCCAATGTTAAAACCAGCTGGAGAGAAATTGCTTGATGTATTAGCAGATGTTGAAGTGGATGATCCAACAGTTCCATACGTATCCAATACAACAGCAGAATTTATCACAAGTAAAGATGAAGTTAAGGAATTGCTTGGAAGACAGGTTTATTCTTCTGTATGCTGGGAACAATCTATTGAGAAGATGATCGCTGATGGTGCAGATACATTTGTAGAGATCGGACCAGGAAGAACATTATGTGGATTTATGCGCAAGATCGATCGTAATGTCAAAGCGATCAATATTGCGAAAGTAGAAGATTTAGAGAAATTAAAGGAGATCATGTAATCATGTTAAGTGGAAAAGTTGCAATCGTAACAGGTGCAAGCCGCGGGATCGGAAGAGAAACGGCACTGACTCTTGCAGGATATGGAGCAACTGTGATCGTAAATTACTGTGGTTCGAAAGATAAAGCGGAGGCAGTTGTAGAAGAAATCACAGCAGCTGGGGGAACAGCAAAAGCATATCAGGGAGATGTATCCGATTTTGATGTGGCGAAAGAGATGATCACTTCTGTAAAGAAAGAATTTGGGTCTATCGATATTCTGGTGAATAACGCCGGAATCACAAAAGATAACCTGATCATGAAGATGAGTGAAGAAGAATTTGATAAAGTCATTGAAGTAAACTTAAAAGGTGCATTTAACTGCATGAAACATGTTTCAAGAATCATGTTAAAACAGAGATCTGGACATATCATTAATATGTCTTCTGTATCTGGAGTTATGGGTAATGCAGGACAGGTCAATTACTGTGCATCAAAAGCAGGAATCATTGGTATGACAAAATCTCTGGCAAGAGAATTAGGTTCCAGAGGAATCACGGTCAATGCGATCGCTCCAGGATTTATTGAGACAGAGATGACGGATGTACTGTCAGAAGATGTGAAAGAGAATTTATTAGGAAGTATTCCATTAAAGAGAATGGGACAGACAAAAGATATTGCAGAGACAGTTGCTTTCTTAGCATCTGACAAGGCAGCATATATTACAGGTCAGACGATCAGTGTTGACGGTGGAATGGGAATGTAAAGGAGATTTTATATGAAGAGCATGAAACGTGTCGTTGTAACTGGTATGGGTGCGATCACACCGATCGGAAACAGCGTGGAAGAATTTTGGAATGGAATCAAAGAGCAGAAGATCGGATTTGCACCGATTACATATTTTGATGCAACAGAATACAAAGCTCATCTGGCTGCAGAAGTCAAAGGTTTCAACGCCAAAGATTATATGTCACCAAAAGCAGCAAGACGTATGGAATTATTTTCACAGTATGCTGTAGCTGCAACAAAAGAAGCAATCGAAGATGCGGGACTTGATCTTGAGAAAGAAGATACAACAAGAATTGGTGTATCTGTTGGATGTGGAGTTGGAAGCCTTCAGATGATCGAAACAACAACAAGAACATTAGATAAAAAGGGTCCGAACAGAGTGAAACCATTAGCAGTTCCAATGATGATCTCTAACATGGCTGCAGGAAATGTTTCTATTGCATTTGGCCTTCGCGGAAAGAGTATCAACGTTGTTACAGCATGTGCGACAGGAACGCAGTCTATTGGTGAAGCATATAGATCCATTCAGGTTGGAGAAGCTGATGTAATGGTAGCCGGTGGAACAGAAGCTGCAGTATCAGAAGTTGCAGTTGGTGGATTTGCAGCGTTAACAGCTTTAAGTGGATCTGATGATCCGAAGAGAGCATCTATTCCATTTGACAAAGAGAGAGATGGATTTGTCATTGGAGAAGGATCAGGAATCGTTGTTTTAGAAAGCCTTGAACATGCACAGGCAAGAGGAGCAGATATTTTAGCAGAAGTTGTCGGATATGGTGCAACAAGTGATGCATTCCATATCACATCCCCATGTGAAGATGGAGAAGGTGCAGCAAGAGCTATGGTATTTGCAATGGATGAAGCAGGAATCACACCAGATAAAGTTGATTATATCAATGCGCATGGAACAAGTACTCATGCAAATGACTTATTTGAGACAAAAGCAATCAAGAAAGCATTAGGAGAACATGCATATGATGTGAAGATCAGCTCTACAAAATCTATGATCGGTCATGGACTTGGAGCAGCTGGTGCGATTGAATTTATCACATGTGTTAAATCAATTGAAGAAGATTATATTCACCCAACCGTAGGATTAAAGGTTCCAGATGAAGAATGTGATCTTGATTATACATTAGAACCAGTAACAGATCGCAAGGTAAATTACGTTATGAGCAATTCTCTTGGATTTGGAGGACATAACGCAACACTTCTTGTGAAGAAATTTGAGGATTAATTTAGAAGGAGACTGACATGGAAGTTAAAGAAATGAAAGAATTGATCGCTGCAGTATCTTCTGCAAATGTCGATGAATTTGAATATAATAACGAAGAATTTTCAATCAGAATCGCTAAGAAAAAGGCAAAGATCGCAACAGTTGATGCATCTGTTGCAGGAGTACCAGTACAGAGTGCCGCGATCATGCCAGAACAGAATGAAGAACAGCCAGAAGAGCTTCTCTATGGAGATGAGATCAAAGCCCCACTTGTTGGTACATTTTATGTAGCACCATCAGAAGGAGCTGAGCCATTTGTATCTGTCGGTGACAAAGTCAAAAAAGGACAGGTAATCGGAATCGTTGAAGCAATGAAACTGATGAATGAAGTGGAAAGTGAATACGATGGAACAGTTGCAGCTATTTTAGTTGAGAATGGTGAGATGGTTGAATATGGACAGCCATTAATGGTCATCCAGTAAGAAAGGCAGAATATTTATTATGGTAATGGATATTAAAGATATTATGAATACGATCCCTCACAGAAGTCCATTTTTATTAGTGGACCGTATTGAGGAGATGGAAGAAGGAAAACGTATCGTTGGTAAAAAATGTGTGACATATAATGAACCATTTTTTGCAGGACATTTTCCACAGGAACCAGTGATGCCTGGGGTACTGATCATTGAAGCATTAGCACAGACTGGAGCTGTATGTGCACTTTCTGCAGATGAGTACAAAGGAAAGATTGCATTCTTAGGTGGAGTCAACAAAGCAAAATTCAGAGGAAAGGTTGTTCCAGGAGATGTGCTGACATTAGAAGTTGAGATGATCAAAGTCAAAGGACCAGTCGGTGTTGCACAGGGAACAGCAACTGTAGATGGTAAGAAAGTGGCATCTGCAGAGATTACATTTATGATTGGATAAGAGAGGGTTTCTTAAATGTTTAAGAAGATTTTAATTGCAAACAGAGGAGAGATCGCAGTGCGTATCATCCGTGCGTGCCGTGAGATGGATATCATGTCCGTAGCAATCTGTTCTGAAGCAGATAAAGATGCACTCCATGCCCAGTTGGCAGACCAGACGATCTGTATCGGACCAGCACCTGCCAAAGACAGTTATCTTGACATGGAACGTGTACTTGGGGCTGCAATGGCAGTCGGAGCGGATGCAATTCATCCGGGATTCGGATTTTTGTCTGAGAATAGCAAATTTGTAAGAATGTGTGAAAAATGCAATATCACATTTATTGGACCATCCGCAGAAATCATTGACCGCATGGGTAACAAATCCGCAGCAAGAAAGACAATGATGGATGCTGGAGTTCCAGTAGTTCCTGGTACAAAAGATGCCGTTTATGAGGCAGAAGCAGGGCAGGAGATCGCAGATGACATGGGATACCCAGTTATGATCAAAGCTTCTGCAGGAGGTGGTGGAAAGGGAATGCGTGTCTGCTATGACTCTGAAGACTTCGTACATACTTTTGAGACAGCGAAGTTAGAGGCAGAGAATGCATTTGGCGACGGAACAATGTATATTGAAAAATATATCGAAGATCCACGCCATATCGAATTCCAGATTCTTGCTGATAAATACGGAAATACGATTCATCTTGGAGAAAGAGACTGTTCTATTCAGAGAAGACATCAGAAACTGATCGAAGAATCACCATCCCCTGCGATCAGTGACGAACAGCGAAAGAAGATGGGTGAGATCGCAATCAAAGCAGCAAAAGCAGCAGAATATTACAGTGCAGGAACGATTGAATTCTTACGTGACAAACATGGAGATTTCTATTTTATTGAGATGAACACAAGAATTCAGGTAGAGCATCCAGTGACTGAATGGGTTACAGGAATCGATCTGATCCGTGAACAGATCCGTATCGCCGCAGGAAAACATCTGACTTATACACAGGAAGATGTACATGTTCATGGACATGCAATCGAAGTGAGAATCAATGCGGAAGACACAGAACATGACTTCCGTCCAAGTCCAGGAACTGTAACAAATGTACATTTTCCAGGAGGAAAAGGAGTGAGAATTGATTCTGCATTATTCGCAGGATATCAGATTCCACCATACTATGATTCTATGATCGCAAAACTGATCGTATATGATAAAAATCGTAAGTTGGCACTTCGCAAACTCCGTAATGCATTGGGAGAACTTGTATTAGAAGGCGTGAAGACAAACATTGACTATCAGTATGAGATCATCAATGATGAAGATTTTATCGAAGGCAATGTTGATACAGGATTTATTGAACGTTTTCAGAAGAAACATCAGTCTGAAAATGAAGCTGAATAAAGAAAGTTAAGGTGAGTATCATGTCATTAAAAGATATGTTTAAGAAAAGGACATTATCACCTCAGGAGATCAAACAGGCAGAGCGTGTACGAAAAGCAAAGGACACGCTCCTTGAATTTCAGGCACCAGAAGGATTATTCCAGAAGTGTAACTGTTGCGGAAAGCCTGTATACAATGAGGATTTGATCGAAAATGATTATGTATGTCCAGTCTGTGGCAATTACTTTAGAATCCGTCCAAAGACAAGAATTGCCATGGTATTAGATAAAGATACTTTTGAAGAATGGGATGCAAAGATGGATACAAGCGATCCACTGAACTTCCCAGGATATAAGAATAAATTGGAACGCCAGCGCTCCGTAACGAATCTTGATGAAGCGGTCATCACAGGAAAAGGAAAGATTCTTGGAAAAGATGTTGTGATCGCAGTCATGGGAGCAGATTTCATGATGGGAAGCATGGGAGAAGTTGTTGGTGAGAAGATCACACGAGCAGTTGAACGTGCAACACAGATGAGATTACCGATCATCATTTTCACATGCTCTGGTGGAGCTAGAATGCAGGAAGGAATCGTATCTCTGATGCAGATGGCAAAAACATCCGCAGCATTGAAACGCCATGATGAAGCAGGATTATTATACATCACAGTATTAACAGATCCTACAACCGGAGGTGTTACAGCAAGTTTTGCAATGCTTGGAGATGTTATCTTAGCAGAACCAGGAGCATTGATCGGATTTGCGGGACCGAGAGTTATTGAACAGACGATCGGGCAGAAGTTACCAGAAGGATTTCAGAGAGCAGAATTTTTGTTAGAACATGGATTTGTAGATAAGATCGTAGAGCGCAAAAAATTAAGAAAAGTGCTGGTAACGATCATAAGGAGTTGTGAATATGAGCAGTAATTATACACCATGGGAGAGAGTGCAGATCTCAAGATCCGCAGAACGCCCAACAAGTCTTGATTATATTTCTACGATTTTTGAACGATATATGTCCTTACACGGAGACCGTTATTTTGGAGATGACAAAGCGATCGTTGGTGGATTAGCCTCTATTGGAGGAAGACCAGTGACAGTCATCGGACAGCAAAAAGGACGCTCAACCAAAGAAAATATCAAACGAAATTTTGGAATGCCATCACCAGAAGGATACAGAAAATCCCTAAGACTGATGAAACAGGCAGAGAAATTTCATCGTCCGATCATTCTCTTTGTAGACACACCAGGAGCATTCTGTGGATTAGAGGCAGAAGAAGGCGGAGTCGGAGAGGCAATCGCAAGAAACTTATTCGAGATGTCAAACATCAAAGTACCGATTCTTTCTATCATGATCGGAGAAGGAGGAAGTGGTGGAGCCTTGGCTATGGCTGTTGGAAATGAAGTATGGAGTTTGGAGAACTCTACATATTCTATTCTTTCACCAGAAGGATTTGCGGCGATTCTTTGGAAAGATGGAAACAGAGCTTCTGAGGCGGCTAAGGTTATGAAGATCACGGCAGAGGACTTGAAAGAGTTAGGAGTCATCGAACAGGTGATTGAAGAACCTGAACCGGTTAGTATTGATAATATTTTGGAGATTTCTGAGCAGATGAAAGAGATGATCCTTGGATTTATTGAGAAATATGATAAGATGACACCAGAAGAACTGGTGGAACAGAGATATCAGAGATTTCGAAAGTTTTGATTTGAAGGGTTGACTTTCCGTATATTCATAAAAAATAAATAAAAAAGAAGAAAATTAGGCTAGAGAATTTTCTTCTTTTTTTATTTATTTTTTTATGAATATACCCAAAGACAATCCCTTTCATACGCAATATTCTCTGCTGTAGGGAAACTAAAAATCATAACTATGTTTATTAAGATATATTATGATAATTTTCCTGTTTTAGAACAAGTTAATTTAATGGTTCTGTTAATGGTACGCATGTGAATACCATTTAAATATTGCGCAGTAGAGACAGTAGCAGATGCCGTTGAATCCGTTTTATTGGCAAAAGATTTTATGATTTTCCAATTGCGATCGGGACAAGTAGTTGATACGCTGGAACGAATACATTTTGATGTAGAACCATTATAGGTAAATGATCCAGTTACTGTAACAGACCATAATGTTTTGCCAGAGTTATTCTTATAAGTACTGGTTTTGCTAGCAGTTTTAGTAGAAGAACTGGAAAGTGCTTTTGAGGTGGAGGGGAAAGATATAGAAGACTCTATGTAACTTCCATCACTAAAAGTTTCAACAATAGTATTAGTTTGAGAAGTAGATGCCATAATAGTGGTATTACTTATTAGAATGCCAAAACATATACATAAAATAATTTTTATAGATTTCATAGTTATAATTTCCTTTCGAATTTATTTGATTTCTTGGATAGTTGTGTTTTCGTGAATAATGATTGAATCTTGTAAATCATGATATGATTTATAAAGACAAGCAAATTGTATTGAAAAATATAAAATAAATATTCCTAGAATAATGAGTAACACTCTTTTAAAATATTTTGAAATGCGAATTTTGTTCATTAAATCATCGTTTTCAATGTTATCATAATAACTGAAAACTACATCTTTTGGACTACCAATTCTTTCTTTCATATCATTGTATGAAGAGTCTGGAAATTCTTCTAAATATGTGTCGATTTCTGATTGGTATTGACGCAGATATGCTTTTTCGGATTTACCGAAAAAAGGAAACAATGATTTGGTTTCTTTATAAAATTTGCTGTAATAAGAATTTCTCACTATAGAATACTCCTTTAATAAAAAATTATTTGTAATTTAAAATAGATTGTATACTGGCAGTGTATTTTTGGTAATCATCAATTAATTGTTGTAAAAGCTCGAATCCTTTTGGTTCCAAATGATAATATACTCTACGTCGATTGTTTTTGATAATTTCTTCATAACTACTAATATATCCCTGGTCAATTAATCGATATAAGATTGGATATAGGGAAGAAACCTTTGGCTTTATGATACCATTAGAACATTCATCAAAAATTTGTGTCAACTGATATCCATAACAATCATGTTTTGACAGTGTACTCAGAACTAACATATCTAATTTATATGGGCTATTACGAGTGGACATAAAATAAGAAACTTCTCCTTTCATTTATTTAATAATTTTATATAAGGATATATTATTTGTCAATATATTCTTGACAAATATATTTGTATAAAATATAATTACTGTATCAAGAAATCTTAAACAAAAGGAGATTAAGATGAAGAGAAAAGTTAAAAAAATGTGTACGGGTTTGGTAATGTCAATGGCATTTGTTATTGCTACTGTGGGAACAGTATACGGAATGACACAATATGGACATTATGATATTTCTACAATAACAGAAACAGGTATTAGAGCTTGGGCATATAAGAAATCACCTTATAAGAGTGCAAGTGCGAAAGTTACTGAGGCGGGTCGATCTTCAGGATGGAAAACGGGAAGAGATGTTAAGGCTACATTAACAAATTTACCTATTTATGTATCAAAAACATACTATAAATATAACAAATAGGGAATAGATGTTTTGTAGATCAAAATTGCTGATATGTTTTCACGCTGTAGCATTTTTTTCAATTCGTGTTATATCAGCAATGTATACAAATCATATTGATGCAAGGAGTATTAATGTGAATTCGGATATTGGAAAGAAATTTTATATGACTCTTTTGTTTATGATTCTTATAATGATCGTTAACATATGGGAGCTTCTGAAAAATTGGATTGATAGCAGAAAAAAAGAATTTTATATTCGCAGGATTGTAGGAGCGGATAAAAAACAGATTATGATCCTCTTTTTGTTGGATTATATCGGGATAATGATAATTTCTGCTATTCTTGGTATAGTATTAAGTTTCCTATTTTGCTTGCTGCCACTTTCGTATAGCGAAGGGATATGGAATGTGCATAAGGGAACTTTGGGGATCTCTGTGTTATCTTGCTTGATTCCGATGTTGATGGGAAGTGTGATTGTATGGAGGCAACAAAGTGTTAGAAATTTTGAGTGATTTTTGTGATTCCGTCTTACGAAGAAAAGGGAAATATTTTTTATTTTTTTTACAAATGATATTAATCTTTATAATCGGTCAATATACGTGTCATTTGGCAATAAAATATGTTTCGTTTCATCAGAAATTAAAACAGATTTCTGAAAAGAAAGATAAATCATATTTTGCGTTTCAGGATCAGAATTCTGATAATATGCCAGATTGCACACTTGAAACATATCAAAAATTTCGTAAGGAGATAAATGAACTTTGTAATGATACAGCTTTTTCGTTTGGCGTATCGGATATCGTGTTAAAATCAAGTAAGATTCCTGATAAATTTATTGCATTTAAGGATACAGGAAAAAAATATTTTCAGATTACATATGTCACGGAACATTTTTTGGATTATTATCATATAAAAACCAAAAATGGAAAAGTTTTTTCACAAAAAGATTATGAAGATATTTCAAGTAATCTTATACCGGTTCTGGTTGGAGCAGATTATGGAGAATACATAAAAAAAGGACAGATTCTGGATGGAAAATATAAAGTGATAGGAGTTCTTGAAGAGGGAGCATCCTATTTAGATACAGAATTGAATTCAGATGTCGTGTCTATGGATGATCAGATTGTAATCCCTATGATTTATCAAGCAAAAGAATGGGGAGGCTGCTATGTAAATCATCTGACGTTTTCAATAAATGACAATGCAGTAATAGAAAAAATAACAAAGAAAATTCGACAATATGGATTTAAAGATTATGAGATTCATGGCATGAGAAAACAGATAGATGATCTGAAAGCTGATTTTTGGACGGAAGTCAGTTTTATTATGATTATGAATGGAATTTTGTCCGTATTTTGTATCATTAGTATAGTATCAATGTTAGTTCATTTGATTGAGGAACGTAAAACGGAATACGGAATACGTATGATCTGTGGAGCATCAAGAAAGGATATTTGTATTAATATTATGTTGCCAGTAGCGGCTATTATATGTACATCAAGTGTTCCGTCAATTGTGTTGTGTAATAATTTATATGAATATTTACTTCAATTGATTGCAATATTACTGATGAATGGGCTGGTTGCAGCATTTCCGATAATGCATTGGTTGAAAAAACCGATTCAGGAATTGAAGAAGGAAAGATAGAGGGTGTAGAATTGATTGAATTAAAGAATATATCAAAGCAATACCGTGAATAAAGAAATTGAATCAGGTGTCTAAGGAAAAAAACAATGAGGAGAAAACTAAATGAAAATATATAGATATTGTGGCGTTTTTTTATTAACATTATTTTTAAGTGTGCAATTGTGCACCAATGTAAGTGCAGCGGAGTCTGTACAAAATAGTATTGGGATTTCTGAGTTATCAGGTTTAACAGAAGATAACGAGGAGATATATGAAATTCCTATCGAAACACAAATTAATACGGATGATTTAGAGAAGATTGATATGAATGAAAGATCTACAAATGCAATTGCAACATGCAGCCTTTCATTAGTTAGAAATGGAAATTCAAAGAATGTTCATGTATATATAAAATATAAAGCTAACCAGCTAATGAACCATATTAAATTTAAACAATTAAAAATCATGACTCCAAATCTGCTTTCGCCATTAACATATAAAACTTACGAAGATAAAAGTTATAAATTTACAGCAAGAAAATCAGGATATGTAAATATTGGTGATGCATCCATTCCAAAGACAGTTAAATATGTTAGAGTTGTTTCATCTAAATTATATGTATATTTTTTAAGTAAAGGATGGGTGGCAGCTACGCATAATTGGGGAACTGCAAATATAAATTAATAAGGAGCGTAGCAATTTAATATGAATCAATTCGTTAAAACATTGATAAAAAAATATAAAGATCCATCAATTATTGGTGAAAGAAGTGCAGAAGAAGTTATTCATTATTTAAAACAAAAATTTATTATAAAAGATATAAAGCAAAGTATTTCAGATGATCAAATGAAAGTATTTATATTTAATGTTATTCATTCGATGGATGGAGAAAATGCTTTGCCTAAAGATATAAAATTACGTGCATATAGTATAGAGTATTCAACTAGTAGCAAGATATATTATGAAGAAATGAATGATGATATGAAAATATATGTTTATATAGATGAATATACCGGCTGTATTGAGTCAAATTCCGTTAGACTTTTTACAGAATTAGAACTGTATAAAAGAATTTCGCAATATGATTATGATAATAATACAGATAAGCTAATTGAATATTTACATAATTGTAAAGAGTGGGAAGAACTTAATAGTCATGAGAGAAAATGGATGTCATCAAACTTTTTATTACAGATATTTGTGCTGATTTTTTCACTGATGTTAATAACGATGGTATATAAAGATAAAAATGTTTCATAAATAGAGGGCGTAAAATTGATTGAATTAAAGAATATATCAAAGCAATATTGTAAAGAAACGACAATTCTGAAGGATATTGATCTTTGTATAGAAGATGGAGACTATATTGCTCTGATGGGACCGTCAGGGGCGGGGAAAACAACATTAATGAATATTATGGGTTGTTTGGATCGTGCAACACAAGGAGAATATTTTCTTGACGGAAATGAAATCTCAGATTATCCTGAAAAAGAAAAAGCCAGATTACGAAATGAAAAATTTGGCTTTGTGGTTCAGGATTTTGCACTGATAAATGAAATGACAGTATATGAAAATGTAAGATTGCCACTTCGATATAGTAGAAAGAGATTAAAAGAAGAAAGGATATATATTGAGAATATACTAAAAGATTTAGAGATAGAAGACAAAAAAGAAATAAGGGTTTGCGATTTATCAGGAGGACAGCAGCAAAGAGTAGCGATAGCAAGAGCAATCGTGAATTCACCTGAGATCATCTTGGCTGATGAACCAACGGGAGCATTAGATCAGGAAACGGGGAGAGAAGTGATGGAAATCTTTTCCAAGCTAAACCAACAAGGTAAAACAATTATAATCGTAACACATGATCCCAATATTGCAGCAAAATGTAATAGGATCATTAAGATAGTAGACGGAAAAATACAAGGATGAAATAATTGCAAAACGAGTTCTTTCTATATATAATATTGACGGATAAATTTTGTGTTTATATTCCTAAGTATATTCTTAACAGTCCAAGTATCAGCAAGTGGACAGGATAAAATAAATAATTGATCAGCTTATTCTGTTTTCCACGTTCTCCGTTATACGTAAGTACCAATCCAAATCCAAGAAGTGCCCATGGTTCTTTATACATGGATAAGAAATTAAATGGAATTGCAATAAGTTCTCTTCCATGGAAAATATAATAAAAATATCCAATTAAAATTGCATGATAATCATAGTCAAGGCTGAGAATGGCAGCAATCAGGCACATGACCGCCAGGATCACAAATGACAAGAGAAACCATAATATCTTAGGAAACTTCTCCATTTTCTTTTTTAACACGTCGATCATCCAAATTGTAACAAGTACAAGTGCTAACGTAAACATAATGTTATTCCAGTTTGGTTCAAAAAATTGCTTTGTTGTAAACAGATCAAAAGGAACTTCTGAAATTACCCCGAATACTAATAAAGTTGCAAGGTATTTAGCTCTGCTTCTTGTTTTAAAAAAACCTTCTACAAGTAAAAATGCAAAGATTGGGAATGCAATTCTCCCGATAATGTCAAATATGTCACTAACTGTATTCAATCGGCCACCATTTAAATTTGGATAGATCAATGCCTTATTTGTGTGATCAATCAGCATTGATAAAAATGCAATGTATTTTAATTGTGCTCCTGATAATACTTTAATTTTATTTTTTATGGCTCTTACCTCCGTTTCTAGATGTTGACAATAATTTACGAATTCACATCCACAAGTATTACTTTCGTCATCTCGCTGATCATATCATACATTGGCTTTGGAAGATTACTGTCAGTAATAAAATAATCAATATCCCGCCAGCTCGCATACTGCACCAAGGCAGAAGTAGAGGCTTTTGAACTATCAGAAATTACAACATTGATCTTAGCATTCGGAAGGATTGCCTGTTTTGTCTGCGCATCTGTAAAATCAGAAACAGCAGGTCCTTTGTGTTGTTCGAATCCGTTTGTACCAAGAAAAGATACAGCGACCTTTAAGGTGTTAATGAAGCTTGTTGTCTGGAATCCTTCGATTGACATATTCCCAGGATTTAACTGACCGCCAGTAATGATTGTTGTATTATCGCTGTTTAATAAAACATTCGCTGCACTTAGTGATGAAGTAACAATCGTACATCCAGCTCTCTGCGCAAGAAGTTGTGCCATATGAACGATCGTGCTTCCAGAATCCAGATAAATCACTCCAGTTTGAGGAATAAATTCTAGAGCTTTTTCGCATAGTTTCGTCTTAATATCCGCATCTTTATTGATTCTAGTTTCAATTGGAATATTGCCAAATTCATAAATGGAAGTAGCCCCGCCATGACTTCTTTGAGCGGCACCTATTTCTGTCAGATAAGAAAGATCGCGGCGAATTGTTTCACGAGATACTTCAAAATAATCCGCAAGTTGTCCTATTTTCACACTTCCATTATCATGTAAAAGTTTTAAAATTTCTTTTTGACGTTCGGCTGCAATGATCTTACCCATAACATACCCCTTTCGTATTTATTATTTTAATTATATTTTATACGATTTGTGATAAATAGTCAATTATTGTGAATAATATTGAATAAATAAACAAAAAGTCACATTTGACCTAAAATGTATTGACATAAAATAAAAATAGTTGTACTATCTAAACATAAAACCACATAAAAACACATAAAATCACATAGAAGGAGGAAAACAAATGAAAGCGGTACACTTTGGAGCGGGGAAGATCGGAAGAGGATTCATTGCCGACCTGATTCATGAGACAGGGTATGAGATTACATTTGTAGATGTAAATGAAAAACTGAATGATGAATTAAACAAATACCACAATTATTATTTATATCTGATCGAAGATAACTATCAACGAAAAGAGATTGACCACGTATCAGCATTATCACCGATCACACAACCAGAAGAAGTAACAGATGCAATCGTAGAAGCAGATCTTGTAACAACAGCAGTTTTGGCAGATAATTTCCCAAAGATTGCTAGAAGTCTGGCACAGGGATTGAAAGCAAGGTTAGAAGCAGGAAAAACGAAAGTAAATGTAATTCCTTGTGAAAATGCATTATTCTGTGGAGATATGTTAAAAGAAGAAATCATAAAGACGGGAATCATTACCAAAGAAGAACTAGATCAGATTGCAGCAGTGCCAAATACAGCAGTTGACCGAATGGTATTCGGAACAGACAGAGATGGACGTGATGGGATTGAAATAGGAAAAGACTATGAATTAGTAATTGAAGTTGATAAATTAGCAGACCCTCAGAACCTGCCGATTAAAGGACCGGAATATACAGATAATTTAAAAAAATATCTCGAGAGAAAATTATATACGATCAATGGGGGACATGCCTGGTCAGGATATATTGCACATATAATGGGATATGATATTATTCAGGATTATTTTGCGAAAGAAGAAAATGTGGAAATGACAAGAAGTGTTATGTTGGAAATCGGTGTATTATTAGAGAAGAAACACGGATTTACGCATCAACAAATGGCAGACTATATTGACTTTGCGTTAAACAGATTCCTGACACCTGGAGTTACAGATACTGTTGCTAGAATTTCGAGAGCACCAATTCGTAAATTAGGTCACGAAGATCGTCTTGTAGGACCGGCAGTGCAATGTGAGGAAAGAGGACTGGAAAATGGACTGATCATAAAAGGAATTGCAGCTGCTTTTATGTTTGATGTAAAAGAAGATGAACAATCTGTAGAATTATTAGAATATGTCAAAGAACATGGAATTGAAGAAGCTGTTACACATTTTACTGAAATTGAAAAAGGAAGCAGAATCTTTGACGAAATCATAAAAAATTATCATGAATTAGAAGAAAAATGCAACAAGTAAAAATAAGAAAAAACAGAGGTCATGGCTCAACAGTCATGACCTCTGTTTTTTTTAACGATCAATTTGAAATTTGAAAATTCATTGACATCAAATGCATCTGAGTACTCAATAGGAATGCCCTTTGTATTATAAGTTACCGTGTGAACAAACTGGACGGCTGTATTTGGTACGATCTCTAAATATTTTGCAACATCTTTTGAAACATTTACTGCACGCAGGAGTTTTTCGGCATAATCAACGTAGATATTCTTTTCGCGTTCTAAAATATCAAATAAAGAATTTTTAGTAAGATCGTAATCGTTTAGATTCTCAATCAGATATTTTGGAATATAAGTTGTAACTAATTCTGCTGGTTTGTGATCCAGAAAACGAAGACGTTTGATACGGTAAAAAGAAGAAACATCGTCTCCGAAAACCTCTTTTAAAGAAGGATTGGATGGAACAGTACAAAATTCAAGAACATCCGTTGAAGATATATAGGATTTTTTTTGAGCTTCTTCATTGAAATTGAGCAGATCACCAAGATTTCTCGTGGAAAGTCTGGAATTCTTGCTTTTGACCATTGTACCGATTCCGCGTTGTTTCTCAAGAAAATTTTCCTGACACAGATTTTCAACAGCCTGTCGTATTGTAGGACGGCTGACGCCATATCGCTCCATAAGTTTAAATTCAGAGGGTAAATACTCACCTTCGTTCAAAATACCGTTTTCTATTTTGCTTTTGAGGTCTTCTTTGATCTGAAAGTAAAGAGGAAGCGGACTGTTTGATTTTATTTTTGATTTGGAATTTTTCTTCATACAAAACCTCTGTTTAATAAGATAAAAAATATATAGGAATTATTGGGGGTATAACTAATTTCCATATCTGTATCTTATCATAATATAACAAAATTTACCAGCACATTTATATTGTGGGCTGAATGAGAAAATTTGTGAAAAAAATATTGCAAAATACAAAAAAAGTCACATTTTTGTAAGAAATGACGAAAATTGATGTGATTTTTTGTGTGTTTTTATGGATTGATTTTTGCAAAAAGTGGTGTTACTATTATGTTAAGACGTAAGGACGTCTATACAGAACATCCGAATGAGAAAAAATAAAGCCAACAAAAGGAGGTAACTGATGAGTAAAGAGTGGATTGACATGAGTGACAAAGTGGTAATTGTAACTGGTGGAAGTATGGGAATCGGATCTCATATCGTAGAAGCATTATTAAAGAATCATGCAAAAGTTGTAATCGCAGATATGGCAGACTGTGATGCATATGATGATAATGAAAACGTCATGTATGTAAAATGTAATGTTACCAAAAAAGAAGAAGTAGAAGAAATGGTAAATAAAACAGTCGAGAAATTCGGAAAACTTGATTGTTTGGTAAATAACGCTGGAGTCAACAGACCAAGGATGTTAGTAGACTACTATCATAGTGATCCAAACCATGAAAACAGTGAAGATGATTTTGATTTCATGATGGGTGTTAATGTAAAAGGTGTTATGTTCTGTGCACAGGCAGCAGCAAGAATTATGATCAAACAAAAAAGTGGAGTAATCTTAAATATGAGTTCTGAAGCTGGAATGGAAGGTTCTAAAGGACAGAATATTTATTCAGCAACAAAAGGAGCGGTAAATTCATTTACATTATCTTGGGCAAAAGAATTAGGAGCTTATAATGTAAGAGTCGTAGCAGTTGCACCAGGAATCAATGAGCCAACGCCAATGGGAAATCCAGAACATGTAAAAGAACTGGCTTACACAAGAGGACAGGAAGCGGGAAGTGTTTCTACAGATTATCAGAAAGTAATTCCATTAGGAAGAGTTGGTAAATTAGATGAAATCGCAGATTTAGTAACATATTTGTTATCAGATCATGCATCATATATCACTGGAACGATCATGAATATTACAGGCGGAAAATCCAGAGGATAACATGAATTAGTTTAGGAGGAAATGGTATGCAGACAGAGATGAAACCTTGGATAATTCTTATAACACATGGAAAATTAGGAGCGGAAGTAAAGGGAAGCGCAGAGATGATCGCGGGAGAACTTAAGAATGTCTATAGTCTTTCGTTGATGGAAGGTACCGATCCTATGGATCTGGCGATGGAATTAAAAGAGCTGCTTGATAAGGCACCAGATGATACGATCATTTTAACAGATTTATTTGGCGGAACTCCTTCTAACACAGCAGCAAGATTTGCATTAGAGAAAAACTATACAGTACTTGCAGGACTGAACCTTGCAATGCTGATCGAAGCTGAAATGCAGCGAGGAATGTTAAAAGGTGATGAGTTGGAAGAAGACTTAATGAATGCGGCAAAAGATGGAGTCAGAAATATCAGAAAAATAATGAAAGAAAGGAAGGGGCTATGATGGAAGGAATTAAATTAGTTCGAATCGATTTTCGTTTAATTCACGGTCAGGTAATTACGAAATGGAGTAACAAGATTTCTGCGACAAGAATCGTAGTTGTCAATGATGCATTGTCAAAAGACGAATTTATGGCTGACATTTATGTAATGGCAGCACCTCCGGGAATGACGGTGGATGTAATTTCTATTGATGATTTTGTAGCAAATGCAAATGGCGGTGAATATGACAAAGGAAATGTATTAGTCCTGTTCAGAGGCATCGAAGACTGCAAGTCAGTGGTGGATAAAGGAATTATATTTAAACAAGTACAGATCGGTGGACTCGGAAGCGGAAATGGAAGAACATCGGTTGTAAAAGGAATTTCTATTGATGAGAAAGATGTACAGGATCTTTTATCAATTCAAGATACTGGAGCAGAAGTAACATTTCAGGTAACACCAGAAGAGAAAAAATTATCACTGGATGGTGCGGCGAAGAAAGTGAGGGGATAACATATGTTAGGTGTTAGTATTTTTACGGGAATTTATTACTGGATCATGAAAACTGACGTTGGATATGCATTTACACATGCATTACGTCAGCCATTAGTAGCAGCATTATGGATTGGTCTGATCATGGGAGATGTCAAACAGGCAATCATTATTGGAGCAGCTGTTCAGATTCTTTATATTGGATTAGTTGCTGCTGGATCAAACCTTCCAGCGGATGATTGTTTAGCAGGTTTGATAGCTATTCCAATCGCATTAAGTGCAGGTATGACAAGTGCACAGTCAATCACACTTGCAGTACCGGTTGGAGTACTTGGTGTATTCTTAGATCAGATCAGAAAAACAGTCAATGTAGTATTTGTACATATGGGAGATAAATACGCAGAAGACGGAAATGCAAAAGGAATCGTAATTTGTAACGTAGTACTTCCAACAATCTTAAGTTTCTTCATGAGATTCCCAGTGCCATTCTTAGCAAATATGTACGGAGCAGATGCAGTGCAGAATTTCATGAACTCAGTACCAACATGGTTAACAGAAGGATTCAGTGTAGCTGGTGGTTTACTTCCAGCATTAGGATTTGCGTTAACATTATTTGTAATCGGAAAGAAACAATTAATGCCATTATTCTTTGTTGGATATTTCCTTGTAATTGTTAGTAAAATTACTGTATTTGAAGCAGCAATATTCGGAGTTTGTGTCATTTTACTTGTTATGACATTCTCAAATAAAAAAGCAGAGGAGGCGTAAGGTTATGGCAGAAGAAAAGAAATTAGAACAGGAATATCTCCCAGAAGAGATTACAGAAAAAGATGTCAAGAAAAGCTGGTTAACATATTACTTTTTTGCAGAAACAGGAATTTCTTATGAACGTTTACAGGCGTTAGGATTTTGTATGTCACTGATCCCGATCTTTAAGAAACTGTATAAGAAAAAAGAAGATTTTACAGCAGCATTAAAACGTCACATGGTATTTTACAACACAGAAGCTGTATTTGGATCTGTGATCAATGGTATTACGATCGCCATGGAAGAGCAGAAAGCAAAAGGAGCCCCAATCGATGATGAAACTATCACGAGTGTTAAATCTGGATTAATGGGACCTATGGCAGGTGTTGGAGATTCCTTAGACTGGGCAACATTTAAACCGATCATCTTCGCTTTAGGTGCAACATTATCTGCACAGGGAAGTCCAATTGGATGTTTCGTATTATTATTATTGCCGATCATTCAGATGATCATCGGAACAAACTTTGCAGCATTTGGTTATCGCAAAGGACGTTCATCTGTACGTAGTATATTAGGATCTGGTAAGATTCAGCAGTTATTAACAGCGGCAAGTGCGCTTGGTATTTATATGATGGGTGCATTATCATCAACATATGTGAAATTGTCTACACCACTTCAGTTCACATTTGGTAAAGGAAATGAACCATATGTTATTCAGAATATCTTAGATGGAATTGTACCGGGATTATTACCATTATTAGCGGTATTAGCAGTTTACTGGTGGTTAAATAAGAAAAACCAGAACATGGTTGTTATCATGCTAATGATCGTTGCAGTTTCATTAGTAGGAGCATTTTTCGGTATTTTCTAAAACTGGAGGAAACAAATAAATGGAGTTTACAAACAAAGATGGCATAAAATTAGTGGATAAAGTTATCAGTACAATTCAAGAAAACAGAGATTACCTAAGTCAAATTGATGGAGAAGCTGGTGACGGAGATCATGGTATTAACATGAACAAGGGAATGACTTTTGCTCAGGAAGAGCTTGAAAAGAAAGATGGTGTCAATATGAGCCAAGGTTTTCTGACAATCAGTAAGATTTTGATCAGCAAAATCGGAGGTTCTATGGGACCTTTATATGGAAGTTTTTTCAGAGGCCTTAGTGTTGCATCAAAAAAAATGGAAGTCATTGACAGTCAGGTTATGTCAGAAATGCTTTGTAAAGCCTATTCTAATTTATCTGATCTGACAGATGCTAAACCAGGAGATAAAACATTAATCGATGTTTTATCTCCTGCGATTGAAGCATATGAAAGCAACAAGTCAGATTTTAAACAGGCATTAAAGGCGATGACAGAAGTGGCAGAGAAAGGATTGGAATCTACAAAAACAATGGTAGCTAAAATAGGAAGAGCAAGCCGTTTAGGAGAACGATCTAGAGGACATCAGGATGCAGGAGCAACATCATGTTACTTGATATTAAAAGCGATTGCAGATGCATCCTTGAGATTGCTGGAAGAAGGTGAATGATTAAACATGCAGAGATTTGTAAATAATCCAGATTTCATCGTAGATGATATGTTAAAAGGTCTGGTAAAGGCTAATCCAGAAGTTAGATTTTCAGAAGAAAATGATCATGTCATTTCCATGAAAGAGATGAAAAAAGGAAAAGTTGGAGTGATAACCGGAGGAGGAAGCGGGCACGAACCCGCATTCGTAGGTTATCTTGGAGACGGAATGCTTGACAGTGTCGCAATCGGTGAAGTGTTTGCATCTCCCCCTGCACTGGCATTTTATGATGCGATCGTAGATGCTGATCAGGGAGAAGGAGTTGCAGTATTATTTGGGAATTATGCCGGAGACAACATGAATGTAAAGATGGCAGTTCAGATGGCAGAAGATGATGACATCGAAGTAAAATATGTCGTTGCAAATGATGATGTAGCATCTGCACCAAAGGCAGTAAAAGAACAAAGACATGGAATTGCTGGTGGATTTTTCATGTGGAAAGTAGGTGGAGCAAGAGCAGCAAAAGGCGGAAGTCTTGATGATGTTATCGCATCAGCCCAAAATGTAGTCAACCGCACAAAAAGCATTTGTGTTGGATTGGAACCATGTGTGATCCCGGCATTAGGACATTCAAATTTTAAGATCGAAGATGGAACGATGGAATTTGGAGTAGGACATCATGGCGAGGCCGGAACAAAAGTGGAAAAATTAAAATCGGCAAGTGAAATGGCACAGGAAATGGCAGAAACCATTTTAAATGATTTTGATTTTGAAGAAGGAAAAGAAGTTGCAGTGATGCTTTCTGGTTTAGGAGCAACACCAGTGATGGAATTATATGTGCTTTACGATGAAGTAGAAAAAGTGTTAGCAAAGGCTGGGCACAAAGTATGGAAAACTTATATCGGGAATTATGTAACATCGCTGGATATGAATGGAGCATCTCTGACAATTGTAGATTTAGATGACGAAATAAAAGAACTTTTATCAGAACCGGCAGTGCCGATCGGAATGAAGAATTACTAGACTGGAGGGAAAAGAAATGAAATTACAGTTAGCTTTAGATGAAATGAAAACAGAAGAAGCAATCAAACTTGTAGAAAAGGTAAAAGATTATATCGATATTATTGAAGTTGGAACACCAATTTGTCTGGACGCAGGAAATAATGCAGTAGAAAGAATGAAAAAAGAATTCCCAGACAAAGAAGTTTTAGCAGACTGCAAGATCATGGATGGTGGTTACTTAGAAACTGAGAATGCAATCAAAGCAGGAGCAGACTATGTAACAGTATGTGCAGCAGCAGACCTTTTAACAGTCAAAGGTGCATTCAAAGCAACACAGGACTATGGAAAGAAATTAGTTGTTGATATGATCACGATCGAAGATATCCCAGCAAAAGTCGCAGAACTTGAAGAAGTTGGAGTTGATGTATTAGCAGTTCATACAGGTGCAGATGCACAGGCAGTCGGAAGAGAACCGATTGGTGATCTGAAAGTTATGAAGGAAAGCTCTAAGAAAGCTGAAATTGCAGTAGCAGGTGGAATCAGCAGCAAAACAATCGCGAAATACGTAGAGTTAAAACCAGATATCGTAATTGTTGGAAGTGCGATCGGAAATGCAGAAGATCCAGTTGCAGAAGCAAAAGCGATCAAAGAAGCAATGTTATAAATTAAAAGATATAAAAGGTATTAACAAATAGAAAGAAACTCAGTCAGGAGGTTATGGTATGTCAGAAGCAAAGAATATTTTTGCGATTCTTGATGAATTAAAAGGAAATGCAAAGCAGATTGATAATGAAGGTTTAGAATCAGTAGAAAAACTGATCACAGAAGCGAAAAGAATCTTTGTTGGAGGTGCAGGGCGTTCAGGATTTGCAGCAAGAGGATTTTCAAACAGATTGATGCATCTTGGATATACAGTATATTTTGTTGGTGAACCTACAACACCATCAATTCAGGAAGGTGATCTTCTGATTTTGGGATCGGGTTCAGGAAATACAGCAAGTCTTGTATCAAATGCAAAAAAAGCTAAGGATCAGGGAGCAAAAGTAGCGACTCTTACCATGTTCCCAGAAAATAAAATCGGATCTATGGCGGATGCGATCATTAAGATTCCTGGAGTAACAGAAAAATGTGTGGATCAGAATAAAGGAGGAAGTGTTCAGGCATCCGGCTCTTCCTTTGAAGAATTAAGCTGGATCACATATGATGCAATGGTAATGGATCTGATGAGAATCACAAACCAGAACAGTGAAGATCTGTTCAAGAGACATGCAAATATGGAATAAGTAAAACAAAACAAGAATTGCAAAACGAGTTCTTTCTATATATAATAAGGAAAGAACTCGTTTTCATTTATGCAAAAAAATATAAAAAACAAGATTATCTTGTGTCTAAAACGGTAATACTCATACAGAAAACACTACATTTTGTATTTTATCAAAAACATGCAAAAAAAATCGAAAAACCCCTTGCATTAATTTGAAACATCATATATAATAGCAAATGTTGTGACCTTGATAGCGTTGAAGCGTGAGGTTGCTGTAGAGGCAAAAGCCTTTGCAGGTTTTCCGTGGAGCGAATGTCAAGTTGTTAAAACTGGCGACAAGTCACTGTACGAATATACAATCTATTGAACACCGGTGTAGTCCGGAATAGAGACGCAGTGTGTAGATTTCACGATACACACGGAGGAGTGTACAGTCACCACTTGTCGTGCTACAAAAACATTTATAGTACGAAAAGGAGGCGGCTTTTTTTATGGCAGCAAGTCAGGTAATGAGAATTACATTAAAAGCATACGATCATCAGTTAATCGATGCAAGCGCAAAAAGCATTATTGAAACAGTTAAGAAGACAGGATCTAAGGTGAGTGGACCAGTTCCAATGCCAACTAAGAAAGAAATCATCACAATTCTTAGAGCGACTCACAAATATAAAGATTCCAGAGAGCAGTTCGAACAGAGAACTCACAAAAGACTGATTGATATCATCACACCATCACAGAAAACAGTTGATGCATTATCTAAATTAGAAGTACCAGCTGGTGTGTACATTGATATCAAGATGAAAAACAAATAGGTAATCCCTACAGGGTTATGAGTAAATGAGGTATCCCCTTAAGCTTGTAGCGTCTAGGATGATTACAACGTTAAGCGTTATAATCCGCTGTAGATTAAATAGGAGGAACAATCAAAATGAAAAAAGCGATTTTAACAACAAAAGTTGGAATGACTCAGATTTTCAACGAAGATGGAGTTTTAACTCCAGTTACTGTATTACAGGCAGGACCTTGTGTTGTTACTCAGGTAAAGACAGAAGAGAATGACGGATACAGCGCAGTTCAGGTTGGTTTTGTTGACAAGAAAGAAAAAGGAATCAACAAACCACAGAAAGGACACTTCGATAAAGCAGGAGTTGCACCAAAAAGATTCGTAAGAGAATTCAGATTTGAGAATGCTGAAGAATACACAGTAGGTCAGGAAATCAAAGCTGACATCTTCGCAGCAGGAGACAAAATCGATGCAACTGCTACATCAAAAGGTAAAGGATATGCTGGTGGTATCAAACGTCACGGTTTGAAATCAGGTCCATCTGCCCATGGTTCTAAATATCATCGTCATGCAGGTTCTAATGGTATGGCTTCTGATCCTAGCAAAGTATTCAAAGGAAAGAAAATGCCAGGACAAATGGGAGCAGAAAGAGTTACTATTCAGAATCTTGAAATCGTAAAAGTTGACGCTGATCAGAACATTATTTTAGTTAAAGGTGCCGTACCAGGACCTAAAAAATCTTTAGTAATGTTAAAAGAATCAGTAAAGGCGTAGGTCTTTAGAAGAAAGGAGGACTATATAAGATGGCAACAGTATCTGTATTAAATATGGAAGGCAAAGAAGTTGAGAAATTAGAATTAAATGACAACATCTTTGGCGTTGAAATAAATGAACATTTAGTACATCTGGCAGTAGTAAGCCAGTTAGCAAATAACCGTCAGGGAACACAGAAAGCAAAAACACGTTCTGAAGTTCGCGGTGGTGGAAGAAAACCTTGGAGACAGAAAGGAACAGGTCATGCAAGACAGGGATCTATCCGAGCTCCACAGTGGAAAGGCGGAGGAGTTGTATTTGCTCCAACACCAAGAGAGTACACAAAGAAATTAAACAAAAAAGAAAGACGTATTGCTTTAAAATCTGCATTAACATCTAGAGTACAGGCAGACAAATTCGTAGTGATCGACGAATTCAAATTCGACGAGATCAAAACTAAGAACGTAAAAGCAATGCTTGACAGCGTTGGTGCTAAGAAAGCATTAGTGGTTATGGGATCTAAAAATGATAACTTAGTATTATCTGCAAGAAACCTTCCAGGAGTTAAAACTGCTTTAACAAGCACAATCAATGTATATGACATTTTAAAATATGACACTGTAGTTGTTTCTAAGGAAGCAGTTGCAAATATCGAGGAGGTATATGCATAATGGCAGATATTAAATATTATGACGTTATCTTAAAGCCAGTTGTAACAGAAAAGAGTATGAACGCAATGGCTGAAAAGAAATATACTTTTTTAGTTCATCCATCTGCTACTAAGAATCAGATCAAAGAAGCAGTGGAAAAAATGTTCGAAGGAACAAAAGTAGCAAAAGTCAACACAATGAACAATGATGGAAAAACAAAGAGACGTGGAATGACTTTTGGAAAAACTGCAAAGACAAAGAAAGCTATCGTACAGCTTACTGAAGAAAGTGCAGATATCGAAATCTTCGAAGGACTATAGGCATTAACCACTTAGTTCGACTAAGATAAGGACTTGAAACTATACGCAACAAAAGCGTGATATTAAATCAGATTTGAAAGGAGACTGACATGGGAATTAAATCATATAACCCATATACACCTTCTAGAAGACATATGACTGGACTTGATTTTGATGTTATCACAAAATCTACACCAGAAAAATCTCTGGTAGTTTCTTTAAAGAAGAACGCTGGTCGTAACAATCAGGGTAAAATTACTGTAAGACACCGCGGAGGTGGATCTAGAAGAAAATACAGACTTATTGACTTTAAGAGAAATGATAAAGATGGTATTCCAGCAACAGTTGCTGCAATCGAATACGATCCAAATAGAACAGCTAACATCGCTCTGTTAGTTTATGCAGACGGTGAAAAAAGATATATTATCGCTCCAAACAAATTAGCAGTTGGAACAACTGTTATGAATGGACCAGAAGCTGAAATTAAAGTAGGAAACTGCCTTCCATTGGCAAACATTCCGGTAGGTACAGAAATCCATAACATCGAGATGCATCCTGGAAAAGGTGGACAGTTAGTTCGTTCCGCAGGAAACTCAGCACAGTTAATGGCAAAAGAAGGAAAATATGCAACACTTCGTTTACCATCTGGTGAGATGAGAATGGTGCCTGTAGTATGCCGTGCTACTATTGGTCAGGTTGGAAACATCGAACATGATCTTGTGAACATTGGTAAAGCTGGACGTAAACGTAACATGGGAATCCGTCCTACAGTCCGTGGTTCTGTTATGAACCCTAATGACCATCCACACGGTGGTGGTGAAGGTAAGACTGGAATCGGTAGACCAGGACCATGCACACCATGGGGTAAACCAGCACTTGGATTGAAGACACGTAAGAAAAACAAACAATCTAACAAGATGATCGTAAGAAGAAGAGATGGTAAAACTGTTAAATAGTACAAGGAGGTAACTTATGGCTCGTTCACTTAAAAAAGGACCATTTGCAGATAAGAGTTTACTGAACAAAGTAGACGCTATGAACGAAGCAGGAGACAAGAGTGTTATCAAAACATGGTCTCGTCGTTCTACAATCTTCCCATCATTCGTAGGACACACAATCGCTGTTCATGATGGAAGAAAACATGTACCGGTATACGTTACAGAAGATATGGTTGGACACAAACTTGGAGAGTTTGTAGCAACAAGAACTTTCCGTGGACATAAGAAAACGGAAAAGAAAACCGGAATGAAATAATTAATTTTGGAAGGAGGTTCCATATAAATGGCAAAGAAATATAGCAGATCTCAGTACAAAAAAGAGAGAAATGCAAATAAAGATACTAGACCAAAAGCTACATTAAGAAACGCTAGAGTTTCTACAACAAAAGCAGCTTTTGTATTAGATGCGATCAGAGGAAAAGACGTAGAAACAGCACTTGGAATTTTACTTTACAATCCAAGATATGCTTCAACATTAATTGAAAAATTATTAAAATCTGCAATCGCTAATGCAGAAAACAATAACGGAATGGACCCAGAAAACCTTTACATTGCAGAATGTTATGCAAATAAAGGACCTACAATGAAGAGAATTAAACCTAGAGCACAGGGTAGAGCTTACAGAATCGAACATAGAATGAGCCACATCACATTAGTGCTTGATGAAAGATAGATAGAAGGAGGCAAACATGGGACAGAAAGTTAATCCTCATGGTCTGAGAGTCGGAATTATTAAAGATTGGGATTCTAGATGGTATGCAGAAGACGCTTTTGCAGATAACCTTGTAGAAGACGATAAAATCAGAAAATATGTAAAGAAAAGATTATACAATGCTGGAATTTCTAAGATCGAGATCGAAAGAGCTTCCGACAGAGTAAAATTAATCGTATATACAGCAAAACCTGGAGTAGTAATCGGTAAAGGTGGATCTTCCATCGAAGAACTGAAAAAAGATCTTCAGAAAATGACAGACAAAAAATTACTGATCGATGTTAAAGAAGTAAAAAGACCAGACAAAGATGCTCAGTTAGTTGCAGAGAATATTGCACAGCAGCTTGAAAATCGTATTTCTTTCAGACGTGCAATGAAATCTTGCATGCAGCGTACAATGAGATCTGGAGCTCTTGGAATCAAAACATCCGTTTCTGGACGTTTAGGTGGAGCAGATATGGCACGTACAGAATTCTACAGCGAGGGAACAATTCCTCTACAGACACTTCGTGCTAACATTGATTACGGATTTGCAGAAGCAGATACAACATATGGTAAAGTCGGAGTAAAAACATGGATTTACCATGGTGAAGTACTTCCATCAAAAAAGGAAGGGGGAAATAAATAATGTTAATGCCAAAAAGAGTAAAACGTCGTAAACAGTTCCGTGGAAGCATGCGCGGAAAAGCATTACGCGGTAATAAGATCACTTACGGTGAGTACGGTATTGTAGCTACAGAGCCAGCATGGATCACAGCAAACCAGATCGAAGCAGCCCGTGTTGCTATGACTCGTTACATCAAACGTGGTGGTAAAGTTTGGATCAAAATTTTCCCTGACAAACCAGTAACAGCTCAGCCAGCTGAAACTCGAATGGGTAAAGGTAAAGGTAACTTAGAATATTGGGTAGCAGTTGTAAAACCAGGACGTGTAATGTTCGAAATTTCTGGTGTAAGCGAAGAAATTGCAAAAGAAGCATTACGTCTTGCAGTACACAAATTACCAATCAAGTGTAAGATTGTTTCTCGTGAAGCTTTAGAAGGCGGTGACAACAGTGAAAACTAAAGATTTTGTAAAAGAATTAAATAATAAGTCAGTAGACGAATTAAATAATGAGCTAGTAGCTGCGAAAAAGGAATTATTCAACTTAAGATTCCAGAATGCAACAAACCAACTTGAGAATACAAGCAGAATTAAAGAAGTTAGAAGAAATATTGCACGTATTCAGGGTGCAATTACAGCAAAAGCAAACGCTTAGTAATCATTTCGAAAGGAGGAATTTGTTGTGGAAAGAAATTTAAGAAAAACCCGTGTAGGGAAAGTCGTTAGTGATAAAATGGATAAAACAATCGTAGTTGCAATCGAAGACAACGTAAAACATCCTTTATATAAAAAGATCGTTAAAAGAACTTACAAATTAAAAGCTCATGACGAAAATAACGAATGTAACATTGGAGATAGAGTAAAGGTTATGGAGACAAGACCTCTTTCAAAAGATAAGAGATGGAGACTTGTTGAAATTATCGAAAAAGCAAAATAATTTTGCTTGGTTGGAAAGGAGAATAAAGGCATGATTCAGCAGGAGTCAAGACTTAGAGTAGCCGACAACACAGGAGCAAAAGAAATCCTTTGCATTCGTGTGTTAGGAGGATCTACAAGAAGATATGCTAACATCGGTGATGTTATTGTTGCTACAGTCAAAGATGCAACACCAGGCGGCGTTGTAAAAAAAGGTGACGTAGTCAGAGCAGTTGTTGTTCGTACAAAGAAAGGTGCCCGTCGTAAAGATGGTTCTTATATCAAATTTGACGAAAATGCTGCTGTAATTATTAAAGATGATATGAATCCAAGAGGAACTCGTATCTTCGGACCAGTGGCAAGAGAGCTTAGAGACAAGAAATTCATGAAGATTGTTTCATTAGCACCAGAAGTATTATAAGGAGGAAACACTGTGTCAGCAATTAAAATTAAAAAAGGCGATCTAGTTAAAGTTATCGCTGGTAAAGATAAAGACAAAGAAGGAAAAGTAATTGCTGTTGATCATAAAAAAGGTACTGTAACAGTTGAAGGTGCCAACATGATCACAAAGCATACTAAACCTAGTCCTGCAAACCAGCAGGGTGGTATCGTAAGCCAGGAAGGCCCAATGGATGTTTCCAATGTAATGTTAGTGCACAATGGAAAAACAACAAAAATTGGATATAAAGTAGTTGACGGTAAAAAAGTTCGTGTTGCACGTGCAACAGGCGAAGTCATTGACTAATTAAGAGAGGAGGTTTACGCAAGTGAGTAGATTACATGAACAGTATAGCAATCAGATCAAAGATGCTATGATGAAGAAATTCGAATACAGCAATATTATGCAGGTACCAAAACTCGAGAAGATCGTAATCAACATGGGTGTTGGTGAAGCAAAAGAAAATAAAAAAGTTTTAGAATCTGCAGTAGCTGATCTTGAAAAGATCGCTGGACAGAAAGCAGTCGTAACAAGAGCAAAGAAATCTGTTGCGAACTTCAAATTAAGAGAAGGTATGCCTATCGGATGCAAAGTTACATTACGTGGTGAAAGAATGTATGAATTCGCTGATCGTTTAATTAACTTAGCATTACCTCGAGTACGTGACTTCAGAGGAGTTAACCAGAACTCTTTCGATGGAAGAGGTAACTATGCATTAGGTATTAAAGAACAGTTAATTTTCCCAGAAATCGAATACGATAAAGTAGACAAAGTAAGAGGAATGGACATCATCTTCGTTACAACAGCGAACACTGATGAAGAAGCTCGTGAATTATTAACTTTATTTGGTATGCCGTTTAAGAAATAGTTAGGAGGGTTCCCATGGCTAAGAAGTCAATGGTTGCAAAACAGAAAAGAAAAGCAAAATTCTCAACAAGAGAATATAGCCGTTGCAGAATCTGCGGACGTCCACATGCATATTTAAGAAAATATGGTATCTGCAGAGTTTGCTTCCGTGAATTAGCATATAAAGGACAGATTCCAGGTGTCAAGAAGGCAAGCTGGTAAGATTAAGGAAGGAGGAACACGAAAATGACAATGAGCGATCCTATTGCAGATATGCTTACAAGAATCCGTAATGCAAATACTGCGAAACATGATACAGTAGAAATTCCTGCTTCTAAGATGAAGACAGCGATTGCAGAAATCTTATTAAAAGAAGGTTTTATCAAAGCATATGACATCAAAGAAGAAGGTTCTTTCAGCACAATCGTAATCACATTAAAATATGGTGCTGATAAAAATGAAAAAATCATTACAGGACTTAAGAGAATCTCTAAACCAGGGCTTAGAGTATACGCAGGGGCTGAAGAGCTTCCTAAAGTATTAGGAGGACTTGGTATTGCGATCATCTCTACAAACAAAGGACTGTTAACAGATAAAGAAGCAAGAAAACAGAACGTGGGTGGAGAAGTGTTAGCTTTTGTATGGTAAGATTTACTGTACATTAACCAGCATTCACTATTCTGAAAACAGAAGGGACACACCCTTGTCCCTTCCGACAATTTAAGGAGGTAACCTATGTCTCGTATAGGTAGATTACCAATCGATATCCCTGCAGGAGTAGAGGTAAAGATTGAAGAAGGAAACAAAGTGACTGTAAAAGGTCCTAAAGGAACATTAGAAAAATGTTTACCAGTAGAAATGACAATCAAACAGGAAGATAATCAGGTTGTCGTAACAAGACCAAATGACTTAAAGAAAATGAAATCTTTACATGGTCTTACAAGATCTTTGATCGCAAACATGATCACAGGTGTATCTGAAGGATACGAAAAGAAGCTTGAAATCAACGGTGTTGGTTACAGAGCACAGAAAAAGGGAAAAGAAATCACTTTCAACCTTGGTTTCTCTCATCCGGTAGTTATGACTGATCCAGAAGGAATCGAAACAGAGATGGACGGACAGAACATTATTATCGTTAAAGGTATCGACAAAGAAAAAGTTGGACAGTACGCAGCTGAAATCAGAGAACTTAGAAAACCAGAACCTTACAAAGGTAAAGGTATTAAGTATGCTGATGAAGTTATCAGACGTAAAGTTGGAAAAACTGGGGCTAAATAAAGGAGTGATATAGGATGATTAGAAAAGAATCAAGAAGCAAGATTCGTGCGAAAAAACACTACAAGCTTCGTAATCGAATCAATGGAACAAGCGAAAGACCTCGCTTAAGTGTATTTAGAAGTAATGATCATATGTACGCTCAGATTATTGACGACACTGTTGGAAATACATTAGTATCTGCTTCAACAACTCAGAAAGACGTAAAGGCAGAACTGGAAAAAACAAATGATGTTGCCGCAGCTAGCTACTTAGGTAAAGTAATCGCTGAAAGAGCTTTAGCAAAAGGTATCACAGAAGTTGTCTTTGACAGAGGCGGATTTATTTATCATGGTAAAATTGAAGCATTAGCAGATGCAGCTCGTGAAGCTGGTCTGAAATTCTAATAGGAGGAAGTCAAATGAAGCATACACTTATTGACCCTAGTCAGTTAGAGCTGGAAGAAAGAGTTGTATCCATCAAACGTGTTACTAAAGTAGTAAAAGGTGGACGTAACATGAGATTTGCAGCACTGGTTGTAGTAGGGGATAAAAATGGTCATGTTGGTGCTGGATTAGGAAAAGCAGCTGAAATTCCAGAAGCGATCCGCAAAGGAAAAGAAGCAGCTATGAAGAGCCTTGTTGAAGTACCAATCGATGAAAAAGGAACAACACCACACGACTTTACAGGAAACTTCGGTGGAGCATCTGTATTATTGAAAACATCTCCAGAAGGTACTGGTATCATCGCTGGTGGACCTTCCCGTATCGTTCTGGAACTTGCAGGATATAAAAACATCCGTTCAAAATCTTTAGGTTCTAACAACAAACAGAATGTTGTATTAGCAACAATCGAAGGATTAAAGAACTTAAAAACTCCAGAGCAGGTAGCAAAACTACGTGGAAAATCAGTAGAAGAGCTCTTAGGATAGGAGGAATTTTGAAATGGCAGATAAATTAAAAATCACATTAGTAAAATCTACAATTGGTGCAATTCCAAAGCACAAAAAAACTGTTGAAGCATTAGGTCTTAAAAAACTTCACAAAACAGTTGAGCTGCCTGATAACGCAGCAACACGTGGAATGATTCACCAGGTGAAACATTTAGTTAAAGTAGAAGAAATCTAATAATATTCGGCAAGGAGGTGTAACGGAATGGAATTATCAAACTTACGCCCTGCAGAAGGATCTAAACATAGCGACGCTTTCAGAAGAGGTCGTGGACATGGTTCAGGAAATGGAAAAACTGCAGGTAAAGGACATAAAGGACAGAAAGCTCGTTCAGGTGGTGGAGTAAGACCTGGATTCGAAGGTGGACAGATGCCTTTATACAGACGTATTCCTAAGAGAGGTTTCAAATGCAGAAACTCTAAGGAAATCGTTGGTATCAACCTTTCAGCTTTAGAAAGATTTGAAGACGGAGCAGAAGTATCTGTAGAAGCTTTAATCGAAGCAGGAATCGTTAAAAATCCTAGAGATGGAGTTAAAATCTTAGGAAACGGTGAATTAACAAAGAAATTAAATGTAAAAGCAAATGCATTTAGTGCTAGTGCTAAAGAGAAGATCGAAGCACTTGGAGGAAAAGCTGAGGTGATCTAGTATGTCAAACGCTGTTGTCAGCGCTTTTAAAAACAAGCAATTAAGAAAGAAGCTATTATTTACGACACTAATTCTTATTGTTGTACGTTTTGGATCACAACTACCAATTCCGGAAATCGATAGTGCACAGATCAGTGCCTATTTAAAGAGTACATTAGGCGATTCGTTCAGCCTATTGAACTCTTTTACCGGAGGCTCCTTCATGCAGATGTCAGTATTTGCATTAAGTGTAACTCCGTATATCACATCTTCCATCATCATGCAGCTGATGACGATCGTTATTCCAGCTCTTGAAGAGATGCAGAAAGATGGAGAAGACGGAAGAAAAAGAATGGCAAAGATTACAAGATATGTAACGGTTGTACTTGCGATCATCGAAGGCGCAGGACTTGCGATCGGATTTGCCAATCAAGGTGCATTAGGTACCGATTATACAACGTTTACCATTGTTACAATGATCATTGCTTTAACCGCAGGTGCAGTTCTGGTTATGTGGCTTGGAGAACGTATTACAGAGAGTGGAATTGGAAATGGTATTTCCATTATCCTGCTCGTAAACATTGTATCCGGAATGCCGGGAGATTTTACTTCTCTTTATAATCAGTTTATGAAGGGAAAACAGATCGGGCCAGCTCTGATCGCAGGATGTGTGATCGTAGGAGTTGTTCTGGCAGTTGTCGTATTCGTTATCGTTTTATCAGATGCGGAAAGACATATCCCAGTACAGTATTCTAAGAAGATGCAGGGAAGAAAACTTGTTGGTGGACAGCAGAGTAAGATTCCGCTGAAAGTTAACACAGCAGGTGTAATCCCAATTATCTTTGCATCATCCATTATGCAGTTCCCAATCATGCTGCAGAATGTCTTAAAATACGAGAATAACGGATTCATTGGAAAAGCATTAACAAGTTTGAACTCATCTACCTGGTTTGATGCATCCCATCCAAAAAGATCGATCGGTTTATTGATCTATATTGTTTTGGTAGTACTGTTTGCTTATTTCTATACATCGATTACATTTAATCCATTAGAGATTTCAAACAATATGAAGAAACAGGGTGGATTTATCCCAGGAATCCGACCGGGAAAACCTACAGTAGATTATTTGAATAAAATATTAAAATATATTATATTTATAGGTGCTGCAGGACTAACGATCGTGGCAGTTGTTCCATTCTTCTTTAATGGAGTATTTGGAGCAAGCGTTTCATTTGGAGGAACATCTATCATCATCGTAGTAGGTGTTATCCTTGAGACGATCAAGCAGATCCAGTCACAGTTGTTAGTACAGAACTATTCTGGTTTTTTGAGTGAGTAACTATAAGAAAGCTGTAGTGACAACTACAGCTTTTTGTGCTTATATGGAATGTTTTTATATAAGCACAAAAGTCCAATGGCATTAAAAACGATGGTATGGAAACAAATTGTATGGTAACTAAAAATAAAAGAGAGACAAAAGGAGGATTTGTCATGAAAATTATTATGTTAGGAGCTCCAGGTGCTGGAAAAGGTACTCAGGCAAAACAGATTGCACAGGCGTACGATATTCCACACATCTCAACAGGTGATATTTTCAGAGCAAATATTAAAGAAGGAACAGAGCTTGGAAAGAAAGCACAGGAATACATGGACAAAGGACTGTTAGTTCCAGACGAACTTGTATGCGATCTTGTTGTTGATCGTATCCACAAAGATGATTGTGAAAAAGGGTATATTTTAGATGGATTTCCAAGAACGATTCCACAAGCAAATGCATTAGATGAAGCACTTGCAAAAGACGGTGAGAAGATTGAATTTGCAATTGATATCGAAGTTCCAGATGAAAATATCATCAACAGAATGTCAGGAAGAAGATCCTGCAAAGACTGTGGAGCAATCTTCCATGTTCAGTATAATCCTCCAAAGAAAGAAAACTGCTGCGACGTATGTGGTGGAGAATTAATTCTTCGCGATGACGACAAAGCAGAAACTGTAAAAAAACGTCTGGATGTTTATCATGAACAGACAGCTCCACTGATCGCACACTATAAAGAAGCAGGAAGCTTACACGAGATCGATGGAACACAGGATATCAAAGTTGTTTTTGAAGAAATTAAATCTATTTTAGGATAAGAGGCAGACCATGGCAGTTACGATCAAATCAAAAAAAGAAATCGAACTTATGCGAGAAGCCGGTAAGATGTTAGAAGAGGTTCACAACAAGTTAGCTGATTTTGTAAAACCAGGAATTTCTACATTAGAGATCGACCAGTTTGGAGAGAAAGCGATCAGAGATCTTGGATGTGTACCAAACTTCTTAAACTATAATGGATATCCGGCATCCATCTGTGTATCTGTCAATGACGAAGTCGTACATGGTATTCCAAGCAAAGACCGGATTTTACAGGATGGAGACATTGTAAGTCTGGATGCAGGACTGATCCATGAAGGATATCATTCCGATGCAGCAAGAACACATGCGGTTGGAAATATTTCCGAAGAAGCAAAGAGACTGATCGAAGTAACAAAGCAAAGTTTCTTTGAAGGAATCAAACTTGCAGTTCCAGGAAATCATTTGTTTGACATATCTGAAGCAATTCAGAAATATGTAGAAAGTAATGGTTATTCTGTAGTCAGAGATTTAGTGGGACATGGAATTGGAACACATCTTCATGAAGATCCACAGATTCCGAACTTCAAACAGAGAAGAAAAGGAATGAAATTAAGACCAGGAATGACGCTTGCCATTGAACCAATGGTAAATGAAGGTAGTTATGATGTTGTCTGGCTGGACGATGACTGGACAGTTGTTACTGAAGATGGAAGTCTGGCTGCACATTATGAAAACACGATCGTCATCACAGAAGATGGTTGTGAAATATTGACTTTGTCTGAATAGGAGGAATAAAATGGCAAAATCAGAAGCAATTGAAGTTGAAGGAGTAGTGTTAGAAAAGTTACCAAACGCTATGTTCAAGGTAGAAATCGAAGGTGGACACGTAATTTTAGCTCACATCAGTGGAAAGCTTAGAATGAATTACATCAAGATTTTACCAGGTGACAAAGTAACACTGGCATTATCACCATATGATTTATCAAAAGGAAGAATTATTTGGAGAGACAAATAAATTATTTGGAAAGATAAATAAATTTAGAAAAAGTCTTGAAATATTCAGAATATGATGATATAATCATACCCGAACGTTTTTTGAAAGGAGATATTCAAGTGAAGGTTAGAGCATCTGTAAAACCAATTTGCGAAAAATGCAAGGTTATCAAGAGAAAAGGATCTGTCAGAGTAATCTGTGAGAATCCAAAACACAAACAGAGACAGGGATAATTACGACGTTCGATAAGAATATCGCAATAATCCTTGGTTTGTTGTGTATTCACCTATTTACTGCAAGAACAGTTTAGAGGTGTATTTTGTGATGTGTAGAGATACACTCGCATAATTTAGGCGGCTGCAGTATGAGTACAGGTACGCTCATACTGATTATTTATAGATAGAAAGATAATTTGAGGAAGAGACATATATATCATTTCACCGTACTGCGGATATATGGATTGCCCTTAATAGACAAGTAATTATTTATTTTGGAGGAAAGAAAAACATGGCTCGTATTTCAGGTGTTGATTTACCAAGAGAAAAGCGTGTAGAGATTGGTCTTACTTATATTTATGGAATCGGTCTTTCAAGCGCAAAACGTATTTTGGCAGAGGCAAATGTTGATCCTGATACTCGTGTACGCGACTTAACTGATGATGAAGTTAAAAGAATCAGTGCAGTTATCAACGATACACAGGTTGTAGAAGGTGATTTAAGAAGAGAAATCGCTCTTAACATTAAGAGATTAAAAGAAATTGGATGCTACAGAGGAAAACGTCATAGACAGGGACTTCCTTGCCGTGGACAGAAAACAAAAACTAACGCAAGAACACGTAAAGGTCCTAAGAAAACAGTAGCTAACAAGAAGAAATAATAAACACTAAATTTGTAGTGTTATGACACACCCGGCTGTATGGACAGTCAGGAATAGCATAAGATTTGCAGTATAGGCAATCTTTTTGGAATTGAAATGAAGAAAGAAAGGTATACGTAATTATGGCTAAAGTTACAAAGAAAAGTGCAAAAAAACGTGTAAAGAAGAATGTACAGCACGGACAGGCACATATTCAGTCATCTTTTAATAATACAATCGTTACATTAACAGATGCACAGGGAAATGCTCTTTCTTGGGCAAGTGCAGGTGGATTAGGATTCAGAGGATCCAAAAAATCTACACCATATGCAGCTCAGATGGCAGCTGAAACTGCAACAAAAGCAGCATTAGTGCATGGATTAAAATCAGTAGATGTAATGGTTAAAGGTCCAGGATCAGGAAGAGAAGCAGCAATCCGTGCTTTATCAGCAGCAGGATTAGAAGTTACAAGCATCAGCGATGTAACACCTGTTCCACATAATGGATGTCGCCCACCAAAACGTAGAAGAGTCTAATTTAGGAGGATAATTAAAGATGGCAGTAGATAGAACTCCAGTCTTAAAGAGATGTAGATCCTTAGGTTTAGATCCTGTCTTTTTAGGAATTGATAAAAAATCAAACAGAAGTTTAAATAGAGCAAACAGAAAGAAAAGTGAATACGGACTTCAGCTTTGCGAAAAACAGAAAGCTAAATTCATTTATGGTGTATTAGAAAAACCTTTCCGTAACTACTATGCAAAAGCAGAAAGAATGAAAGGTCAGACTGGTACAAACCTGATGACATTATTAGAGCTTCGTTTAGATAACGTATTATTCCGTTTAGGATACGGAAGAACAAGAAAAGAATGCAGACAGATCGTTGACCATAAACATGTATTAGTTAATGGAAAACAGGTTAACATTCCTTCTTACCAGGTTAAAGCTGGGGACGTTATCGAAATCAAAGAAAAACATAGAACATCTCCAAGATACAAAGAGATCTTAGAAGTAACAGAAGGAAGAATGATTCCTTCATGGTTAGAAGCAGATCATGATAACTTTACAGGAACTGTAAAAGAACTTCCATCAAGAGATGAGATCGACGTACCAGTTAACGAAACATTAATCGTCGAGTTATATTCTAAATAATAACCCTCAAGTTAAACCTAAGCCAAAAGGAGGGCACGTATGTTTGAATTTGAAAAACCAAATATTGAGATTAATGAGATTTCAGAAGATAACCGTTTTGGACGCTTTGTTGTGGAACCTTTGGAAAGAGGTTATGGTACAACTTTAGGTAATTCCTTAAGACGTATCATGCTTTCTTCTCTGCCAGGTGCAGCAGTAAGTTCAGTAAAGATCAAAGGTGTTCTGCATGAGTTCAGTTCCATCCCAGGGGTTAAAGAAGATGTACCTGAGATCATCATGAATATCAAATCTCTGGCAATTAAAAACAACAGCTCATCCGCTGAAACAAAGCAGGCTTATATTGAGTTTTCAGGAAAGGGTGTAGTAACTGCCGGAGATATTAAAGCGGACAGTGATATCGAAATCTTAAATCCAGAGCTTGTGATCGCAACATTAAGTGATGACAGCAGCAAACTGGATATGGAGCTTACAATCACAAACGGACGCGGATATGTAGGCGCAGACAAAGCAGACAAAGAAGGAAAAGCAATCGATGAGATCGCAGTTGATGCGATTTACACACCAGTTGAGCGTGTAAACTTAAAGGTTGAGAATACTCGTGTAGGTCAGATCACAGATTATGACAAATTAACATTAGATGTATTCACAAACGGAACACTAACACCAGATGAGTCTGTAAGTTTAGCAGCGAAAGTATTATGCGAGCACTTAAACTTATTTGTAGATCTTTCTGAGAATGCCAAGACAGCAGAAGTTATGGTAGAAAAAGAAGATGACGAGAAAGAAAAAGTTCTTGAAATGAGCATTGATGAATTAGAATTATCTGTTCGTTCATACAATTGCTTAAAGAGAGCTGGCATCAATACAGTAGAAGAATTAACTAATAAGACTTCAGAAGATATGATGAAAGTTCGTAACTTAGGACGTAAATCGTTAGAAGAAGTTTTAGCTAAGTTAAGTGAATTAGGATTATCCCTAAGTTCAGGAGAAGAATAGAAACCAGACCCGCCTAGGCTGAAGGCATAAGTAAGCAAGGCGAAAAAACACAGGAGGTCATTATAATGGCAAAATACAGAAAATTAGGAAGAACAGCTTCCCAGAGAAAAGCACTGATCCGTGCAGAAGTAACAAATCTGTTACATCATGGAAAAATCGTTACAACTGAAGCAAAAGCAAAAGAAATCCGCAAGGTAGCTGAGAAACTGATCGCTTTAGCTGTAAAAGAAAAAGACAACTTTGAAACAGTTACAGTTGACGCTAAAGTTGCTAAGAAAGATGAAAACGGAAAACGCGTGAAAGAAGTTGTAGATGGTAAGAAAGTTACTGTTTATGAAACAGTTCAGAAAGAAATCAAAAAAGATTTACCATCCCGCTTACATGCAAGAAGACAGATGTTAAAGGTATTATATCCTGTAACAGAAGTTCCTACAGAAGCAGCTGGTAAGAAAGCTAATACAAAGAAAGTTGATTTAACAGCTAAGTTATTCGACGAGTATGCACCAAAATATGCTGAACGTAACGGTGGTTACACAAGAATCGTTAAGATTGCTCAGCGTAAAGGTGATGCAGCATTAAAAGTAGTACTTGAATTAGTTTAATCAACAGTTCAATACTGACTATATTATTTAAATTCCAAATCGACAACAACAAAGAGGTCTTATTCCGGAACAACTGGGATAAGACTTTTCTTTTTTTATGGGAAATAGTATACTATCCTTATTACGGATCAGATAGGAGAATATTATGTCCATATTGAAAATAAAAGACTTAGTTCACAAATATGTGACCTATGGAGACACAGAAGAAGACAAGCAAGAGATTGCAGCAATCAATCATATTGATATCAATGTTGAGAAAGGTGAATTTGTAGCAATCCTTGGAAAGAATGGTTCTGGGAAATCATCGCTTGCGAAGCATATCAATGGACTTTTGATGCCGACAGAAGGCACAGTATATATCAAAGGAATGGATACAAAAGATGAAAGTACCCTCTTAAAAGTCAGACAGAGTGCAGGAATCGTATTTCAGAATCCAGATAACCAGATCGTAGGAACAACGGTAGAAGAAGACACAGCCTTCGGTCCAGAAAACCTCGGAATAGCTTCCAAAGATATCTGGACAAGGATCACAGCGGCTCTTACAGGTGTGGGAATGATCGCATATAAAGAAGCAAGTCCCAATCATCTTTCTGGCGGACAGAAACAGAGAGTAGCGATCGCAGGGATCATGGCAATGGAACCAGAATGTATCGTATTAGACGAACCAACAGCCATGCTAGATCCAGAAGGCCGCAGACATGTTTTATCTCTTGTGAAAGCATTGAATAAAGAAAAGAATATTACGATCCTTATGGTAACACATCATATGGAAGAAGTAATCTTAGCAGATCGTATCATCGTGATGGATCAAGGAAAGATTGTCATGGATGGAAAACCAAAAGAGATCTTTTCAAGAGTTGATGAGATGAAAACATTAGGTCTGGAAGTTCCGTACGCAACAGAACTTGCATGGGAACTAAAAAAAGAAGGTGTTAACTTGTCAGATACGATAACAACAAAGGAAGAGCTGGTGGAGGAATTATGTCAATTCGTTTAGAACATGTAAGTTACGCATATGAAGATAATTCTAGCAAGAAGAATTACGCATTAAAAGATATAAACTTAGAAATAAAAAAAGAAGAATTCATTGCAGTGATCGGACACACAGGTTCTGGAAAATCAACATTGATCCAGCATCTAAATGGATTGATCAAACCAACGTCTGGAACAATATATTTCGATGATGAAGATATATATTCAGAAGGATACCCATTACGAGAATTACGTGGAAAAGTCGGTATATGTTTCCAGTATCCAGAACATCAGCTATTTGAGACAACGATTTTAGATGATGTATGTTTTGGTCCAATGAACTTTGGAAAGACAAAAGAAGAAGCAACAGAGATTGCTGTCAAATGTTTAAAAGATGTTGGATTACCAGAGAAATTATATCAAAAATCGCCATTTGAATTATCTGGCGGACAGAAGCGAAGAGTAGCAATCGCAGGGATTCTTGCAATGGAGCCAGAATATTTCATTTTGGATGAACCAACAGCAGGACTTGATCCGGTCGGAAAAGATCAGATCTTAAATCTGTTAAAGAAACTTCATGAAGAAAAGAAGATTACGATCATTCTGGTATCACACAGTATGGAAGATGTTGCAGATTATGCACAGTGTGTGATCGTTATGAATGGTGGACAGGTCATGTATGAAGGAGATAAAAAAGAAGTATTCTCTCACAAGAAAGAACTAGAAGAAGCAGGGCTTGCTGTACCGTTTTATCGTCAAGTATGTGAAGAACTCGCAGACAGAGGGTTCCCAATCCAGAGGGATTTATTGACATTAGAAGAAACAAAAGAAGCAATTTTAGAAGGACTAAAAGGACTGAGAGGAAAATAAAATGCTCAAGGATATAACAATTGGACAATATTATAAAGAAGACTCTCTGATCCACAGACTTGATCCGAGAGTGAAATTATTTGCAGTCTTGATCTACGTCATTACATTATTTATGCATAAAGCACCTGCAACTTATGTGATGTCACTATTATTTTTGATCATAACGATCAAGATTTCAAAGGTACCTGTAAAATATATTTTAAGAGGATTAAAAGCAATTGCAGTGATCTTATTATTCTCTGTAATGATCAATATGTTATTTATTCCAGGAAAACCAGTGATCCAGTTCTGGATCATATCAATTTCTGCAGAAGGGATCAGGACAACTATTTATCTGGGAAGCCGTCTGATCATGCTGGTATTAGGAACGTCTTTACTGACATTTACAACAACACCAAATGAACTGACAGACGGACTAGACAAATCACTGGGATTTTTAAATAAAGTCGGAGTACCAGTACATGAGATTGCTATGATGATGTCAATCGCACTAAGATTTATTCCAATCTTAACAGAAGAATTAGAAAAGATCATGAAAGCCCAGACAGCCAGAGGAATCGACTTTGAATCCGGAGGTCTCTTAAAACGAGTAAAAAGCATGGTTCCGATTATAGTACCACTGTTTGTAGCAGCGATCCGAAGAGCAAATGACCTTGCAATGGCAATGGAATCACGTTGTTACCATGGCGGTGTTGGAAGAACTAAATTAAAACCATTAAAATACGAGAAAAGAGATAAAATAGCGTATATCGTCCTGTTTGTATTTTTAGCAGTGATGATTTATTTATCCTTTTTCAGTCCATGGAGGTAAGATACGATGAAACGAGTAAAATTAATCGTAGCCTATGATGGAACTGGTTATTGTGGATGGCAGGTACAGCCAAACGAGATTACAGTCGAAGGTGTCTTAAATAAGCATATATCAGAACTGACAGGAGAAGACATCAAAGTGATCGGAGCCAGCAGAACGGATTCAGGAGTCCACGCATTAGGAAATGTAGCTGTATTCGACACGGAAAGCCGTATTCCGGGAGAGAAGATGGCAAAAGCATTAAATGCAAGACTACCAGAAGATATCATTATTCAGGACTCCAAAGAAGTGCCATTAGACTACCATCCAAGGTTTCAGGATACAAGAAAGACATATGAATATACCTTTTACAATGCAAGATACGATAATCCCGTGACAAGCAGACATCATCATTTTGTATATGTACCACTTGATGTGGAGAAAATGAAAGAAGCAGCTTCTTATTTCTTAGGGGAACACTGTTTTATCAGTATGTGCAGCAGTAAAGCACAGGTTACATCCTATGTCAGAGAGATTTACGAATGTGATGTGACACAAAATGGCAGATATATCACGATGAGAGTCACAGGAAGCGGTTTTCTCTATAATATGGTACGTTTAATGGCAGGAACGCTTTTAGAGGTCGGAAGAGGAAAACAAGAACCACAATGGGTCAAAGAAATCTTAGCATCCAAAGAAAGAGTTACACCAGGACCAAAACTTCCAGCAAAAGGCTTGACATTAATTCAGATCGAATATCCGGAGGACCGCGAGAATGCAGAATAGCTTTATCATATTTCAGAAATTGTTAGTATTGTTTGGTTTTATGCTGATCGGATACCTAAGTTATAAGAAAAAATGGATCAGTGATGATACAAGTTCACAGATATCAGGACTGATCGTAAATATATTTAATCCTGCATTGATCATATCTGGCGTGATCGGTTCCGTTGGAAATGGAAACTGGAATCTTGTGATCATGGACCTGATCCTTGCAGTGATCTTATTTGTGGTATTGATCCTGATCAGTCCGGCATTTGTTCGTATTCTAGGTGTAAAAAAAGATGAAAGAAATATCTATGCAGTGATGCTGATCTTTTCGAATCTTGGATTTATGGGGATTCCGATCATTGAAGAATTATACGGTAGAGGAGCTATTTTTTATGTAGCACTGTATACACTGGTATATAATATTCTCTTTTACACCTATGGAATTTATCTTTTTGAGAAAGAACGTGCCATGCAGACAGGACAAAAAGCTAAGATTATATTCCACTGGAAAAAGATGATCAATCCAGGAATGGTCGCATGTCTGGCTGCGTTATTGATTTTTGCATTTCAGATCGACGCACCAGCACCTGCGGTAAGTTTTGTACAATACTTAGGAAATGCAGCAATCCCACTCTCCATGATCATTACCGGGGTATCTTTAGCGAAGATGCCACTGATCGAAGTTTTCAAAGACATCAAGATGTATCAGTTTACATTTTTAAAGATGCTGGTGATCCCAATGATTGCAGCATTTGCGATCCGGCTGTTTCATTTAGATCCTGTTCTCTCGGGGATCATGGTATTAATGTTTGGAATGCCAAATGGAAGCATGGCAGTGATGATGGCAATCGATTATGGATTAGACAGTTCCATTTGCAGCAGAGGAATCGTACTGACAACACTGTTATCGATCATAACGTTGCCGATTGTAGCATATCTTATTTGACATTGAGATTTATCAACAATGTTTTAACATATACGGACATAATATACCCATATATTGTGGATAAAATTTTGAAATCAAGACCATCTTGTGGATAACATCAAAAATTTATCAAAAACAACAAGAAAAAATCTTGACACACCCGGCTGCGTATTATATAATAAGAAACTGTGACATGCAAGAGAATACTACCCCAATGCCCCGGTGGGAGTATTTAATATAGACACATATGATTGATAGAAATTTTAAGGAGGAACACCATGAAAAGTTTTATGGCCAGCCCATCAACAATTGAAAGAGAATGGTATGTAGTTGATGCTACAGGACATACATTAGGACGTTTAGCATCTGAGATCGCAACAATCTTAAGAGGTAAAAACAAACCAACTTATACACCACATATCGATACAGGAGATAACGTGATCGTTATCAACGCTGAGAAGATCAAAGTAACTGGTAAGAAATTAGACCAGAAGATCTACTATCATCATTCAGACTATGTTGGTGGAATGAAAGAACAGACATTAAAAGAAAAATTAGCTAAAAAACCTGAAGACGTAATCTATCTTGCAGTTAAAGGAATGCTTCCAAAAGGACCTTTAGGAAGACAGATGATTAAGAAACTTCACGTATATGCAGGTGCAGAGCACAACCATGTAGCTCAGCAGCCAAAAGCATTAGAGATCAAGTATTAATTTTTGAAGGAGGAAGAAGCAGTGGCTACAGCAAAATATTACGGAACTGGTAGAAGAAAACACAGTGTTGCCAGAGTATATTTAGTACCTGGAACAGGAAAAATCACAATCAACAAAAGAGATATTGATGAATATCTTGGATTAGAAACATTAAAAGTAGTTGTACGTCAGCCATTAGTTGCAACAGATACAATTGACAAATATGATGTATTAGTAAACGTTCATGGTGGTGGATTTACAGGACAGGCTGGAGCAATCCGTCATGGTATTTCCAGAGCTTTATTACAGGTTGATGGAGAATTCCGTTCAACATTAAAGAAAGCTGGATTCTTAACAAGAGACCCAAGAATGAAAGAAAGAAAGAAACCAGGTCTTCGCAAAGCACGTCGTGCACCACAGTTCTCAAAACGTTAATTCAACCGAATATCGAAAAAGAGCAACAAACCCCGAAAATCCAGTATTTTCGGGGTTTTCTTTATATTCTGAAAATCTATCAAACATCCTCAAAACACACGAAAATCTATCGGTAACTAACACACAACTAACAGGTAACTGACAAATGATCACCATAATTAAAATAACTCTTTCTCAGTAATTTGTATATAAGAAGATATGATGTTGAAAAATGTCTTTTATTATCAATTGTAGTGGAGTATAATGATAGAAAGAACAAAGGGGAATTTTTATGAAATTACTTAAAACAAGTGACGAATTGATATCTCATATGAAAATAAAGGGAATAAAATTTGATATAGCTAAAGAAGAAGATGCAAAGGTATTTCTTCAAAATAATAATTACTACATGAAACTAGCATCTTATAGAGCCAATTATGACAAGCAAAAAAGTAGCGATAAGTACATAAATCTTGATTTTGCTTATTTGCAGGAATTGTCAACCATTGATATGCATTTACGGTATTTAATATTGCAAATGTGTCTTGATGTCGAACATGCTTTAAAAACCAGATTGTTAAAAGATATAGAGGATAATCCAGAAGAAGATGGTTATGATATTATTAGAAGATTTGTTACAAAGTATGAGAGAAGTTGTCAAAATATACAGAAACACAAATCTAGTGAATATTGCAGAGAATTGATAGAGAAGTATTATCCATATTTTCCTGCATGGGTATTTGTAGAATTAATATCTTTTGGAGATATGGTGAAGTTGTATGAGTATTATACGGAGAGGTATCCAGGGCGTTTAAAAGATAGTGACTTGTTGTATTCAATAAGGGATTTAAGAAATGCAACTGCACATAGTAATTGCCTGATAAATAAACTTCAAAAAGGAACAAATAAGCCATCTGTTAAAATTATAAAATTTGTTTCAAATATAGATGGAATAGGTGCATCTATGAGAAAGAACAAATTGAGTAATAAGTTTTTGTATGATTTTGTTACATTGCTTTATGTTTACAATGAATTTATTAATGCAGATGTTGTGAAAGAGAAGAGGTTTAAGCAGATACAAGTATTTATAGATGGTCGTGCAATAAAAAATAAAGAGTATTTTGATAAAAATGAATGCATAAAAACAGCATATTTTTTTGTAAAAAAAGTTGTTGACTATATAAATGAAGCGTGTTAAAATATATACACGATTAAAAAATTAACTTTTTGTAGGGAATGGGTCTTTACTCGTTCCCAATTTTTTTTGCATAAAGCAGTGTGGATAACATGAGAGATATTTTCGGTAACGAACACGTAACTGACAAAATGTGTTTGAATGTTTTAAAATCAATATTTGATGTTCTGCAAGAGTTAATCATACGTTACGGAAGATACGAAGAATATACAGAGCCTTTCAATGGAGAAATCTATTGGAAGGCTTTTTCTTTTTATTAGAGGATTTAAGTTTCATGATCATACATAGCGCAAATGAGGTGATACATATGAAATATGAAGAACTTTTTCAGTTAAAAGATTTTCAGAAAGGAAAATTGCTGACAGGAAATAATATTTTATTAAGAGAGATCACAGGAGCTCATGTGATTGAGATGGCAGATGGAGTAAACTGGGCAGGCAGAGGTGAGTTGGTATTTACAAGCGGTGTTGGATTTCACGATATTGACAACGAAATGAAACTACTTATTGAAACGGTTGCGAAAAATTATGCAGCAGGAATCGTGGTGGAGATTGGACCATATATCAAAGATGTAACACAAGAATGGATCGATCATGCACAGAAACTAAATATTCCACTGATGACACTTCCATATGATGTTCCGATCACAAGGATCATTTCAGGAATTATTAAAGAAAGATATTCATGATGTTAATGTGCAGTTTAATCTTCGGCTGGCATTTAAAATACAAAAATTTTTTCATCGGGAAAGCTAAGAGGAAAGATGATTCAGAAATGGATCATCTTTTTTGCACGAAAATAACAAGGTCTTTGTCTACTATGGACAAAGAGATATGAAAATCTTTAGAATATATGGATATTGGTAGGAAAAAATGAAAGTGTTGTCATCTAAATTGTTAAAAGAAATAACAAAACGACCAACAAGGAGGCGGATAATATGAGTCATGAGTTTGTAATGCCAGGAAAAGTCATTACAGGAAAAGGTGCATTACAAGATGCAGAAAATGAATTCCAAACAGCCGGAAAAAAGGCTCTGATCGTATCTGGTAAGGTCATGGAACGTGTAGGAAATGTAAAGGTGTCATCGTAGACAAGAAGATTGCAGATTACTTCGATGATCACAAATTAATGTGCGGTTTAACATACTCCGGACATCCTCTTGCTTGTGCCGCAGGAATTGCAACTTTAGATGTATATAAAGAAGAAAAATTGGTTGAACGTTCCAAAGCGATGGGTAAGATCTTAGGACAGATTGAAGAAGAATTAAAGAGAAAACATCCATGTGTCGGAGATGTCAGATACAAAGGATTATTCTCTGCGATCGAGTTAGTCAAAGACAAAGAAACAAAAGAACCATTAGTGGAATACAATAAAGATCCAGAAAACATCTTGGGAGGAATTATTGGGGTGTTAAAGAAAAAAGGATTCTCAACCTACAGCCACGAAAACAATATTATTGTGGCGCCACCATTGATCATTACAGAAACAGAACTTCGTGATGCTATGGCGATCATGGATGAAGTTTTAGCTGACGTGGATGCGATGATCTAAACAAAATATTTTCAGAAATTTCTTTTTATCAAAATACAATACACAAAACAAGAAAAATGGCATGTCTGTTTGAAAATGGATGTGTCATTTTTCACATGTAAAAAATATATGGAAAGATTTTATTTTTAGGATAAAAATGTTAAAATAAAAGCTACATAGTGTAAATAAATTAAGAATGGAGAAACCTATGAAAAAAGAGATGAAAAAAGGGATTTCCATGATACTTTCACTCGCGATGATCCTTACGATGAGTGTTGGATATCAAGGAAAAAAAGTAAAAGCTGCAACAAATACAGCAGTGAAAAAGCAGTGTGCGACGTATAAAGGAAGTAATGTTAGAGGACAGAATTATATTATATGGTCGTATCCTATGGAATCATATCTTACGGCACAGAGTGATGGTTCGTTTATGCGTGTACAGTATGGAAGTAAGATTGGTGGATTATTAGTTGAATATTATGATAAGGATTATAATCTGACAAGCATGAAGATCATAGATGAGGAATTACCTGTATTTGGTGGATTCTATGCAACCGATGATAATTACTATGTTGTGACAGGGCAGAATAATAAAGACAAAGATAACGATCTGGAAGTATACCGAATTACAAAATATGATAAAAAGTGGAATAGAATAGGGTCTACAGGACTAAAAAAATGCAATACAACGTATCCATTTGGTGCAGGATCATGCAGAATAGATGTTTCAGGAAAGTATATGATCATTCGTACATGTCATGAGATGTATAATGGTCATCAGGCGAATGTAACGATTCAGGTAGATATTGATAAGATGGAGATTACAGATTCATGTACATCAGTTGTGAATAATAATTATGGATATGTAAGTCATTCCTTCAATCAGTTTGTTAAAATCGAAGATGGACATATCATTGCATTAGACCATGGAGATGCATATCCAAGATCCTTTATGATTTTTAAATATCAGACAGATTTAACAACAGGTAAATTTTTACCTGGTTATTCTTCTCCATGTACAAAAATACCAGTGTTGCAATTTGAAGGAACTGCAGGGAATAATAAAACAGGAGCCAGCGTTGGAGGTTTTGAAATCTCTGATGATCATTACCTCGTGGCAGCCAATACAGTAGTTCAGGACAGCGACTTTAGCAGTCATAAAACAAGGAATGTATTCGTGGCAGCAGTCGATAAGAGCACATCAGATGTGAAAATCAATTACCTGACAGATTATGCAGAAGGAGAAGAAACAACAACAACACCTCAATTAGTGAAGATTTCAGGAACTCGGTTTATGGTCTTATGGACCAAAGGAGATCAGGTATACTATACACTGGTTGACGATCATGGAGAAAAAGTCGGAACGATCCATCATTTTGAAGGAAATCTATCAGACTGCCAGCCAGTTGTTTCAGGAAATAAAGTAGTATGGTATACATGGAACAATGAAGATATTAGTTTTTATGATATCAATACAACAAATGTAACAGATCATCATGTAACAGAGATTCATAATGGACATGAGTATTCATATGATCCAAAATCTGATACGGATGATACGATCACGTTCCGCTGTACAGTGTGTGGTGCTGAAAAGATAGAAAAGAAGATTACTTTTGATCAAATATATTGGAGAAACAGTGAATCAGTTGATGGTAATTATTGGGTTCAAGGAAGCGGATGGAGACAAAAAACAGGAACGATCATGACATCCTGGATCCAATATACACCAATAAGTTTGGATGCAAATACAGACATAGAAGTTACCTCTACGGATGAAAGTGTAATATCCATTGAGAAAGCGTTGGGAGTTAATATCAATCTGATTGCTAAGAAAGTTGGAACATCAACGGTAACGATCAAGCCAAAATATAATCAGACAAGTGCAATAACATATAAGATTACTGTATATGATCCATCACAGAGCACAGTAATTGATAAAATTACAATTACTCCAAAAGAAGGAGCTGAGCCGGCAATAGAAGGAAGCAATGAACTGTATTATGGACAGAAGATCTCTGATCTAAAATTAAATACATCCAAAGCCAAATTTGTAACTCCAGATGGAACAGAGGTAGCCGGAACATTAAAATTCAACAATCCAGACCAGATGCCGGAAGTTGGAACAAAAACCGTAGAATATACATTCACACCAGATGATGAACAATACAAATCATACACAGGAAGTCTGACGATCAATGTAATAAAACATACACCAGTAAAAGATCCAGACTCTGGAAATCATGGATCAAACAACGGAGGCTTAGGTTCGAGTGAAAATGGACAGCCAACAACACAGAAACCAAATACAAATAGCAATGTAAGTGTAGGCGTTAAAGCAAACCAGACAGCAACAGTGAAGGGAGTTACCTACAAAGTCACAAAGGTAGAAAACGCTAAAAACGCTCAGGTAACCATTACAAGCCTAGACAAAAAGAAATCATCCATCATCATCCCAGACTACATCACGATCAATGGGGTAAAATGCAAAGTTGTATCTATTAAAAAGAAAGTCTTATACAAAGGAAGAAAACTAAAGAAACTAACAATCGGCAAGAACGTACAGACAATTGAAGATAATGCCTTCAATGGATGTAAGAACTTAAAATCCATCACGATCAAATCCACAGTACTTAAGAAAGTAGGAAAGAATGCGATCAAAGGAATCCACAAGAAAGCCGTGATCAAAGTGCTAAAGAAACAGTATAAGAAATATAAGAAACTATTTGGAAAGAAGAGCGGATTTAAGAAGCCGATGAGATTGAAGAAATAAGATGAAGTAGAAAAATAGCTAGAGCGATTCACATAGTTGGTCATTTTGGCTATTTTTTATAGTGAGCCTAACGGCGCATGTTTCTAACGGGTTAAAGTCCCGAAGCCGCCCGGTAGAGTGTGTGAACTTGGCATTCCAACCGTCATAGACCACATCATTCAACAGGCAATATCACAACAGCTGATATACAAGAGCATTAACAAAAGAAAGACGGATAAACTGGGGTTTTTATGATTTAGTCAACATCTTTCTATTCAATTGAAAATAACGTATAAGAATTATATGAAAAAATTTTATTTTAAGGATAAAAATGTTAAAATAGAAATAACATAGTGTAAATAAATTAAGAATGGAGGAACATATGAAAAAAGAGATCAAAAAAGGGATTTCTATGATGCTCTCACTCGCGATGATCATTACGATGAGTGGCGGATATCATGGAAAAAAAGTAAAAGCTGCAACAAATACAGCAGTGAAGACACAGTGCACAACGTATGAAGGAAGTAATGTTGGGGCGCAGAATTATTCCAGATGGACAAATCCTATGAAATCATATCTTGTAGCAGAGGATGATGGTTCATTGATGAGGGTGCAATATGGAAGTAAGATTGGCGGATTATTAGTTGAATATTATGACAAGAACTATAATTTGACAGATACCAAGCTTGTAGATGAAGAATTGCCTGTATTTGGTGGATTTTATGCGACAAAAGATAATTATTATATTATAACAGGTCAAATTAATAAGGATGAAGATAATGATCTGGAAGTATATCGAATTACAAAATATGATAAAAAATGGAATAAAATAAAATCTACCGGATTGAAAAATTGTAATACGACATATCCATTTGATGCAGGATCATGCAGAATGGATGTTTCAGGAAAGTACATGATCATTCGAACATGTCATGAGATGTATAATGGCCATCAGGCGAATGTAACGATTCAGATAGATATTGATCAGATGGAGATTACAGATTCATATACTTCAGTTGCTAATAATAATTATGGATATGTAAGCCATTCCTTTAATCAATTTGTAAAAACAGAAGACGGACATATTATTGCCTTAGACCATGGAGATGCATATCCAAGGGATTTTATAATTTTAAAATATCAGACCGATTTTACAAAAGGTAAATTTTCACCAGGTTATTATACCCAATGTACAAAAATTCCAGTGTTGCAATTTGAAGGAAGCATTGGAAATAATGCAACAGGAGCTAGTGCCGGAGGCTTTGAAATATCTGATGATCATTATCTTGTAGCAGCGAATACAGTGAAACAGGACAAAAACTTTGATTCCTATAATACAAGAAATGTATTCGTGGCAGCAGTCGATAAGAGCACATCAGATGTAAAAATTAACTATCTGACAAATTACGATGAAGGAGAAGAAACAACAACGACTCCGCAGATGGTTAAGATCTCAGGAACCAGATTTATGGTTTTATGGACAAAGGGAGATCAAGTGTATACAGCAATCGTAGACAACAATGGACAGAAAGTAGGAGAGATTCAGCATTTTACAGGAAGTTTATCTGACTGTCAGCCAGTGATCTCCAATGGAAAAGTTGTCTGGTATACATGGAAAAATGGAGATATCAATTTCTATGATATTAATACAACCGATTTAACGGATCATAATGTAACAGAAATTCATAATGGACATCAGTATGTGTATGACAAAGATCTAGATACGGATGATACGATCACGTTCCGTTGCACAGCATGTGATGCTGTAAAGATAGAAAAGAAAATAACATTAGATAAATTGTATTGGAAAAACAGTGAGACAACCGGTAATACTTATTATTGGCGTGAAAATGGATGGAAACAGAAAACAGGAACAACGATGGCATCCTATATCCAATATAAAACAACAAGTTCCGATTCCAGTATAGAAACAAATACAGAACTAGAAGTTACTTCTACTGATGAAAATGTAATATCCGTTGAGAAGTCCAGCGGAATTGACATAAAACTGATTGCTAAGAAAGCAGGAACATCAACCGTAACGATCAGACCAAAATATAATCAGACAAGTGTAAAAACATACAAAATTACTGTATATGATCCACTAAAGATCACCAAATTCGAAGCAGCTGCAGCCAATCCTAAAATAGGAGAAAAAGTTCAGTTATCTGCTGAAGCCCAAAATGGATCAGGAAATTTACAATATAAATTCTATGAAGAAAATGAAAATGGAGACCAGACAGAGATTCAGGATTATTCTTCAAAATCAACCTGTGAATGGACACCGACAACACTTGGAAAGCACACACTTTATGTAAAAGTGAAAGACTCTGAGGGAAACATTGAGAAAAAATCACTGGAAAATGTTACAGTAGTTAAAAAACAAACGAAAATTCAGGATATTGATAAGACATATTGTTATACCATTGGAGCAAAAGATCAGAAGATCAATCTAAAAGATTATCTTCCATCCGATATTTCCAATGCAACGTACGAAGCAAAGATTACGAATTTATCAGGTAATCTTGTATCTGAAGCAGCAAAAACAGACACAAGCTACACCTATAACGTAAGTAAAGCAGGAAAAGCTGGAGATCAGTCTAAGATTCAATTTACGGTAAAAAGTGATAATTATGAAGACATGACTTTCAATGTCAATATCACATTAACAGATAAGCTTTCCATTGCTCCAAAAGAAGGGGAAGAACCAGCAATTGAAGGAAACAATGAACTAACCTATGGACAGAAAATCTCAGACTTAAAATTAAATACAACGAAGACAAAATTTATAGCAGAAGATGGAAGTGAAGTTACTGGTAAACTGGAATTTACAGATCCAGATAGGATTCCAACGGCAGGAACAAAATCAGCAGAATATACTTTTATACCAGACAAAGATCAATACGAAAGTTATACAGGAAGTGTAACAATCGCAGTGAAAAAAGCAACTCCACAATTAAGTAAGGTAACTGTGGATGAAATTATGTATGCGAAAGGAAAATGTAGAAAAGATCTTCATTTTGAACCAGGAAAAGCAACGGCAACTTATGATGGAGTGGAAAAAGAAGTTTCAGGTACATGGAGTTTGGAGAGTCCAAATAGTGTTTTATATGTAGGAAAAAGTACAATGACACTTATATTTACACCAGATGATCTAAACAATTATGAAAAAGCGACACAGAAAGTCGATGTTGTAGTAAATCTAAGATTATTAGCACCAAAAACCAAAGTATCTTGTGGAGATACCATTGATTTTTCAATCGATCCAGACACAATTGACAGTTCTCCTAATCGTACATATAAATTTTTCTATGAGGACGAAACAGGATATGAAAAAACGATCCAGGCATATTCCAAAGAAACAAAATGCCAGTGGAAACCAATGGCAGCAGGAAAATATACGGTTTATGTTCAGGTAAATGGAAGAAATTATAAGACAGCGATCAAAGATATCGAAGTTTCCAAATTAAAAGCACCAGAGATTTCAGATATTACAAAAAAATATCCATATACATCAGGATCAGATATGGAAAAAATCAATTTAACACAGCTGTTACCAGAAGATATTAAAATAAAAGACCAAAAAGAAGAGATTCAGGATGATCATAAAATTCTTGAGTATCACGAGTTTTCAACTGCAAACAAACAGCATACATATTCTTATTGGGTAAATCAAACGGGAAAGATTGGGGATACAGCGACAATTCGTCTTACGATAGAGAGTGATAATTATGAAGATATTACCATTGCAATTAAAATTCATCTGACGGATCAGATCACAATAGAACCAAAAGAAGATTTAACAACAGATATTTTGAACAAAAATACCCTGACTTATGGAGAGAAAACTTCTTATATTGGATTAAAATCCACCTATGTAACTCTTGAAACAAAAGATGGAGAAAAAGTTTATGGAAGTCTTAAATTTAAAAATCCAGATGAAATACCAGAGCCAGGAAAAACAAAGATAGCATATGTATTTGTTCCTCAGAATAAGAAATATAAAGACTACGAAGGAAGTGTAATAGTCGATGTAGAAAAACAGAGACCAACATTATCTGGAACCAGTTTGAAAAGAATAAAATATGATCAACATAAGACAAAGAAGAATATTCCTTTGGAAAAAGATGCTGTTGCATTAATCGGTGAAAAAATGCAGGCAGTATCAGGAACATGGACAATTGAGAAAGAAGATGACAAATTACCGTTAGGTGATTACCAGGCAGTTGTTAAATTTACACCAGATGATATAACACATTACACAACAGCTGAGATTGCTTTAACTGGTCAGACATTTATTGAACTGGATACAGATATAGAAGATTCAGCAAAAGTTGGAGATATCATACAGCTTTCTGCAGATCCAAAAGCTACGAATCTCCAATATAAATTCTATACAGAAGATAGTGAGGGAAATCAAGAAATCATTCAAGAGTTTACATCTGATTCAGAATGTAAATGGGTACCGGAAAAAGAAGGAACTTACACAATCTATGTTAAAGCAAAAGATGCAGCAGGAAATACAGTAACAGATTCTTGGAAAGGAATTAAGATTATCCAAAAAGGAGAAGAAAAACCACCAGTTAAAGATCCAGACTCTGGAAATCATGGATCAAACAACGGAGGCTTAGGTTCGAGTGAAAATGGACAGCCAACAACACAGAAACCAAATACAAATAGCAATGTAAGTGTAGGCGTTAAAGCAAACCAGACAGCAACAGCGAATGGAATAATCTATAAAGTCACAAAGGTAGAAAATGCCCAAAACGCTCAGGTGACCATTACAAGCCTAGATAAAAAGAAATCATCTATTGTAATTCCAGACTACATCACGATCAATGGTATAAAATGCAAAGTCGTAACTATTAAAAAGAAAGCCTTATACAAAAGAACAAAACTAAAGAAACTAACGATCGGCAAGAACGTACAGACAATTGAAGATAATGCCTTCAATGGATGTAAGAACTTAAAATCCATCACGATCAAATCCACAGTACTTAAGAAAGTAGGAAAGAATGCGATCAAAGGAATCCACAAGAAAGCCGTGATCAAAGTGCCAAAGAAACAGTATAAGAAATATAAGAAACTGTTTGGAAAGAAGAGTGGATATAAGAAGCCGATGAAATTGAAGAAATAAGATGAAGTAGAAATCAAGAATAAATCTTAAATTCATAAGTTAGTTAAACCAGGGTGTATATGATAATTATTATCACATGCACCCATTGATTTTTCCATCCAAATCTAGTATCATAAATAACAGTTAGACAACACTAACTAAAAACGTGAATGAATCATGTGGACTCCTCGATTGAGATCAACACCTGCAACAAAACGATCTCAAACTGGAAGCTTACCCTTCTTCCAGCGAGGAGTACTGCTATGTATAGGGAAAGGAGTCACAATCGAAAATGAATTATTTAGAAATTGAAAAAGTAGTCGGAAGAGAAATCCTAGATTCCAGAGGAAATCCAACCGTAGAAGCTGAGATTACATTAGTTGATGGAACAGTTGCAAGAGGAACAGCTCCAAGTGGTGCATCTACAGGAGAATTTGAAGCACTAGAGTTAAGAGACGGAGATAAAGAAAGATATTTAGGAAAAGGTGTTACAAAAGCCGTAGAAAATATCAATACAAAGATCAGTGAAGTAATCATCGGATTAGATGCTTCTGATACATATGCAGTAGATAAAGCAATGATCAATGCAGATGGAACAGCTGATAAATCAAACTTCGGAGCAAATGCAATCTTAGCTGTATCAATCGCAGCAGCAAGAGCAGCAGCAACATCTCTTGAAGTACCTCTATACAGATTCTTAGGCGGAGTGTCTGGAAACAGACTTCCAGTTCCAATGATGAACATTGTAAATGGTGGATGTCATGCATTATCATCAGGACTTGATGTACAGGAATTTATGATCATGCCAGTCGGAGCTCCATCATTCAAAGAATGTTTAAGATGGTGTGCTGAAGTATTCCATGCATTAGCCGCAATCTTAAAAGAAAGAGGACTTGCTACATCCGTAGGTGATGAAGGTGGATTTGCGCCAGCATTAAAATCAGATGAAGAAGCCATCGAAACAATCTTAGAAGCAGTGAAAAAAGCAGGATACGAGCCAGGAAAAGACTTCAAGATCGCTATGGACGCTGCATCTTCAGAATGGAAGAGTGAAAAAGGTAAAGGATATTACAAACTGCCAAAAGCAGGAACAGAATACACAGCAGAAGAACTGATCGAGCATTGGGCTGCATTATGCGAGAAATACCCAATCATCTCTATTGAAGACGGATTAGATGAAGAAGACTGGGAAGGATGGAAGAAACTGACAGAAAGACTTGGAGATAAAGTACAGTTAGTAGGAGATGACTTATTTGTAACAAATACAGAAAGACTTTCCAAAGGTATCGAAATGGGAGCAGGAAACTCTATCCTGATCAAATTAAACCAGATTGGATCTATCTCTGAAACATTAGAAGCGATCAAGATGGCACACAAAGCAGGATACACAGCTGTAACATCTCATCGTTCCGGAGAAACAGCAGATACAACGATCGCAGACTTAGCCGTCGCATTAAATACATGCCAGATCAAGACAGGAGCACCTTCAAGATCAGAACGTGTTGCGAAATACAACCAGTTATTAAGAATCGAAGAAGCTTTAGGAGACAGTGCCGTATATCCTGGAATTAAAGCCTTCAACGTAAAATAAGAAGAACGCAATTATAAAAAACGTAAATAATAGCACTTTTAAGTCTCTGGATTTAGTATCCAGAGGCTTTTTTCTTTGATTTTTTATAAGAAAATATAAGAGAGTATGCTATAATAGAAAGCACTTATTTGGATAGAAATGAAGAGATTAAGGGAAATAAATGAGAATGGATAAAATTATAATAGAACAAACAGGAATCAAACAACAAGTGATCAATGAGATCTGTGAATTAGCTCAAAAATACAATGTAGAACAAGTCCTTTTATTTGGTTCACGTTCAAGGGGAGATTACAAAAGAACGAGTGATATCGATCTGGCAGTGAAAGGTGGAGACATTGATCGTTTTGCATTGGATGTTGAAGAGGAGACAACAACATTATTAGAATATGATATCGTAGATTTAGATGAACCTATGCAACCAGAACTGCTAGAATCCATACAAAAGGAGGGAAAGATTATTTATGAAAAAATATGAAAACTTTTGTCAAGCATTAATTAATATGAAAGATATTTATAATTATGAAGAGCCTTATGATAACGTAGTGTTAACAGGTTTGGTAGGATTATATGAAATTACATTTGAACAGTCATGGAAGATGATGAAAGAAATCTTACAAAATCATGGATACGAGGAAGGTGCAACAGGGTCACCGAAGATTATTCTAAAAACAGCATATAAAGCTGGGATGATCAAAGATGAAGATCTGTGGTTAAAAGCATTAAGAGAAAGAAATAATGTAACACATTCTTATAATCAGAATATTGCATTATCAATTATTTCACAGGCAAAAGAAAAATTTTATGATATGTTTTGCCAGTTGAAAAAAGAAATAGATGAAAATTGGATATAAAGAAATCCGGCAAACACAAAAATGTAATGCCGGATTCTTTTATTTACTATATTATTATGAAATATGTATCACGGATATCCTATCCCCAGACTTCCTCAGCAATCTCCTTAATCAGAGACATCTTCTTCCACTGATCTTCATCGGTTAAGATATTTCCTTCTTCTGTAGAAGAAAAACCACACTGAGGACTTAAGCAAAGCTGGTCAAGGGCAACATACTGAGCAGCCTCTTTAATACGTTCTTTAATCTCATTTTTATCTTCAAGTTCTGGATCCTTAGAAGTAACAAGACCTAACACAACCTTCTGATCTTTAATAAAACGTAATGGTTTGAAATCACCGGAACGGTCACTATCATATTCTAAGAAGAAACCATCGATCTTACATCCACCGAATAAAGTCTCAGCTACTGGTTCATATCCACCAGAAGAGAACCATGTAGAACGGAAGTTACCACGGCAGATATGCATTGTAATTGTCATATCCTCAGGTTTAGCTTCTAAAGCTTCGTTGATCATTTTCACATAATTCTTAGCAATCTGGTCAAGGTCAAGACCACGGCTTGCGTAATCGTCGCGTTTATTCTGATCACAGAATTCACCCCAAGATGTATCATCAAACTGTAAATAACGGCATCCACGAGCATAGAATGCTTTGATCGCTTTCTGATAAGCAAGAGCAATCTCATGATACAGATCATCTTCATTTTTATAACGATCGATCGCTTTATAAGTTTCGCTTCCACGAACACAACAGATCAGATGAAGCATTGCAGGAGAAGGAATTGTCATCTTGCAGTCAACATCCCCAGCAATTTCTTTCAAGTAAGAGAAATGATCTAAGAATTCACTGTTTTCATCAAAATCAATTTTGTCAACAATCTCAAGAGTTGCGGCTTTTGGCTGATGTCCCTTAAAAGCAACAGACCAGTGATCAGCTTTGATCTCCTCGACTCCGACTAAGGAAGCAAGGAAATCAAGATGCCAATAGCGACGTCTTAATTCTCCGTCAGTAACTGCTTTTAATCCAACAGCTTTCTCTTTTTCAACTAACTCTTTGATCGCTTTATCTTCAACTTCACGCAACTGGTCTGCAGATAAAGTTCCTTCTGCATATTCAGCACGTGCATCTTTTAAATAATCTGGTCTTAAAAAACTACCAACAATATCATATCTGTATGGTCTCATAAATCTATCCTTTCCATTTATATAAGTCTAATAATTTTCTATCGATAAGCTATACAATAACAGATAGAATAAGGCTTGTGAAATACATAAAAATAATAGTTTGCCATAACTTCAAGTTATAATGATAAAAATTTTCAGATAATTGTGTCTTTCTTTTAACAATAATTGTATGCAATATACGGACAAAGTCATCGTTAAGAAAATGTTAATTGTACAATTTTAAAAAAATTGCATATTTTTTGTACTTTTCTTTAAGCATTGTAGAGAAAAAAGAAAATATTTGTTATAATGCACATAGATAAAAAAATAACAATATCTAGGGTGTTTTAGTTAAGTGTTTTTTAAGGAAGGGTAAACTATTATGTATGATGTAACAAGCATTCAGAATCTGAAAAAAGATGTACTGTATTTCGTAGCAAAGGCATCGTTTGAAGGGACTTTAGAAGAAGAAAGAGATCTGATCCCAGAGAAGATGATCGAAGGACCAGAACCAACATTCCGTTGCTGCATCTACAAAGAAAGAGAAATCGTAAGACAGAGAATTCGTTTAGCAGAAGGTAAAGCTCCAGGAGCAGAAGATGATGGAAATATCGTGCAGGTAATTAAATCAGCATGTGCTGACTGTCCGATCTCAAGCTATGTTGTAACAAACAACTGTCAGAATTGTCTTGGAAAAGACTGTATCAAAGCATGTCGTTTCGGAGCGATCGAACCAGGACATACAAGATCAAGAATCGATCCTCAGAAATGTAAGGAATGTGGTATGTGTGCAAAAGCCTGTCCATACAATGCGATCGCTCATGTATCAAGACCATGTAAAGACAGCTGTCCAGTAGATGCAATTTCTTATGATGAGTATGGAGTATCAGTGATCGATGAAGAAAAATGTATCCGTTGTGGACAGTGTGCAGCAAAATGTCCATTCGGTGCGATCGGAACAAAGACATGGATCACAAACGTTATCGCAGACTTGAAAGCAGGTAAGAAAGTCTACGCGATCCTTGCCCCAGCAACAGAAGGACAGTTTGGTAAAGATATTACAATGGAAAGCTGGAGACAGGCAGTAAAGAAAGCTGGATTTGAAGATCTGATCGAAGCAGGTTTAGGTGGAGATATGACAACATGCAGCGAAGCAGAAGAATGGTTAGAAGCTTACAGAAACGGCGAGAAGAAAACAACTTCATGCTGTCCAGGATTCGTAAACATGATTCGCAAACATTATCCAGATCTTGCAGATATGATTTCTACAACAGTATCCCCAATGTGTGCAGTATCAAGAATGATCAAAGCAAAAGATCCAGATGCAGTTACAGTATTTGTTGGACCATGTGTAGCCAAGAAATCAGAAGTGGCAGACCAGAAGATCGAAGGAAATGCAGATTATGCATTAAACTACAACGAGATCTTAGCAATTCTGAAAGCAAAAGACGTAGAATTAGAACCAGCAGAGAATACATATCAGGATTCTACGATCTTCGGTAAATTCTATGGAAACTCTGGTGGAGTAACAGATTCTGTATTAGAATACATGAAAGAGACAGAACAGAACGAAGATATCAAAGTATGCAAAGCTAACGGTGCAGCAGAATGTAAGAAAGCTTTAATGTTCTTACAGAGAGGAAGATTACCAGAAGACTTCATCGAAGGTATGGCATGCGAAGGCGGATGCGTTGGTGGACCAAGCCGTAACGAAGAGATCATTAAAGCTCGTAAAGTCAGAGAAACAATGATCAAATCCGCAGATGATCGCAAGATCACAGACAACTTAAAACGTTATGATATGGATAGCTTCTCAATGCATAGATAATCAGAGTTGCATGAAGCATCCAAAGAGATGATAAAGAATCCCTGGAGCAAGATTGAAGTTTTGTTTTGGGGATCTTTGTATCTGAAAAGAAATTGTATTAGAAATAGTAACTATTACTAGTAGATATTTTGGCAAAACTATGTTATAGTAAGAAAAGTTGAAAAAGCAAAATGAATTTAATTTTGGAGGTAAGACAATGAAGGATATTAAAGTTACAGATTCAGTAAAATATATTGGTGTAGACGATCATGACATTGACTTATTTGAGAGCCAGTATGTAGTACCAAATGGTGTTTCTTATAACTCTTATGTGATCTTAGATGAGAAAGTAGCCGTTATGGATACTGTGGATGCATGCAAGACAGATGAATGGCTTGTAAACTTAGAAGAAGCATTAGATGGAAGAAACGTAGATTACATTGTAGTATCTCATATGGAACCAGACCATGCTGCAAGCTTACAGGTATTAGCAGAAAAATATCCAGAAGCTAAGGTTGTAGGTAATGCCAAGACATTTAATATGATCCCTCAGTTCTTTACATTTGATCTAGAAGGACGTAAAGTCGTAGTAAAAGAAGGAGATACATTATCTCTTGGATCTCATACATTACAGTTCGTTATGGCACCAATGGTTCACTGGCCAGAAGTTATGGTAGCATATGAAACATCAGAGAAAATCTTATTCTCAGCAGATGGATTTGGTAAATTCGGAGCTTTAGATGCAGATGAAGATTGGGCATGTGAAGCAAGACGTTATTATTTCAATATCTGTGGTAAATACGGAGTACAGGTACAGAATCTCTTAAAGAAAGCCGCAGGATTAGATATTGAGATCATCTGTCCATTACACGGACCAATTTTAAAAGAAAACCTTGGATATTATATTGGATTATACGACACATGGAGCAAATATGAGCCAGAGAACGAAGGAATCCTGATCGCATACGCATCTATCCATGGAAATACAGCAGCTGCAGCAAAGAAATTAGCAGAAATCTTAGAAGCAAAAGGAGCTCCAAAAGTTGTAGTAGCAGACCTTTCCAGAGATGATATGGCAGAAGTGATCGAAGATGCATTCCGCTATGACAGACTGGTACTGGCAGCAGCAACATACGATGCAGGAATCTTCCCATGCATGGAAGACTTTTTACATCACTTAAAAGCTAAGAACTATCAGAAACGTAAAGTTGCATTTATGGAAAATGGATCATGGGCACCAATGGCAGCAAAAATCATGAAAGGTATCGTAGAAGGATTTAAGAATATCGAGATGGTAGATCCAGTTGTAACGATTAAATCTACGATGAATGATGAGAATATTAAGACTATGGAAGAATTAGCTGATAATTTACTGTAAATTTTAAATTTGTAAGTTGGCCAACTGTAGTCTTTCAGTATATGATAAAAAATAAATAAGCAACCGAAAACGCAGCGGTGGAATTTTGCTCACATTTTGAACAAATCGCTTATCCGCCCAATTTCCTACGAGAACTCGCTCTGAAGTTTTGTTTCAGACAAAAGTCTTTGAAGCTCAGACACTCGTCCAATTGGGCTGCGAATTTGTTCAAAATATGGCAAAATTCCAATGCTGCGTTTTCGGTTGCTTATTTATTTTTTATCATATACCAGAAGTCTAAAGTGTGGACAATTACAAGATTGGAAAACTTAAGTGGTGTGTATGTTGAGTGTCACCCTTTATTCTTATAAATATTTCTTCTCTTGTTCTTTCTGACTCATACATGCAACACTATCAATCAGAGTTTACATCCAGTCGTAGTATCAACAATATTCATCAATTGTTCTCCTTCCAGATACCTTTGCAGGTTTCCAGCTATAATATCTACGATTCGATATAAAGTTGCAGGATGATGAAAATCTCCGGCTACGTGTGGAGTTATGATCACATTTTCCACGTTCCATAATTTATGTTGCGTTTGCAGCGGTTCTGGGTCTGTAACATCCAGTCCTGCTCCATAAATCTGTCCTTGGATCAATGCTTCGCAAAGATCCTCTGTATTAACTGCACTGCCTCTTCCTGCATTTAGCAAGATTGAGGTGTTCTTCATTTTTTCAAAACGATCTTTATTGAAGATATTTCGTGTTGCTTTAGAATCTGGAAGTACAGATAATACAACATCTGCTTTGGGCAGCAATTTATCCAGATCATCCATGGTATGGAGTTCATCGATATCTTGCGGTACCTGCCCTGGTCTTCGTTTGATTCCGATGATATGGTAGTCAAAATTTTTCATTAATCTTGCAAAGTATAATCCGATGTCACCGAGTCCCACGATCAGAAGTGTTCCTCCGCATAAGGACATGACACCTCCTTCATCTTGCCATTCACATTGATTTTGGTTATCTCTGTATAGATGTAATTTCTTTTGCAGGGAAAATAAGACTGCCAGCATATGTTCTGCAACGCTTGGTCCATAGGCTCCTGTAGCATTCGTCAATATTACATCTTCAGGAAGAACGCCTTTCTTCACATAAGGATCAGCCCCTGCTGAATTAAGCTGCAGCCATTCTAAGTTTTTTGCTTCCTGTAAGTAAAATGGATCTACATTTCCAATGATAACATTTGCTTCCTGAACCATTTCCTGAGTTACATTATCGTATGAACTGTATATAAATTTATTGCCTTGGGAATGTTGTTCTAATGTTTTTTTATGTTCGTCTTTTACTGGCATAACAACCAGAATGTTTTTATCTTTTTTCATTGAATTACTTAATATCCTCCTGTTTATTTTATACTATTGTAACGCAAGAGTTATAGAAAGAAAACCCATAGAAATTAAATTTCAGGAGTTTTCAAAGAACGATTCATATAGACAAATTTTGTATACGTGCCGTATAATAAGAATTATACAAAAATAATAGGAAAAGGAAATATCAATATGAACGATTTTAAATATGTATTTGGTCCGATCCCATCCAGAAGACTAGGAAGATCCTTAGGTATCAGTCCACTGCCTAAGAAGACATGTAACTATTCCTGCATCTACTGTCAATTAGGAAGAACCGATAAAATGACAAATAAACGTAAGGAATTTTATAAAACAGAAGATATCATAGCGGAATTTAAACAGTATCTCAAAGACTCTGATAAATTTGATATCGTAACGGTCGTTGGAGAAGGAGAACCTACTTTAGCAGCAAATCTTGGTGAATTAGTAGTTGCTCTGAAAGCATTAACAGACAAGCCAGTCGCAGTGATCACAAATGGTGCGTTGCTTTCTGATCCACAAGTCAGAGAAGAATTATGTCATGCTGATATGGTATTGCCATCTCTGGATGCTTATAACCAGGAAATTTCCAAGAAGATTGACAGACCTTATGGAACGATCAAATTTGAAGAAGAATTTGAAGGTCTCAAAAAGTTCACTCACATGTATGAAGGAGAACTTTGGTTGGAAATCATGCTAGTTGATGGGATCAACGATGATGAGCAGTCTATTCTTAAGTTTCAAGAATTATTAAAAGAATTAAAATATGACAGACTATACTTAAATACACCAGTTCGTCCGCCAGCAGAAGCAGATGTGAATGTCGTATCTGAAGAACGCATGCGATATGCGGTTGAGACACTTGGTGGTATTTCGATTGAGATGATGAGTTCTGGTGCATTTTTCAGTGAGATTGAAGATGACTATGAAGCGGTTAAATCCATTATCGGAAGACATCCTATGAATCAGTTTGAAGTACGAGGATTCTTAGAAAGCAGAGATGTGAAAGATCCAGAAGCGATGATGGAACAGATGAAAAAAGATGAAGCGATCCATGTGATCGATTACAAAGGAATCCTGACGTTCCGTTTAAAATAGTACAATGATCGGATTATAAAAAGGAGAAACAAAATGAAGCATAGTGTAAAAAGAGTGGCAGCAATTCATGATCTGTCTGGTTTTGGAAGAGCTTCGTTGACAGCGATCATTCCCATCCTTTCATCCATGGGAGTGCAGGTCTGTCCATTGCCGACAGCGATCCTTTCCAATCATACTGGGGGATTTGATACCTTTAGTTTTGTAGACTTTACAGATCATATGCAGGACTATATCGATCATTGGAAAGAGCTAAATATCGATTTTGACTGTATTTATTCTGGATTCTTAGGATCTGAACGTCAGATTGAGATCGTTTCCGGATTTATTGATGATTTTGGAACAGAGGATAATATGGTTGTGATCGATCCAGTCCTTGGAGATAATGGAAACTTGTATTCAACGATGGATCAAGGATTAGTTGAAGGAATGAAACGTCTGGTAACAAAAGCTGACATTATTACACCCAATTTTACAGAAGTAAGTCTTTTATTAGGGGAAGAATACAAACAGACAACAACCGATGAAGAGATCAAAGAATGGGTAAAACGTTTGTCTGATATGGGACCAGATATCATTGTTGTGACAAGTGTTCCAGATAAAGAGAAAGATAAAGATTCTAATGTGATCGCTTACGATAGAACTTGTAATACATATTGGAAGATAAAATGCCGTTATATCCCAACATTTTATCCGGGAACAGGAGATGCTTATACTTCTGTTATGATAGGAAGTCTGTTAGACGGAGACAGTCTGCCAATCGCACTGGATAAGGGTGTGCAGTTTATCACACAGGCAATCAAGGCAAGTTATGGATTTGATTATCCAAACAGGGAAGGAGTATTGCTTGAGAGAGTATTGGAAGTATTGAAAATGCCGGTAGTTTTAGGTGGATATGAAATGATCTGATATCGAAAGCTAAAAAGGAGGTGTCTGACATGTTTTATTTACTAGACCCAGAAAAATGGGAACGACAGAAACATTTTGAATATTATATGCAGATGATACCATGCGGTTATACTGTTACAGTACGTCTAGATGTGGAAAATCTGTATCAGCAGGTCAAAAAATGTGGATTAAAGTTTTATCCGGCATTTATTTACTGCACAGGAAAAGTTGTCAATGAGAAAAGAGAATTTAAAATGGGAGTCGATCAGGAAGGAAGACCGGGTTATTTTGATGTGATGCATCCAAACTTTACGATCTTTCACAAAGATGATCATACATTTTCAGACATCTGGTCTTATTATGATGATGATTTTCAGACATGCTATCAAAACATTATAAATGATATGGAAACATACAAAGATGTCAAAGGACCCAAAGGAAAAGAAGGGCAGCCGCCAAACTTCTTTTGTATCTCCTGTGTGCCATGGATGGATTTCACAGGCTACAGCACATGGGTGCCAACCGGAAGACCAAATCTATTTCCGATCATTACATTTGGAAAATATGTGGAAGAAGAGGGCAGAAGAAAGCTGTCTGCTGCTTTGACGATATCTCATGCATCCGCAGATGGATATCATGCTAGTATGTTCTTTGAAAGACTGCAGGAAGTATTAGATGAATTTGTAATTGATCAGTAATTGATGCATTGATCAAAGTTTATAATTCATTTTTAAGTGAAAAAATCGATGATTATAATAGCAGCATGTATTATGAAAATCCATTTTATTTATTTCCCTTGCAAAAATCCAGCCGAAGTAGAAGCGGACAACTTCTCCAACATTGATGAAATTTCCTCCTCAGACTCTTTAAAATCACCCGTGATCCACTGTCGGATAACAGCCATGCATCCGCTTACAATATAAATATGCAAAGAAGACAAAGCCTCGGCATCGTAATCAGGCCGTCGGCTCTGCCACATTGGCATGGTCCAGTGTTGGGTGGCAAGCAGAAGTTTATTTTGAAATCCTGGATCACCATGGTCTGAGAACAACAATCTTACTAACTGCTTATGCTCACTGATATAAAAGATAATAGAATTCATCAACTGTGAAATTGAATTTTCCTTCTCAAACTGGATCATATCTTCTTCTAGTGTATTTAAAATTTCATCTTCAATCGACTCCAGAAGATCCATCGGACTGGAATAATACGTATAAAATGTACTGCGGTTAATATCCGATTTCTCACATAGGCGGGAAACGGATATTTTTTGTATTGGCTGTTCTTTTAATAAATAAAGCAGGCTCTCTCTGAGCGCACGTTTTGTTTTCAAAATACGACGATCAGTTTTCTTCTCTACCATATCAAAAACTCCTTTAAAATCATATAAAAAAGATAATCTACAAAACAATGAAAAATGTTCGATAACCACCAAAAACACTATTTTGGTGGTTGTTGTATACACATACATTTATTATAATATACATATGAATGAAAAACAACAGTTGTATGATAAAAGGAGGCACAAACATGAACCGGCAAGATTTTTATGATGGAAAATTATTTGATGCATATCGTTATATGGGTGCACATAAAGACGGTGATAAGATTCGTTTTGTAACCTATGCACCAAGAGCCTCCAGGATATCGATCATTGGGGAGTTTAATAACTGGAATGAAGAATTTATGGAACAAGACGCACAAAGTGGTTTCTTTTTATTCTACTCCGACAAAGCTAAAGAGGGTCAGATGTACAAATACTGCATCTACGGACCAGATGGAAACCGGCAGGAACATTGTGATCCCTATGGATTTGAGATGGAACTAAGACCGGGGGCATGTTCTATTATCAGAGATATCACAACATACAGATTCAATGACAGATCATGGATGCAGATGAGAAGTGTCGGAATGGAAGATGCCATCAATATCTATGAGATGCATATGGGTTCATGGAGAATGAATAAGAAAGATGAGAATGGCTGGTATCAGTATGATGAGATTGCCAAGATGCTCGTTCCATATCTAAAACAAAATAATTATACCCATGTAGAATTAATGCCACTGTCAGAACATCCATTTGATGGATCATGGGGATACCAAAACACGGGATTTTTTGCACCAACGAAACGTTATGGAACTCCAGATAAATTAATGAAATTTGTTGATATGATGCATCAGGCAGGGATTGGAGTCATTATGGATTTTGTGCCAGTTCATTTTGCAGTAGATGGATATGGACTGAAATTATATGATGGAACTCCATTATATGAATACGATAATAAAGATACTGGAGAGAGTGAATGGGGAAGTTGTAACTTTATTCATTCCAGAAGAGAAGTTCAGTGCTTCTTGCAATCAGCGGCCAACTATTGGCTGGAAGAGTATCATTTTGATGGAATCCGTATGGATGCAGTGAGCCGCCTGATCTACTGGCAGGGAGATGAAAGCAGAGGAGTCAACGATACAGCGATCGACTTCTTAAAAGCATTCAATTTAGGTTTGAAACAACGTCATCCAACCGCCATGCTGATCGCAGAAGATTCCACTGCTTATCCAGGTGTGACAGAACCAGTATGGAAAGGCGGGTTAGGATTTGATTACAAATGGGATTTAGGATGGATGCACGATACTCTGGAATATTTTCAGACTGGACCAGAATATCGAAGTCGTGATTATCACAAACTAACATTCTCTATGGTGTATTTCTGGAATGAACGTTATATGTTAGAATATTGTCATGATGAAGTTGTACATGGCAAGGCAACGATCTTACAGAAGATGTATGGGGATTATGAAGATAAATTTCCACAGGCAAGGGCTATGTATATGTATATGATGATCCATCCAGGAAAGAAATTAAACTTTATGGGGAATGAATTTGGACAGATCAGGGAATGGAGCGAAGCACAGGAACAAGATTGGATGATCTTAAAATATCCGATTCATGATGCCTTCCATAAATATATGGTCAAATTAAATGACATTTACAAGAAAGAAAAAGCTTTCCATTATGATTATCATAGAGAAAACTTTGAATGGCTGGACTGCCATCAGGAAGAACGATGTATTTATGCGATCGGAAGAAAAACGGTAGATCACATGATCGTTGGAATCTTTAATTTCTCTGACAAAGAGCAGAAAGATTATAAATTAATGATCAAAGGACACCATACGAGAAGAACATTGTTACATACTGAATGGGAACAGTATGGTGGAACGATGAAGAAACGTAAAGAAAATATTCATCTAAAGAAAAAAGGAAAAGACAGTGAGCTTACGATCACACTTCCAAGATATAGTGGAGTTTTATTAAAACTAACGAAGAAAGAATAAGGTAGAAACTTTGAGTAAAAGGAGATAATATCATGAAAATATACGATTTAGTAATTATAGGTTCCGGACCAGCTGGAATGTCTGCAGCAATCTATGCACAGAGAGCAATGCTTGATTTTGTTATGATCGAGAAAGAATATATGCCAGGAGGACAGGTTGTACAGACTTATGAAGTTGATAATTATCCTGGAATTCCAAAGACAAATGGAATGGATCTTGGATTAAAATTTTCAGAGCATGCGAAAGAACTTGGTGCTAAAAGTATTACAGCAGAAGTTAAAGAAATCTATGCAGATGAAGAAATCAAAGAGATCATGCTTAAGAATGGAGATACATTAAAAACAAGGACGATCATTCTTGCAACAGGAGCAGTTCATCAGACTTTGGGAATAGAAGGAGAAGAAAAATTAAAGGGAATGGGAGTATCTTATTGTGCAACATGTGATGGAGCATTTTTTAGAAATAAGGTAACAGCAGTTGTTGGTGGTGGAAATGTTGCATTGGAAGATGCAATATTCTTAAGCCGTATGTGTAAAAAAGTTTATCTGATCCATCGAAGAGATGAATTTCGTGGTGCAAAGATTCTTCAGGATGAAGTAAAGAAGAACGACAAGATTGAAATCTTATGGAACACGATCGTGACAAAAATCGATGGAGATGAGGTTGTGGAGGGACTTCATATACAAGATGTAGATAACCATGTGGATAAGTTACTAGATGTTGATGGAATTTTTATTGCTGTGGGGACAAAACCAGCTTCCGAGCTTTTATCTGGAAAGTTATCAACAGACGAAAAAGGATATATTATCGCGGGAGAAGACGGTGTTACAAATATTCCGGGAATCTTTGCTGCAGGGGATGGAAGAAGCAAAAATCTTCGTCAGGTGGTGACGGCGGTGTCAGATGGTGCCAACTGTGTGTATTCAGTCGAGCGATATCTTCAAAATGCTTAATTTTCAGACAATTTAAGCTATTTTTATATAGTGACTCATAAATTAAAAATCAACCGCTTTTTGTCGATTTGTGCTAGTTGTATAACAAAAAGCAGGTTGATTTTTTTATGGAAAAATTACACACATATTGCTAACAAAATACCCACAAAGTTATCAACATACAGAAATGGCATATTTTAGCCAAAAATGAGTTACCCACAGAGTTATCCACATTATCCACATCCACAATTCGACAAATAATAACTGTGGATAACTTCAAAAAGAAACATATGTTTTGTTTACTATTTATAAAAAGATTTTGTTTTCTTAATCAGAATTATATGTTATAATGAATTCATACAAAAAAGGTAAAGGAGATGGGAGCCATGAAATTCATTATTAGTGGAAAGAACATTGAAGTTACAGAAGGTATCAAAGCAGCAATTGAAGAGAAACTCGGACGTCTCGACAAATATTTAGTAGACGATACGATCGTGAATGTAACTTTAAGTGTTCAGAAGGGAAGACAGAAGATAGAAGTTACCATTCCTATGAAAGGGCACATTATCCGTGCTGAAGAAGGCAGTGAAGACATGTATGTATCTATTGACCTGGTAGTAGATGTGATCGAACGCCAGATCCGCAGATATAAAACAAGACTTATGAATCAGAAATATGATGGAACAAGCTTCAAACAGGAATTTATGGAGCAGGAAGACGATGTGGAAGATGATGAGATCAGAATCATCCGAAGCAAGAAGTTTGCTATCAAACCAATGGATGTAGAAGAAGCTTGTGTACAGATGGAATTATTAGGACATGATTTCTTTGTATTCCGCAATGCTGATACATTTGAAGTCAATGTTGTATACAAGAGAAAAGGAAATACATACGGACTGATCGAACCTGAATTTTAGAAGATCGGAAGATGGAGGAGATCCTTATGACAAGGATCTCCTTTTTTCATACTTTTTTTTATAAAAAATTCAAAATTTATTGAGAATTTTTACAATTAGTTAACTTGCACCTTATAATGTTAAGTGTTACAATAGCAAAGACTATATAATAGATATAAGACTATCTTGATATCAGATGTCAGAGACAGAACGATCACAAGATGGAACAATCATAAAAAGAAACTTAGGAGATTATTTATGGGTTTATTTGATAAAGTATTTGGTTCTCACAGTGATAAGGAACTAAAACGAATCAGCAAGACAGTTGACAAGATCGAAGCACTCGATGAGTCCATGCAGAAATTGTCAGATGAGGAACTAAGACATAAGACTGTTGAATTTAAAGAAAGACTTGCAAATGGAGAGACATTAGATGATCTGTTACCAGAAGCATATGCAACAGTAAGAGAAGCCAGTAGCCGTGCGATCGGTTTAAAACATTACCGTGTACAGCTGATCGGTGGTATCATCCTGCATCAGGGACGTATCGCAGAGATGAGAACTGGTGAAGGTAAAACTTTAGTATCCACGTTACCTGCATATTTAAATGCGCTGGAAGAAAAGGGCGTTCATATCGTAACAGTCAATGATTATCTGGCAACTCGAGATGCCGAGTGGATGGGAAAAGTTCATAATTTTCTTGGATTAACTGTGGGTGTTGTTACAAATGATATGGAGAATGATGAACGTCGTGAAGCATATAACTGTGATATTACTTATATTACAAACAATGAATTAGGATTTGACTACTTAAGAGATAACATGGTCATTGAGAAAGAAGATCTTGTACAGAGAGATCTTCACTATGCGATCGTCGATGAGGTCGATTCCGTACTGATTGATGAGGCAAGAACACCACTGATTATTTCCGGTGAAAGTGGTAAGTCTACAGAATTGTACCGTGCATGTGATATCTTAGCCCGCCAGATGGAACGAGGAAGTTCTGATGGTGAATTATCCAAGATGGATATCTTAATGAACGAGGATATCGAAGAAGATGGAGATTTCCTTGTCAATGAAAAAGATAAACAGATCATGCTGACTGCAGATGGCGTGAAGAAAGTCGAGAAATTCTTCCATATCGAGAATCTTGCAGATCCAGAGAACCTTGCGATCCAGCATAATATCATCTTAGCACTTCGTGCACATAACTTAATGTTTAAAGACAAAGACTATGTAGTAAAAGATGATGAAGTATTGATCGTCGATGAATTTACAGGACGTATCATGCCAGGAAGACGTTATTCTGATGGTCTGCATCAGGCAATCGAAGCGAAGGAAAATGTAAAGGTCAAGAGAGAATCCAAAACTCTTGCAACGATTACGTTCCAGAACTTCTTCAATAAATATGACAAGAAAGCAGGTATGACAGGTACTGCACTTACAGAAGAACAGGAATTTAGAGAGATTTATGGAATGGACGTTGTTGTGATTCCAACAAACAAACCAGTTCAGAGAATCGATCATGATGATGCGATCTACAAGACAAAACGTGAGAAGATGAATGCTGTTGTCGAAGATATCATTGAATCTCATGCAAAAGGACAGCCTGTTTTAGTTGGTACGATCACCATCGAGATGTCTGAAGAATTAAGTGCAATGCTTAAGAAACGTGGAATCAAACACAACGTACTGAATGCGAAATTCCACGAGAAAGAAGCAGAGATCATCTCTCACGCAGGTGAGATCGGTGCCGTAACGATCGCTACGAACATGGCTGGTCGTGGTACTGACATCGTGCTGGAAGATGGTGTTGCAGAACTTGGCGGATTAAAGATCATCGGTACAGAACGTCATGAATCCAGACGTATCGATAACCAGTTACGTGGTCGTGCTGGACGTCAGGGAGATCCAGGTGAATCTAAGTTCTATTTATCACTGGAAGATGATCTGATGAGATTGTTTGGATCTGAAAGAATGATCAGTATATACAATGCATTGGGAATTCCAGAAGGAGAAGAAATCCAGCATAAGACGATCAGCAAGACGATCGAGAAAGCACAGAAGAAGATTGAGAATAACAACTTTGGTATTCGTAAGAATCTGTTAGATTATGATAGAGTCAACAATGAACAGAGAGAAGTTATGTACAAAGAACGCCGCCGTGTTCTTGACGGAGATGACATGAAAGAATCTGTTTTAGGCATGATGAAAGAAACAGTTGCAAATCATGTATATCAGGTGATCAGTGATGAGCTTCCACCAGAAGAGTGGGATCTGGCAGCACTGAATGCAGAGTTGCTTCCAATTGTACCACTGAATAAGATCGTATTAACAGATGCAGAGAAATCTTCTGGTAAAGTTGATGATCTGGTAGCAAGATTACAGGAAGAAACAGTTGCATTATATGAACAGAAAGAAAAAGAATTCGAAGACTTTGATCTTCGTGAGATTGAACGTATTATCTTACTGAAAGTCATCGACCGCAAGTGGATGGATCATATTGATGATATGGATCAATTAAGAGAAGGAATTGGTCTTCAGGCATATGGACAGAGAGATCCAGTTGTTGAATACCGTATGGCTGGATTTGAGATGTTCAATGATATGACAAAGGCAATTCAGGAAGAGACAACAGGTGCACTGTTCCACGTACAGGTTGAGCAGAAGATCGAGAGAGAAGAAGCTCCAAAGATCACTGGAACAAACAAAGATGCAGAAGTTGAGAAGAAGCCTTATGTAAGAAAAGGAGCAAAAGTCGGCAGAAATGATCCTTGCCCATGTGGAAGTGGTAAGAAGTATAAGAACTGCTGCGGAAGGAATAAATAAGGAGTTTTTTATCAATGATTGAAGCAGAACAATTAAAATATAAATTAAACTCTTTTCAGGAACCACTAGAAGATCTTAGTGGTTCCCTTGCGTTAGAAGCAAAAAAAGAGAGAATTGATCAATTAGAACTGAATATGGAAGAACCAGGATTCTGGGATAATGTTGAGGAATCCCAGAATGTTATGAAAGAAGTCAAAAGCCTGAAAGGTGTCGTGGAAGAATATGATGATCTGAAAACAAAATATGAAGATATCGAGACTTTGATCGATATGGCAGAAGAAGATGAAGATGCCGATCTGATCGAAGAAGCCACTGCTTTGATGGATGAATTTGAAAAAACATATGAGGAATTACGTATTTCAACACTGCTAACAGGTGAATATGATAAGGATGATGCAATTCTTACACTACATGCAGGGGCAGGTGGAACAGAGTCTTGCGACTGGGCAGGAATGCTATACCGTATGTTCACAAGATGGGCAGGAAAGAAAGGTTATGGAACAGAAGTTCTTGATTATCTTGATGGGGATGAAGCAGGGATCAAATCTGTTACTGTGAAGATCACGGGAATGAATGCTTATGGATATTTACGATCTGAAAAAGGTGTTCACCGTCTTGTCCGAATTTCTCCATTCAATGCAGCAGGAAAACGACAGACATCGTTTGCATCCTGTGATGTAATGCCAGATATCAAAGATGATATAGAAGTTGAGATTGCAGATGAAGATATCCGGATCGACACATATCGTGCAAGTGGAGCTGGTGGACAGCATATCAACAAAACAGATTCCGCAATCCGTATTACGCATTTACCAACAGGAATCGTTGTACAGTGCCAGAATGAGCGTTCACAGCACAAGAACAAAGATCAGGCAATGAAGATGTTAAAGACAAAACTGTATCTGTTAAAACAGCAGCAACATTTGGAAAAATTATCAGATATCCGAGGTGATGTTGGGGATAATGGATGGGGAAACCAGATTAGATCCTATGTCCTGCAGCCTTATACAATGGTAAAAGATCACAGAACAAACTTTGAAAGCGGAAATCCAAGCGCTGTATTAGATGGGGATCTGGATGGATTTATGAATGCCTATCTTGCATGGGATAACAACAGTAAGAAGGAAGAAAATTAAACAGAAAACTTCCGGTCAGATCATGTATTTATTTTAAAACCAAATTTTCTATTGCATCATAAAAATATCTGTGGTAGTATTTTGTGCAAAGACAACTGTACACCACAGGAAAACAAAAGGAACCAGACATGAAAGAAACCAACTATTATGTAATTAAAAAGAAAGCAGTTCCAGAAGTGTTGTTAAAGGTGTTAGAGGTCCAGAAACTGTTAGATTCAAAGAGAGCAGTTTCTGTATTAGAAGCTACAGAGAAGGTGGGAATCAGTCGAAGTTCTTATTATAAGTATAAGGATGATATTTTCCCATTTTATGCTGGTAAGAAAGGACGTAGTATCACATTCGTGATCGAAGTCGATGACCAGCCTGGCGTTATGGCCTCGATCCTTAACATTTTTGCACTTTATAAGGCAAATATCCTGACGATCCACCAGAGTATTCCAATTAATGGAAAGGGACTCTTAACAGTCAGTGTTGACATCGAAGACAGCGAGACGGATGTCTCGGCTATGATTCAGGATGTTGAGAAGATAGAAGATGTATCTTATGTAAAAATAATTGCAATGGAATAGATGTATAAATATACATGACACATTTTTGGAGGACAGAATGAAATACGTTATTGTTTTAGGAGATGGAATGGCTGACGAGCCAATCGAAGCAGCAGGTGGGAAGACACCACTTCAGTTAGCAGACAAACCAGTGATGGATGAGATGGCGAAAGTTTCCGAACAGGGAATCGCTTATACAGTACCATCCAATTTACCAGCAGGAAGTGATGTAGCCAATCTTTCTATGTTAGGATATGACCCACAGGTTTATTATTCCGGAAGATCACCCCTTGAGGCATTAAGCATTGGTGTTGATATGAAAGATACAGATATTGCACTTAGATGTAACGTTGTAACCGTATCTGAAGACGAAGATTATGAAGATAAGACGATCATCGACCACAGCGCAGGAGAGATCACTTCTGAGGAAGCAGCGATCCTGATCGAAGCTGTGAGAAAAGAATTAGAAGATGATGAATATAAATTTTATCCGGGAGTCAGCTACCGCCATTTAACGATCTGGGATCATGGAGAAGTAGTCGAACTTGTACCACCTCATGATGTTTTAGGACAGAAGATCGGGCAGTATCTTCCAAAGCAGGAGAAGCTAAAAGAGATGATGGAAAAGAGTTTTGATATCTTAAATCATCATCCGATCAATGAAGCAAGAGCTGAGAAAGGCTTGAATAAAGCAAACAGCATCTGGTTCTGGGGAGCAGGGACGAAACCGGCACTGGACGATTTTAAAGAGAAGACTGGAATGAATGGAGCTATGGTATCTGCCGTCGATCTGTTAAAAGGAATCGCAGTTGGAGCAAACATGAGAAATCTTGATGTAGAGGGTGCCAATGGCGGTCTTGACACGAATTATCATGGGAAAGCGATGGCAGCAGTTGAAGCACTACTTGAAAAAAATGATGATTTCGCTTATATTCATGTAGAGGCACCTGATGAGATGGGTCATCAGGGAAGTCTTGAGAATAAGATCAAAGCAATCGAACATCTTGATAAAGAAGTTGTGAAGGTTGTCAAAGAAGAACTTGAGAAAGCTGGAGAGGATTTTAGAATTCTGATCGGACCGGATCATCCGACACCAATTGCGATCCGTACCCATTCCAAAGAACCGATACCATTTATGATCTATGACAGCACGAAAGATTATGAAGGTCAGGAAGAGTACAGCGAAGAAGCAGCGAGAGAGACAGGAATTGTCATTTCTCACGCTTATGATTTAATGAATCGGTTATTACAAAAATAAGAGAAATAATTTTAGGAGGCACAAGATGCTAGTAGTTAAGAAATTTGGTGGTACTTCTGTAGGAAATAAAGATCGTATCATGAACGTTGCAAAAAGATGTATTGAAGATTATAAAAAAGGAAATGATGTTGTTGTTGTCTTATCAGCAATGGGTAAGATGACAGATGAACTGATCGCAAAAGCAAAAGAGATCAATCCTAATCCATCCAGAAGAGAGATGGATATGTTATTAACAACAGGAGAACAGACTTCTGTATCATTAATGGCAATGGCAATGGATTCTCTTGGAGTTCCTGCTGTTTCCCTAAATGCATTCCAGGTAGCAATGCATACAACTTCTGTATACAGCAATGCAAGAATCAAAAGAATTGATACAGACCGTATCATGAATGAATTAGAACAGAGAAAGATCGTAATCGTTACAGGATTCCAGGGAGTTGACCAGTTCGATAACTACACAACACTTGGACGTGGTGGATCTGATACAACAGCTGTAGCACTGGCAGCAGCGTTACACGCAGATGCATGTGAGATTTATACAGACGTAGACGGAGTCTATACAGCAGACCCAAGAAAAGTATCAGAGGCTAAAAAATTAAATGAGATCACATATGATGAGATGTTAGAAATGGCAACACTCGGAGCAGGAGTACTTCATAATCGTTCTGTAGAACTTGCTAAGAAACATGGAGTTGCCTTAGTTGTTAGATCAAGTCTTACAACAGAAGAAGGAACTGTCGTAAAAGAAAGCGTAAAATCAAGAGACAACGAGATCAGCGGTGTAGCAGGAGATGATGATGCAGCAAGAATTGCAGTTATGGGAATCGAAGATACACCAGGTATGGCATTCAAGATCTTCAATGTATTAGCAAAGAAAAATGTAAACGTAGATATGATCTTGCAGTCAGTTGGACATAATGACAAGAAAGATATCTCCTTCACAGTCAAAGAAGAAGAATTAGATATCGCAGTTAAAGCATTAGAAGATTACCTTCCAGACAGCTATTATGAAGAGATCAAAGCAAGCAAAGAAGTTGCCAAAGTATCAATTATCGGAAAAGGATTATTAAACCACTATGGAATGGCAGCTCGTATGTTTAACGCTTTATATAAAGCAGATGTAAACATTCGAATGATCTCTACATCTGAGATTCGTGTTACAGTGCTTGTAAACCAGGAAGATATGGTGAAAGCAATGAATGCAGCACATGAAGAATTTGAGATGTAAATTTTAATTTGCTGGTTTGATGACGGAAATTATTGGTGGAATATTATAAAAAGGGTTATCTGTCTGCGACGCGCTCTCGCTCGACTCACACGCAGCTGTACTAAGCTCCTGAATGGTCTAACGACCATCCACTCACTAAGTGCAGGCGTGTTCCTACGGTCTCAGACAGATAACCCTTTTTATAATATTTAAATAATTTACGTAATCGAAACCACTACCGAATGTGTATGGAGAATGATCTTGGATGTAAATTAGTTTTTTCAAGACAGAAGATAAGTGTTTATTATACTCTTAAACATCCCAACAAATCGGTGTTCGTAAGTTTTTTTCATCTTCCGTCAATGAATACAAAAATCATCAACCAATACCGTTTAACATACACACTGTGTAGTGGTTTGAATAGTGTTTCGTTGTATGAGTCAGAAAGAAGATAAGAAGAAATATTTATAAGAAAAAAGGGTGACAACATGAGCACTTTTTGAATGCATTTTTTACAAATTCGCAGCGCCCTGTGGTCGATTGTCTGAACGTAGCTGCGGGCATTTTGGCTCGCAGCAAGTGAGTTATCGAAGGAACAGGCGCGAATCAGCGATTTGTAAAAAAAGCTTTCAAAAATGCGGAGTGTCATCCCTTTTTTCTTATAAATATTTCTTCTTATCTTCTTTCTGACTCATACATGCAACACTACCTACAAATCAAAAGTTGACGATATCGTAGAAACATGACAAAATATATCTACAAAGATTCAGAAAGGAATATGTACAATGAAACGTAAAGATTATATCTCCTGGGATCAGTATTTTATGGGGATTGCCATTCTATCTGCCCAGAGAAGTAAAGATGATCATACACAGGTAGGGGCTTGCCTTGTAAATGATCATAATAAGATTTTGTCAGTTGGTTATAACGGAATGCCAATAGGATGCAACGATGATGATATGCCTTGGGAGAGAGAAGGAGATCCTCTTCATACCAAATATTTTTATGTATGTCACGCAGAATTAAATGCCATTTTGAACTATGGTGGAGGCTCACTTGACGGAGCGCGTGTTTATGTAACATTATTTCCGTGCAATGAATGTGCAAAAGCTATCATTCAAAGCGGTATGAAAGAAGTTATCTATATGCAGGATAAATATGCAGGCAGTGATACGACAAAGGCATCAAAGAAGATGTTTGATATGGCAGGAGTTAAATATCGCCAGTTCGTACCAAAAGGACAGACAATCGAAGTAGATTTATAAGGTGAAGATATGGATATTATTAAGATTTTACAAGAAGAACTAGGAATCAGACGAGGACAGGTAGAGACAACGATCAAACTGATCGATGAAGGTAACACGATTCCCTTCATTGCCAGATACCGAAAAGAAATGACAGGATCATTAGATGACGAGACACTTCGTAATTTCCATGAGAGATTATTATATTTAAGAAATTTAGAAGAGCGCAAAGAAGCGATCAAGAAAAATATCGAAGAACAAGGTAAACTTACAAAGGAACTGGCAAAGCAGATTGAAGAAGCGAAGACACTGGTAGCAGTGGAAGATTTGTACCGTCCATATAAGCAGAAAAAACGTACCAGAGCTATGATCGCAAAGGAAAAGGGGTTAGAGCCGTTAGCTAATCTGATTCTTTTACAAATGACAAAAGAGACATTAGAGAAAGAAGCCGAAGCATTTATCAATGAAGAAAAAGATGTAAAGACAGTAGAAGATGCATTAAAAGGTGCAAATGATATTATCGCAGAGCGCATTGCAGATGATGCGGAATACCGTACATGGATCCGTAAGGCAACATGGAATCACGGAAAAATCACATCCTCAGCGAAGAAACCAGAAGAATCTTCTGTATTTGAGATGTATTATGATTTTGAAGAACCGATTGAAAAGATTGCAGGATACCGTATTCTTGCGATCAATCGCGGAGAAAAAGAGGGAATTCTTCAGGTAAAGATTGAGCCAGACATGCAAAAGATCGCATCATATCTTGCAAGGAAGATCATAACAAGGAAGAATCCCAATACAACAAAAGCCTTATTTGCAGCGATTGAAGACAGCTATAAACGTTTGATCGCACCATCGATCGAACGTGATATCAGAAATGAACTGACTGAAAATGCAAGTACAGAAGCGATCAAAGTCTTTGGAAAGAACTTAGCACAACTTCTTATGCAGCCACCGATCGCAGGACAGGTCGTCCTTGGATGGGACCCTGCATTTCGTACTGGATGCAAATTAGCAGTGGTTGATGCAACAGGAAAAGTATTAGATACAGTCGTCATTTATCCGACAGCACCACAGAATAAAGTGGAAGAGGCCAAAAAAGTTGTCAAGGCACTCATCAAGAAATATGGAATCACACTGATCTCAATTGGAAATGGAACAGCATCCAGAGAATCTGAACAGATCGTTGTTGATATGTTAAAAGAGATCAAAGAACCAGTACAGTATGTGATTACAAATGAAGCAGGGGCGTCTGTATACTCAGCAAGTAAACTTGCGACCGAGGAATTTCCAAATTTCGATGTAGGACAAAGAAGTGCGACATCCATCGCAAGACGAGTACAAGATCCACTGGCAGAATTAGTAAAGATTGAACCAAAAGCCATTGGAGTCGGACAGTATCAGCACGATATGAACCAAAAACAGCTTACCGAAGCTTTAGGTGGAGTCGTTGAAGCAACAGTAAATAAAGTCGGAGTTGACCTAAATACAGCTTCAGCATCTCTTTTAGAATATGTATCCGGTGTGTCCAAGACTGTAGCAAAAAATATCGTAGCCTACCGTGAAGAAAATGGAACGTTCAGGAACAGAAAACAGCTATTAAAAGTAGCTAAACTAGGACCCAAAGCCTTTGAACAATGCGCAGGATTCCTAAGAGTATCTGGAGGTGATGAGCCACTCGATGCAACAGGAGTACATCCAGAGACATACAAAGAAACAGGAATGTTACTAAAGAACCTAGGATATTCAACAAAAGAACTATCCAAAGAAGGATTCAAAGGAATCAGCAGTAAGATTACAGATTACAAGAAATTATCCGAAGAACTTGGAATCGGAGAGATCACGTTGAAAGATATCGTAAAAGAACTGGAAAAGCCAGGACGAGATCCACGAGAAGATCTTCCAAAACCAATCTTAAGAACAGATGTATTAGAAATGAAAGATCTGAAACCAGGAATGAAATTAAAAGGAACAGTTCGTAATGTCATCGATTTTGGAGCATTTGTAGATATTGGAGTACATCAGGATGGACTAGTACACATTTCACAGATGGCAGATCGATTTATCAAACATCCATTAGAAGTAGTTAGTGTTGGAGATGTTGTGGACGTTGTAGTTGTCAGTGTGGATATAGATAAAAAACGGATACAGTTAAGCATGAAATTGTGATTTGTAATAGTGTTTCATGTATGAGATAGAAATAAGATAAGAACAAATATTTATAATATATCGGTGGCAACGATTAGCAGATTTTAAGTGCGTTTTTTACAAATTCGCAGCGCCCTGTGGTTGATTGTTTGACCGTAGCTGCGGGCATTTTGGCTCGCAGCGAGGAAGTTATCAAAGGAACAGGCGCGGATCAGCGATTTGTAAAAAACGCTCTTAAAATCTGCTAATCGTTGCCACCGATATATTATAAATATTTGTTCTTATCTTATTTCTATCTCATACAACGGAACGCTATTCAAATCACTACAGGGTGTGTATGTTAAACGATACTGGTTGATAAGTTTTGCATTCGCTAACTGAAGATAAAAGGGCTTAAACAACACCGATTTAGCGAGCTGTTTTAGAATATAATAAACATCTGTCTGCCACTACATAAATTGAAAACCAATAACATTTAACATACACACCCTTCCGTTTGAAAATTCTTAATTTTATACGAGAATGTCTTCAGGTATTCATAAAAACATAAAAAAAGATAGAGGTACGAAATGATAGGATTCCATAGGATTTTTTGCAAAATCGCAGCCAACACGGGCACTGTTTGAACGCAGTGAGTTGTGCAGGAGTGTTGGCGGATCAGCGTTTTGCAAAAAATCCGTCAATGGAATTCGTTTTTCGTACCTCTATCTTTTTTATGTTTTTATGAATACTCGATACATTTCCGTTATACAAATTAGAATTTAATACCATCCCCCAGAGAATGTAATAACCTGTCCTGTCATATAAGCAGGGGACGTTGCCACATGATAAACCATCTGTGCCGCTTCTTTTGGACTGGCAATATAGTCCGCAGGGATTTCTTCTTTGATCAAGGCAAGATCTTCTTCATCAAACTCCGCATTCATCTCCGTATCGATCATCCCAAAAGCGATCGCATTTACCTGAATATTGCTTGCAGCAACCTCTTTTGCCAGAGCCTTTGTAAAAGCATTGATACCACCTTTTGTTGTAGAATATAAAACCTCACAGGAAGCGCCGGCATCTCCCCAGATGGAAGAAATATTGATGATCTTTCCCTCATGGTGATGAAGCATATGGGGAACGATATTTTTACAGGTTGTAAAAACAGAAGTTAAATTTGTGTTGATCATCAGATTCCAATCATCTACCGTTGCATCTGTAAATAATCCCACCAGAGAGATTCCGGCATTATTTACAAGACAGTCGATCTTAGAAAAAGTAAGGAGGGACTGTTTGATCATTTCGTCTACAAAAGAAGGATCACTGATATCTCCACAAAAAGATAAGCAAGACACGTTCTCTTCAAGAATTTCATTTTTTAGGGATTCTAGTTTTTCAGGATGGCGGAAGCCATGGATGATCACGTTCCATCCTTGTTGTGCAAAATATATGGCAGTTTCACGTCCGATTCCTCTGGAACTGCCAGTTATGAGTACTGTTTTCATAGAAAATACCTCGTAAATCTTATAAAATTTCTTAGCACTTGATATGATCGATCTGATCAACGATGAGAAATGTTGCAGATTAAGAAAATATTAAGGCGATTATACAGAATTATAACATAGAGGATTGTTGAAATAAATCGAATAATTTGTTATACTAAACAAAGTTTAGAAACGGAAGGAGCAGGAACATGGCAGAGAAGAAGAAAAATAAATTAGGTGTCAAAGCCATATTTGCCAGGATTCTTGCAGTGATACTGGTGACAGCCATCGGTGGAGTTGCAAGCTTTTTTGGATTTAAGACATATTTTTCAGATAAATTAAAGAAAGACAAGAAAGCAGAAATCGCAAAGCAGTTAAAAGAAGAAAGCAAAGAAAGAGTAGACGTTGGAATGATCCAGACAGGAAATTCCATTGTGATTCGAATATATCATAACAAGAATCAGGAGATGATTTTTGTACCACTTAGACAAGATATGAATCTTACATTGACGAAGAAGGGAAAACAGGCAGTCGAACAGACACTGGGAACTAGCGTTAGCAAAGCGACGGTTGCAGATGTGATCAAAGCAACAAGAAAGAATGGAAAGTTGTTAAGACAGCAGGTTGAGAAGACACTGGGAATTTCTATTAATTCCTATGAACTGATATCACATAAGAAGTTTGTGAAACTGATGAATCAGGCAGGAGATGTCAAAATAGAATTTGATGAAGCAATGGCTTATACAGATTCTACAGATAAATATGTAACATTAAGTGCTGGGGAGAACAGCCTGAATGGAACAGCAATCTATTCATTATTAAGTGAGAGTGATATTTTTACAGATAAGAGCAAGCAGGCAGAAATTACAGGAGAGATCTGCGTGGCAGTTGCATCTGCATTGAATGATAAGACATTATCCGAATATCGTGAATATGCACAGAATTATTTTGATGCGGTGAAGACAGATGCTTCTTATGAAGAAGCAGCGACAAGTCTTGAGAGAATGCATGGAATTAAGGATAAGAACTTAAATTTCAAAGTGTTAGATGGAACAGAATCCAATGGAAAGTATGAATTAGATACAGAAGAAGCCAAGAGAGTCTTTGATGAGATGTTATCAGAAGAAGGAGACTTAAGTTCGGCATTGAGCACAACAGAAGCAAAGTCAACAACAACCAAATCTGATAGTTCAGCATCTTCTTCAAAGAATATAACGATCGAGATTCAGAATTCAACAAGAATCTCAGGACTTGCAGGAAGATGGAAAGATAAACTGTCAAGTGACGGATACAGTGTAGGATCTGTAAGAACAAACAGACAGGGTGTTTTAACACATACAAAGATCATAGTAGAAAGTAAAGATTTAGGACAGGATCTGAAAAGTTATTTTAAGAATCCAGAATATGAAGTTGGAAGTGTTGACAGCGGTGCAAGAATTTGTATAATTGTTGGATCAGAAGACGAGATTTAAAATACATTCATAAATATTATCATAAAATATCACGAAAAACATCTCAGGAACGATTGAGATGTTTTTCTTTGTTATATGAAGGGGTTACGGCTAAAAAGAGATATTTATGGTCAATGAAATAAAGATTTTCTGCTAGATATTTGTATAAAATAGACAATGATATAAAAAAATCACTAAATTTTTCTTTTTTTTTTGTTTAAAATGCTGTATAGTAAAAGAAAAGGTTGAACGGCAAATATGAAAGGTTGATAAAGGATGATTTCAAATCAGATATTACAAGAGACAATTAATGGAATGAAGGAAGTAACCGGGATCGATCTGTGTATTTTAGATCTGTCAGGACGTATAGTTGTAACAACAATGGAGATAACCGATGCATTAGCACAACATGCGGAAGAATTTGCAGATTCTATGGCAGAGAGCCAGGTGATCGACGGTTTTCAATATTTTAAGATTTTTGATGATCAGAGACTGGAATATATACTTCTGGCTACTGGAATGAGCGAGAATGCATATACGGTCGGAAAGCTTGCAGTGATGCAGATACAGAATCTTTTGACTGCATATAAGGAGAGACTGGATAAAGAGAACTTTGTAAAGAATTTGTTGAGAGATAACTTATTATTGGTTGACATTTATAACCGCTCAAAGAAGCTGCATATTGAAGTGGAACAGAGAAGAGTTGCATTTTTGATTCAGGCAGAATACGAGAAGGATCAGAATCTGTTAGAAGCTACGAAAGAGGTTGAAAGCGGAGCAGATTCAGATTTTATTACGGCAGTGGACGAGAAGAGTATCGTTTATGTAACACCAGTGAATGGGGATGAAGGACAGGCACAGTTTATTCAGCATGCAAAAGAGATTAAAGAAGGGCTGAATGAATATGGGATCAAAGATGCCAAGATTGCGATCGGTAATGTTGCAGAGACGATCAAAGATGTATCAAGATCTTATAAAGAGGCACAGATCGCATTGGAAGTCAGCAAGATCTTCTATGAGGATGCGAGTGTGATCGCATACAATCAGTTAGGAATTGGACGACTGATCTATCAACTTCCACTTCCATTATGTAAGATGTTTATCCGTGAAGTGTTTGGAGATTATTCTCCAGACTCCATTGATGAAGAAACACTGGCAACGATTGATAAATTCTTTGAGAATAATCTGAATGTGTCAGAAACATCCAGACAGTTGTTTATTCATAGAAATACACTCGTATACCGTCTGGATAAGATTCAGAAGAATACGAATCTGGATCTGAGGAATTTTGAAGATGCAATCGCATTTAAAATTGCACTGATGGTAGTAAAATATATGAAACATATGGATACAATGGACTAGAATATGATGATCACATTAAAAAATGTAACGAAAGAATATAATAAAGGGAATATAGGACTTGAGGATGTCTCATTAGACATTGCGAAAGGCGAATTTGTTTTCATCGTAGGTAAGAGCGGATCAGGGAAGACAACCCTGATGAAGCTTTTACAGAAAGAACTTGATGTGACAAGTGGACAGATCATAGTAAACGGTCAAGATTATAAGAAACTGACACAGAGGAATCTGCCGAAGTTCCGCAGGCAGATGGGAATGGTATTTCAGGATTTCCGTCTGCTGAAAGACCGGACGATCTTTGAGAATGTAGCATTTGCACAGCAAGTTGTGGAAGTACCACACCGATATATTAAGCGTCAGGTTGAGAATATGCTTGAGATGGTGGGGCTGAAAGACCGCATGAATGCTTTTCCGAATGAATTGTCAGGAGGAGAACAGCAGAGAGTGGCCATCGCAAGAGCTTTGGTAAACCACCCAGTATTATTACTGGCTGATGAGCCAACTGGGAATCTGGACCCTGTGACAGCCAAAGGGATCATGGAGCTTCTCTCAGAGATCAATAAGAGTGGGACAACAGTTTTAGTTGTTACGCACAACAAAGAGTTGGTCAATGAGATGGGCAAACGAGTGATCTTGATCGAAGATGGACATATAGAACAGGATGAGATAAGGGGGTCCTATGATATTTAGAAGATTTTTGTATGGAATCAAAGAGGGCACAAGGAATATTTTCAGGAATAAGATGTTTTCATTAGCATCACTGGGAACGATCATTGCTTGTGTCTTTTTGTTAGGAACATTTTTATCTGTAGCATTGAATGTAAGGTCAACGATGCAGCAGATGGAACAGTCTGTAGGAATTTCTGTTTTTTTTGAACCAGGTATCTCTGCAGAAAGAAAAGATCAGATTGGGGAAGAAATAAAGAAAAAAGAAGATATTGCCACGATGCGGTATGTATCTGCTGAAGAAGCATGGGAAAGCTATAAGAAGGATGTATTTCAAGGAAATGAAGAGCTTCTTGAAGGATTCGAAGGGAACAATCCGCTAAAAGAATCAGATTCCTATGAGATCACATTAAAAGAAGTAAAATCATACAAACAGGTAGTATCACATTTAGAGACCATTGATGGTGTTAGGAAAGTCCGTTATTCTGAAGGAGCGGCGGAAGGTATGACGAAGATCAATACAATGGGAACGTATCTTGCAGGTGGGATCATTCTGATTTTAATGGCAGTTTCTATTTTCCTCGTGAGCAATACAGTGTCTATTGGAGTTGCAGTCAGAGAAGAGGAAATTTCAATTATGAAGCTGATCGGTGCGGCGAATGGATTTATTAAAGCACCATTTCAGGCAGAAGGAATGATCATAGGAATTTTGGGATCATTGATTCCAACAGCGATTATTTTTGCAGGATATGAAGGGATTATCAACTGGATGAATGATAAGTTTCATGTTGTTACAGTCTTTATGAAATTTGTACCGATCCAGCAGATTATGTTATACTTACTTCCGTTAGCATTGTTGGTAGGAATCGTGATTGGATTGCTTGGAAGTTCTATCACGATCCGCAAGTATTTAAAAGTCTAGGAAGGGGAACTCATGAAAAGAAGATATCAGGCGGGGATCATTATGATGTTAATATCAGCCATGATCGCTTCTAATCTGCCTATGACGACAGTGTTTGCTGCAGCCAAAAAACAACAGGTAAAGCAGGAAACAAAGAAATTAGAAGAACAAAGCCGCAAGATGCAGCAGGAGATCAAAGATCTTGATGAGAAAATGATAAAGAGCAATGATGCGTATGAGGCATGTCAAGAGAAGCTTATTTCTGTACAGAAACAGTTAAAGAAGACACAACAGGAATTAAAAGAGGCAAAGACATCCAAAGAAGATCAGTCAAGGATCATGAGTAAGCGCATTAAGTTTCTATATGAAAATGGAAATATGGCATATATGGAAGTCATTTTTGAAGCAAATAATTTTCAGGAGTTCTTAAAAAGAGCTGATTATGTTTCAAAGATCTCCAAATATGACAGTAACATGTTTCTGCAATTACAGACAACGGAAGATAAGATCCGAATGGCAACGAAGAGTCTGAAACAGGATTATCAAAATACAAAGACTTTGACTGCTAAGGCAGAGACAGAAAAAGAAAAACTGGATCAGGCAGCTGCGAAGAAGAAATCTAAGTTAGCTTCTTACCAGAAACAGTTAGCATCTGATAAAGAGTTACTGGCATGGTTTGAGGCAGAGGAAAAACAACAAGAAGAGATGGATCTTGCATCGGCGAAGGACGGTAATGCAGACAATACGACATCGAAAGCACAGTCAGAAAAGAATATGACAGGAAGTACGGCATCAAAGAATACAACATCAAAGGCTACGACCGAAAGCAAGAAAGAAAATACAACGACATCGTCACCATCAACAACAGTTTCGTCAGGAAATCTCATCTGGCCGGTACCGTCTTGCCATAGTATTTCATCGGGGTATGGCTATCGAATTCATCCAGTTACAGGAGTCAGGAAACTGCATGCTGGAATTGATATTCCATGTTCAACTGGAACAACGATCGTAGCAGCAGCTTCTGGTACAGTAGTGGATGCTGGATATAATGCATACAATGGCAATTATTTAAAGATCAGCCATGGAAATGGATTGGAAACGATGTATCTGCATTGCTCCAAACTTCTAGTATCCTCAGGGGCAAGAGTGTCAGGAGGACAGACGATAGCAAAATCCGGAGCAACTGGTATGGTATCTGGTGCACATCTGCATTTTGTTGTGAAAAAGAATGGAAATTATGTAAATCCTCAAAATTACTTATAACGTCATTACATAAATAGAAAGGAACTAATTTCATGAAGAAGTTTTCAAAAATACTCGTAGGACTACTTGTTGTCGTATGTATTGTGGAAGGATTTTTTCTTTATCGTGCCTATGCGATCCCAAGTACAACCTTACAGACAGCAAGAAAGATTAATCGGATAGAACAGATCATTGATAAATATTATAAAGGTTCTGTTAAGAAGAGTGAGTTGGAAGATTGTACCTACAAAGGTTTAGTTGCAGGACTGGGAGATGTCTATTCCACGTATTATTCAGAGGATGATTTTAAGGAATTAGAACAATCTACAAGTGGTGTTTATTATGGAGTTGGAATATATCTTACACAGGATATAAAGACAGGGATCATAACAGTTGTGAAACCAGTGAAAGGAAGCCCGGCAGACGGAAGTGGACTGAAAAAAGGGGATATTTTAACAAAAGTAGGAAACTATAAATTAAAAACATCGGATGCATTAGATGATATTGTTAAGAAGATCAAAGGTGCAGAAGGAACGAAAGTTAAATTAACATTTACAAGAAACCAGACATCGAAGACTTATACATTTACAAGACAATCGATTGAGAATCCAACAGTTGAAACAAAGATGTTACAAGATAAAGTCGGATATCTTCAGATTACCGAATTTGATGAAGTAACAGTCAGCCAGTTCCGAAGTGGACTGAAAAGTCTTAAGAAACAAGGTGCAAAGAAATTGATCATAGATCTTAGGGATAATCCTGGTGGTTTGCTGACAAGTGTAGTGGATATTGCAGGACAGATTCTTCCAAAAGGAACGATTGTTTATACGGAAGATAAGAATGGTAATAAGAAATATTACAAAGACACAAAGAATGAACAGCTTGATATGCCGCTATGTGTATTAGTTAATGGTAACAGTGCGAGTGCAGCAGAAATCCTTTCTGGTGCGATCAAAGACGACAAAACAGGAACGCTGGTTGGAGAGACGACATTTGGAAAAGGGATCGTACAGGGGTTCTTTGAAGTTGGTGATGGATCTTATGTGAAACTGACTTATTCATCTTATTACACACCAGCAGGACATAACATTCATAAAAAAGGAATCAAGCCAGATATCGAAGTAAAAGATAACATGAAGACAAAAGCTGACGAACAATTAAACAAAGCGATTTCTATCTTACAGAAGAAATAAGAATTGTAAAGATAGATATAAAAAAGAAAGTATAGAACATATTACCAAAAGTTCTATACTTTTTTTGTGCAAATTTACGGATTATGCATTAAATCTTGAAATAGCAGAAAATAATATCTATAATAAAGATAAAATCTGTTTATTAAAGATTATAATATCCGAAACAGAAATAAAAGGAGGAAAACAAAGATGAGCAAGGAAAATTGCGAGAGCAAAGCACGTAAAAAGATCGCTGCATCCATTGGAGCAACACCGGAAGAGATTTATTTCACATCAGGAAGAGCAGATGGACACTTAAAAGCTTTAAAAGCTGTAGTGAAAGCATCAAAAAAAGCACGTCCTCATGTGATCATCACGACGATGGAAGATCCAGAAGTATTGGATGAATGTTCCAGACTAGAACGAAAAGATGCTGTTGTGACATATTTAGATCCGATCACAACCGGCCGTGTAGAAGTAGCAATGATCGAAAATGAACTGAAAGAAAACACAGAACTGATTTCAGTGACAGCAGCAAACTGCCAGACAGGAACTTCTGAGCCATTTACAGGAATCGGAACAATGACATCAGAGAAAGGTGTGATCTTCCACACAGATGCAGCATTTGCATTTGGAAAAATGCCGATCAATGTAGAAAGAAGTCATATTGATCTGCTGACAGCAGATGCATCTTATTTTGGAGGTCCTGAAAATGCAGGATTTTTATATGTAAGAAAGAGCACAGGAGCTGGAGAATATGTGTCAGAAACTGCATTAAGCGAAGAAACATTAACAGTGATGTCAGATATGGCAGAAAGTTTAGCAGCAAAGGCAACAACATTTATGGAAGAAATCCGTCCAGTCAGAAATCATATGTGTGAACGTATTTTTGCTGAGATTGAAGATGTAGAATTGAATGGACACAAAGATCATCATCTCACCAATCATTTAAATATCAGAATCAAAAATGTATCTGCAGCAGTTGTACAGAAAGCTTTGAAAGAAGAAGGAATTGAAGCAGGAATCGGAACAAATTCTAACATTCTTGCAGCAATCGGAAGAAGTAAAGCTGAAAGTGCAGAATCCGTTTCATTCTCATTGAAAGCAGGAACAACGATGGAAGACGCAGACAAGATCGTTGACAGCTTAAAAGAGATCGTGACAGGAGAAAGAACTGTATTATAAAACAATAAAATCACCTAAAAAATGAGTCAAACAAATGTTAAATTTACCTATGGATCATATCGGACTTCATTGTTCTGATGTAGAATTAAACGCAAAATGGTATCAGGAAGAATTAGGATTTAAAGTTGCAGGAAAATTCCCTGGAATGGGCGGAAGAAATGTATATTTCCTTGAAAATCCTCAGGATGGAAAAATGTATGAAATCTCTCAGAGAGACCAGCTTCCAGGAGGTGCAACAACAAGAATCGACCATATCGCATATCGCTCATCTGATCTTGAAAAAGATTATGAATATTGCAAAACAAACGGATATAAGATCGTATCAGACGGAATTGAGACAAGCCTTAACTTCTGGGAAAAAGGATCTCGCTGCTTCAAGATTGAAAGTGCTTGTGGAGAAGTGATTGAAATTTGTCAGAAGATTAAATAGTTTCGATAAGACAAGTTTTAAATAAAGAAACGCTAGTTTAGACAGTTGTTAAAACTAGCGTTTCTTTATTTAATGTGCACCCGGTGGGGAATGTTTCTAAATTTTTTAGGATAAAAAGCGGGAATCCTCGGTAATTCAATTGCCGCAGATGAAAGCGCGTAACCACAGGTTACATTGGAGACTTTAACGTCTCCTCTTTTTTGAATTTTTAAATAGAACACTTGTTCTTTTCTTGGAGATGTGGTACACTATGTGTATGAAGGAAAATTTAATTCATTCCTGATCATAAAAGTAGCTGTGTAACCTCAAAAAGGTAGCAGTAAAGGTGTCATGGACGCACCCAGAATCTGTATGGCGAAGCCATATATATCTGATGCTCGGTAATTCAATTACCGATGTAGTTCACTTCACTGGGTATAATGTCATAAATGGTTGACAAAGCAGAAATAGTAAAGATCAGAAAATCAACAATATCCCATGTTTCAACTTCGTTAAAGAAATTGGAAAACAAAGGACTTGTTGAAAAAATACAAAGTAAAGACAATAAAAAGCATATTGAAATTATTTTGTTAGATAAGGCAGAACTGATCATAGAAGCAGGACATAACGCACAAAAACAGTTTGCAAAAAATGTTTTAAGTGGATTAACAGAAGAAAAACAGGTCTGTATCAATATATTTGACAAGATCTGTAATAATGCAGAAGAACATTGAAAAGTATCAGTGCAATTGAAATGTTCAAGGCATATCCACAATTAAAACAGTTCTACTCTCGTTGTGGAGTATTATGGTCAAGAGGATATTTTGTATCTACCGTAGGTCATATAAGTGAAGCTACAGTAAAGAAATACATCGAGGAACAGAAAGATCATGAGTGACGAAGAATACAAGAAACTTCTGAAACAATATCATAAACTTTCTGACAGGCATATCTTAGTTGTAGAAACTGATATGCCTTATCCTGATGTTCTGAAAGTCGTGGCTCTTTCTGATAAAATCCGCAAAGCTGGCAACGAGCTTGTTAGTCTTATGAGAAAGAATTACGACCAGCTCATGCGTACCAAGAAATATCGTAAACTACTAAAACTGTACGGCAATACTGAGGATAAGGACAAACGTAAAGCTCTCGCTGATCAGCTCAATGATATGCAGAAATCTTATAATGTTACATGGGATCTCTGCAGGACATCTATGATTCCTATAGGCAAGAAATATAGTATAGATGCGGTGTTTGCTCTTACAAAAGCCGAAGATATATGGCGAGGTATGGAAAAATGCCTTTATGATAACGGTAAGACCACACATTTCTCAAAATACGGAGAATTACCATGTATCAGAGCAAAACAGATAAATCGTGGTATTCCGATGTTTGTTGAGGATGGGAAACTTCGATTCAAACTTAGAAAGATGCAATTCGGGATTCAAGTCAACGACAGGTTTCAGTCTGATGAAGTTAACGCCGTTTTGTCTTATCTTGAGAATCCTGACAAGATGGATGCTGATGCTGTCAATACGCTTATAGAAGAAGCCTGTTGTATAGATACTTACAGACCTTGCTATGCTACTCTTGTTCCAAGGTTGATAAGAGGTAAGTACAGAGTATATCTGCATCTGACAATAGAAGGCAAAGCTAAGCCTAAATATGATAGATCCGGCAATCCAAGACATAAATACGGTAAAGGCATGATAGGTGCTGATATAGGAACGCAGACAGTTGCCTATACTTCTGATACTGAAGTCGGACTGAAGAACCTTTCAGAGCGTGGCAACAGCATACAGACTTCTGAACGCAAGGAACGCTTATATTATCGTGCTATGGACAGGAGTAGACGGGCAACCAATCCACAGAATTACAATCCTGACGGCACGATCAAGAAAGGTAAAAAGACTTGGAAATATTCTGATCGTTACAAGAAGCTGAAAGCCAAACACGCTGAATTATGCCGTATAAATGCAGTAAATAAACAGATTGCAATAAACGAAGATGCTAACTATCTGCGAAGTCTTGGAGATACATTCGTCACAGAACCTAAAAATGCAAGCAAGCTGATGAAACGGGCTAAGAAGACTACTGTTAATAGCAAAGGCAGATTTAATAAGAAAAAGCGCTTTGGAAAATCTATAAAGAATCGTTGCCCGTCTGGATTTCAAACTACTGTTGAAAAGAAATTCAAAGTCACAGGCGGCGCATATATAGAAGTTCCGAATAATTATAGAGCAAGCCAGTACGACCACACGGCAGATGACTACATTAAGAAAAAGCTGTCTGATAGGCTCTACAGACTTCGAGACGGAACATTGGTACAAAGAGATTGGTATTCATCATTTTTGCTCTATTGTTACGACTACAGAACGCAGGATATAGACAAAGATAAATGTATTACAGATTTCGGCAGGTGCTATGACAAAGAAAAAGCCCTAATTGCATGGATTAAGGCTAATCATATCAAAATACTAAACAGTGGAATTAAAGTAGCTTAACAACTAAATGTTAGGGAGATTGACTGTACTTCCTTGTCGTAAGACAGAAATTTACCGCTAATGTGGTCGTAGGACTGCTTGGTAATAAAAGTCCTGATTCAAACAGATTTACACTTGTAACTCCAAAGCCTGAAAATGGTGTACGATTACAAGCTACACTTGGCAATCAGAACCCCACGGGCTTGCCCGTGGGAGCAGTCAGAATCATGCATAGATGAAAAGATAAAAGATATTTCATAAGGGAGAAGTTATATGGATCATTTTGAATTAGTATCAGAATATGAGCCAACTGGGGATCAGCCACAGGCGATCGAGAAGCTGACCAAAGGGTTTCAAGATGGGAATCAGTTTGAGACGCTTCTTGGAGTGACTGGTTCAGGTAAGACATTTACAATGGCGAATATTATACAGAATTTGAATAAACCGACATTGATCTTGGCACATAATAAGACGTTAGCAGCACAGTTATATAGTGAGTTTAAGGCGTTTTTTCCACATAACGCCGTGGAATATTTTGTCTCCTATTATGATTATTATCAGCCAGAGGCCTATGTTCCATCTACCGATACTTATATAGAGAAGGATTCATCGGTCAATGATGAGATTGATAAATTACGACATAGCGCGACAGCAGCATTGATCGAGAGAAAAGATGTGATCGTTGTATCTAGCGTTTCCTGCATTTATGGAATTGGTAGCAAAGAAAGCTATTCAGAGATGATGATCTCTTTGAGACCAGGGATGATAAAGGACAGAGACGAGGTGATCGATGACCTGATCAATATTCAGTATGTAAGAAGCGAACTTGACTTTAAGAGAGGTACTTTCAGAGTTAAGGGGGATGTGTTGGAGATCCTTCCGGTTTCTACATTTGAAGATGCAGTCAGAGTTGAATTTTTTGGAGATGAGATCGATCGTATCGTGGAATTTGATGTTTTAACAGGTGAAGTAAAGAGGAGCTTGAATTTCGTGGCAATCTTCCCGGCATCACATTATGTTGTACCACAGGAACAGATTGAGCGTGCGATCAAAGGAATCAAGGAAGAACTTGCTGAGCAGGTGACATATTTTAAAGAACATGATCAGCTGATCGAAGCACAGAGAATTGCGGAGCGAACGAATTTTGATATTGAAATGTTAAGAGAAACAGGATTTTGTTCTGGGATTGAGAACTACTCCAGACATTTAGCAGGATTAGAACCAGGACAGCCGCCAAGTACGTTAATTGATTTCTTTGGGGATGACTTTTTGATGATCATTGATGAGTCGCATATCACCGTACCACAGATCGGTGGAATGTATGCAGGAGATCAGTCCAGAAAGTCAACGTTAGTAGATTTTGGATTTCGTTTGCCTTCTGCGAAAGATAACCGTCCTTTGGAATTTGGTGAATTTGAACAGAAGATCGATCAGATGTTATTTGTATCTGCAACACCTGGTAAATACGAAGAAGAGCATGAATTATTAAGGGCAGAACAGATCATCAGACCAACAGGTTTACTAGACCCAGCAATCGATGTACGTCCGGTGGAAGGACAAATTGATGATCTGTTAGGAGAGATTCATAAAGAGACAGACAAAGGCAATAAAGTACTTGTCACAACACTGACCAAGCGAATGGCGGAAGAATTGACCGATTATATGCGTGAAGTTGGTATCCGGGTAAAATATTTACATTCAGATATTGATACATTAGAGCGAATTGAGATCGTGAGAGATTTGAGAATGGGAGTTTTTGATGTATTGGTTGGAATCAACTTGTTAAGAGAAGGCCTGGATATTCCAGAGATTACATTGGTTGCAATTCTTGATGCAGATAAAGAGGGATTCTTGCGTTCTGAGACATCTCTTGTGCAGACGATCGGGCGTGCAGCACGTAACAGTGAAGGACATGTTATTATGTATGCAGATCATATGACAGATTCCATGCATGCAGCGATTACGGAGACAGAACGAAGACGTGAGATTCAGGATGAATATAACAAAGAGCATGGAATTACGCCACAGACGATCAAGAAAGATATCAGAGATCTGATCAAGATATCTGATGAACATGAAGAGGAAACAGGTGGATATGAAAAAGATATGGAATCCATGTCCAAGAAAGAATTAAAAGAAGTGATTGAGCGGTTAAGTAAGAAGATGAATCAGGCAGCAGCAGAATTAAACTTCGAATTGGCTGCACAGCTTAGAGATGAATTAAAAGAATTCAAGATCGCATATCAGGAATATGACGATTAAAAGAAGAAATACTAAAACTGATGATAGATTAGAATTAGGAGCTTATCAATGAAGAAAGAGATGATCCGCATCAAAGGTGCGAGAGAAAATAACTTAAAGAATATAGATCTGGAAGTGCCGAGAAACCAGTTTGTTGTATTTACAGGGCTGAGTGGTTCTGGAAAATCTTCTCTGGCATTTGATACGATTTATGCAGAAGGTCAGAGAAGATATATGGAATCGTTATCTTCTTATGCAAGACAGTTCTTGGGACAGATGGAGAAACCGGATGTAGACAGCATTGAGGGATTATCTCCTGCGATTTCTATTGATCAGAAGTCAACAAACAGAAACCCAAGATCTACAGTAGGAACTGTGACAGAGATTTATGATTATTTTCGATTACTGTACGCAAGAGTCGGAATCCCACATTGTCCAAAGTGTGGAAAACCGATCAGTAAGCAGACCGTAGATCAGATGGTAGACCGTCTGATGCAGTTAGAAGAACGTACAAGGATTCAGCTTCTGGCACCGATCGTTCGTGGAAGAAAAGGAGAACATGCAAAGGTTTTCCAGAATGCGAAGAAAAGTGGATATGTTCGTGTCAGAGTCGATGGCAATGTTTATGATCTGTCAGAGGACATTCCAATGGAGAAGAATAAGAAACATAACATTGAGATCGTGGTGGATCGTTTAGTGGTCAAACCTGGGATTGAAAAACGATTAACAGATTCTATCGAGACAACCTTAAATCTAGCCGATGGATTGATGATGGTTGATGTGATCGGTGGAGAAACCTTGAATTTCAGCCAGAGTTTTTCCTGCCCTGACTGTGATATCAGTATTGATGAAGTAGAGCCAAGAAGCTTTTCTTTCAATAATCCATTTGGAGCTTGTCCGGTATGCCATGGACTTGGATATAAGATGGAATTTGATGTAGATTTAATGATCCCTGACCAGAAGTTAAGTATTGCAGAAGGGGCGATCCAGGTCTTTGGATGGCAGTCATCAACGGATAAGAAGAGTTATACAAGAGCAATCTTAGATGCACTCGCAAGGGAATATCATTTTGATCTGGAAACACCATTTAAAGATTATCCACAGGAAGTAAAAGACGTTTTATTATATGGAACTGGTGGCAGAGAAGTCAAAGTCTATTATAAAGGACAGAGAGGCGAAGGTGTCTATGATGTGGCATTTGAAGGGATCATCAAGAATGTTGGAAGAAGATATCGTGAGGCATCTCAGAATATGAAAGCAGAATACGAGACATTTATGACGATCACACCTTGCGATGAATGTCATGGACAGCGATTAAAGCAGGAATCACTGGCGGTAACGGTTGCAGATAAGAATATTGCCGAGATGTGTGATATGTCAGTCGGGGAAATGGTTTCATTTTTAGAAACGATGGAATTAAGTGAACGCCAGAAACTGATCGGAGAACAGGTTTTAAAAGAGATTAAGGCAAGAATCGGATTCTTAAATGATGTAGGACTAGATTATCTGACGTTATCAAGGGCTACTGGAACATTATCTGGTGGAGAAGCGCAGCGAATCCGTCTGGCAACACAGATCGGTTCTGGATTAGTTGGAGTAGCTTATATCTTAGATGAGCCAAGTATCGGACTTCACCAGAGAGATAATGACAAACTGATTCGTACACTTAAGAATCTAAGGGATTTAGGAAATACACTGATCGTTGTAGAGCATGATGAAGATACGATGCTGGCAGCAGATTATATTGTAGATATCGGACCGAAAGCAGGAGAATATGGTGGAGAAGTTGTTGCAACGGGAACTGCAAAACAGATCATGAAGAATAAGAGGTCTATCACAGGAGCTTATTTAAGCGGAAAGATTAAGATCCCAGTACCACAAGTCAGAAGAAAACCATCAGGATTCCTAAAAGTAGTCGGGGCACAGGAGAATAATTTAAAGAATATTGATGTAGAAATCCCACTTGGAATTTTCACTTGTGTAACGGGAGTCTCTGGATCAGGAAAGAGTTCTTTAGTCAATCAGATTTTATACAAACGTCTGGCAAAAGAACTAAACAGGGCTAAGACGAAACCAGGACTACACAAAGACATCGAAGGATTTGACCAGTTAGATAAGATCATAGCGATTGACCAGTCACCGATCGGAAGAACACCAAGATCCAATCCTGCAACTTACACAGGAGTTTTTGATCAGATCAGAGATCTGTTTGCGATGACAAAAGATGCAAAAGCAAAAGGATACAATAAAGGAAGATTCAGTTTCAACAAGAAAGGCGGGCGATGCGAAGCCTGTGCAGGAGATGGTATCATCAAGATTGAGATGCACTTTTTACCAGATGTGTATGTCCCTTGTGAAGTATGTCATGGAAAACGATACAATAGAGAAACACTTGAAGTTAAATACAAGGGAAAGAGTATTTATGATGTTCTGAATATGACAGTGGAAGAAGCCTGTGATTTCTTCTCTAATATTCCATCGATCAGCCGTAAGATGGAGACATTAAGAGATGTTGGATTAGGATACATTCGATTAGGGCAGCCATCCACAGAATTATCAGGGGGAGAAGCACAGAGGATCAAACTGGCAGCAGAATTAAGCAAACGAAGTACAGGAAAGACCATCTATATCCTGGATGAGCCAACGACAGGACTTCATTTTGCAGATGTTCACAAACTGGTGGATATCCTTGCAAGACTGACAGAAGGTGGCAATACTGTGATTGTGATCGAGCATAATCTGGAAGTGATCAAGACTGCGGATTATATTATCGATATGGGACCAGAAGGTGGATCAGGCGGTGGAACAGTTGTTGCAGCAGGGACACCAGAAGAAATCTGCGAGGTTGAGAAATCTTATACTGGGCAGTATTTGAAAGGGATACTTAATCGATAAAAAATGATATCATGAGAGTAACAAACCGGAATTTGTGGAGGAGGAATTCTGTAATGAAATTTTTTGAAAATACCCGTAAGCCACAAGGCTTCGGCGGAAAATTGATGACGAAGATGATGAACAGCGGTCACGCCAAATTATCGCAATGGGGATTCTCAAATATCTCCGCGAAGTCTGATGCTGAAGTTCTGGACGTCGGCTGTGGCGGCGGAGCAAATATTGCGGTCTGGCTTGATAGATGTAGAAATGGCCACGTGACAGGAATGGATTATTCTGAGGTTAGTGTGGCAGAATCTCAAAAATTGAACGCCCTCGCCATTAAACAAGGGAAATGTAATGTAGTTCAAGGAGATGTATCTGCTATACCCTTTTCTGACGAGTCTTTTGATTATGTTTCTGCCTTCGAAACAGTTTACTTTTGGCCAGGATTAGTAAAATGCTTTTCCGAGGTCAACCGTGTGCTGAAAAGCGAAGGCATATTCCTGATTTGTAACGAGAGTGACGGAACGAATGCCGCAGATGAAAAATGGACAAAGATGATCAATGGTATGAAGATTTACACATCTAAACAACTTGTTGCCGCTTTGAAAGAAGCGGGTTTTACAGAGATCAAAACGTATTCAAATGCAAAAAATCATTGGATAAGTATTGTTGCAACGAAATAGCCAGATCCAAGTTTGTTGAATTCAAAAATTTAATATGAAATGTGAGATAGAGCGTATGGAAATAAACTATATGTTCTATTTTTTGTCTTTTCTTATTTGACTTGACAATTGGTAAAGATAATATAAAATAATAAATAACAATAATAAACAATAGATGATAAACAAAAAACAGAAACGGAGAGTTACATATGCTGTCAAAGTATGCTTCAGAAATTATAAAGATTTTAGTTCATCAAGATGACAAATTTATTACCAATGCACAGATTGCAAAAATGCTAAACGTTTCAGAAAGAAGCGTAAGTTCATATATGAATGAAGTAGCTCAGTATTGTGAAGAAAGAAATTATCATCTGATCCGAAAACGAGGAAAAGGAATCTGTTTGAGGTTAGGAGTGCATAAAGAAGAACTTGAACAGGAATTTCCAGAGAAAAATCTATGTATTGAGACGAGAGAATACAGGATCAGTTATATTATCCGAACATTGATCGAAAGTAAAGAACCATATACAGCAGCATTATTCGCAGATGAACTCTTCGTTTCAAAAGCAACGATCCGGACAGATATTGAAAAAGCAAACCAGAGTCTGGAAGCAGATCATATCAAAATTTATCAGACAACAGGGAGAGGAATTGAGATTAAAGGAAAAGAGTTTGATCTAAGAAGAGTTCTTGTAAGAGAAAATAGAAAAATAGTAATGGAAAAGGAAGACAGGATTACGGATGAAACATTTGCGGATTATCGGATCGAACCAGAGTTTTATGGAAGACTGGTGATACAGTATCGTAAAAAAAATGTTGATAAGGTGATTTATTGTGTACAGAGACTGGAAAGAAAAATTGCTTCGCAAATGAATGATTATACGTTTTGTATGGCGGTTGAATATATCTGCAATCAGATTAAACGATTAAAGAAGGAATGCTATTTAGAAGAAAATATGATCAACCGTCTAGGGCTTGTAGATGAAATCACAGAGTGGGCAGATTATCTGATTAATTATTTAAATCATGAATTTAAGATGAACATTGATCCAAGAGAAGGATTATATCTGTATATTTTATTGTTAGCAGTGGAAGTCCAAAACAGCAGCCGTATTGTAAATAAGAAATTTTTATTAGATAAAGAAATCCATATTCAGGATGTAACAGAGGATGTGATTGATTATATCTCATCTATTGTTGGTAAAAACTTTAAAGAAGATATGCTGCTAAAGACAAGTGTAGCATTATTTTTAAACAGTTCCCTTGTAAGAGTAAGATTTGGATTTCAGATCCATAACCCGTTTCTTGACGAAATCAAACAGCGATATCCAGCAATTTTTTCTGCATGCTTTACTTCTAGCCAGGTATATGAGAAATTGATCGGACAGTTCCCATCAGAAGATGATATTGCATATATGGCAGTTTTATTTGAAGGTGCGATGGAGGAGAAGAAAAGAAATATTAATACAGCCATTGTAGGAAGTGGTGGAATGGGAATGGGCCAGATTTTGGCAAGAAAAGTAGAAGATAAGATTCCAGAAATTAATGTAACATCTGTACTTCCGGCAAATTCGGCACATCTGATCGATGAAGATCAATATGATCTTGTAATAACAACAATTTCAAAATTAAAGATTCCACATCCATATGTTACGTATACAACACCGATCGTCAGCCAGCAAGATGTCTACCGGATTCAGAAAAAATGCCATCAGATGAAAGAGACAAAGAAAAATCATAACCAAGAATATACGATTAGTAGTCTGATCAAAAAAGAATTTATTCTGGTAGAAAAAGAAGTTATGAGTAAAGAGGAGATTCTCAAAAAAGGATGTGATCTATTATATAAAAATGGATATGTCAAACAAGGATTTTATGAAGATGTATTAAAAAGAGAAGAAATCAGTGCCTCCGTTCTCGGAGGCGGGGTTGCACTGCCACACGGAATGGCGAATCTGGTAATAAAACCAGCAGTTGTTGTCATGAAATGTGCACAAAGAACTGAATGGCAGGATGGTTGTGTGGATATCGTCTTTTTGCTGGCACTTAATTTTGAAGATATTCAGTCAACAAGGGCATTTTTCTCCTCATTTTATGAAATGACAATGGAGAAAAATACAACATATCTGATCAGAAAAGCAGAAACAGAGGAAGAAATCATGAATGTGATCATGAACAGTATGAATGAAACAGAAGAATAGATATTTTACATAAAAAATGGTATAATAACCATATTATGATAGGAGGATAGACATAAATGTTTGTAGAAGAACGACATCAGGAAATCTTACGTCTGTTAAATGAATATGAAAAAGTAAAAGTCAAAGAGTTAAGCAAACGATTTGAGGTTACAGAAGACTGTATTCGAAAAGATTTAGCGAGTATGGAAGCAAAGAATCTTTTAAAACGAACATATGGGGGAGCGGTTCTTCCAGATACTTTGCATCCGGGGCATACTAATATTGTATCAATAAGAAAAGATAAAAATATAAAAGAAAAAAGAATGATCGCAAAGAAAGCAGCGGAATTAATTCACGATGGAGATATGATCTTTCTTGACACATCCACAACGAATATCGAATTGGCACGAGAAATCATAGAACGCAGATTAGAAGTTACAGTTGTAAGCTGCATGCTTGATATTGCAGAAGTATTTACAGCAACAAAGAATGTAAAATTTATTCTTCTTGGAGGAGAATTTAATCGTTCTCAGAACGGATTTTTAGGGGAACTTGTGTTGCAGATGATGGAAAATTTCCGATTTGATATTTCTTTTATGGGAGTTGTAGGAGCAAATCTTTATGATAATGCGATCATGACCTATGTTCCTGAAGATGGAATTATGAAGCATAATGCTGTCAAGAAGAGCAGTAAGTGTTATCTTATGATGGAAAGTCACAAATTTGATTTTAAAGCAAATTATGTATATGCAACATTTGATGATGTAGATGGAGTAATCTGTGAGGATGGATTATCCAAAGAGATTCAGGATAAATTAGAAACATATCAGACGAAAATCATATAAAGAACTACGGGAGCGAAGAATTATTTTTTATTCTTTGCTCTTTTTTGGGTTAATTTTAAGAAAAAACAGAAAAACATCTTGAATAACAATAAAAAACAATATATAATAATAAAAAACGATAATAAAAGCGAAAAACAATAGAAAGGACAAATTCTATGGATGGATTATATCAGACACAGCGAATCAAAGATTTAAAAGATAAAATGTTATCAGAGCCAAGATACGCATCAATTGAGCAGGCACTGATCATTACAAAAACATATCAGGAGAATGAAGATGATCCAAAGATCATACAGAGAGCAAAATCATTAAAAGCAGCCTTAGAGCAGATGGAGATTCGTGTAGAACCTGAAGAACTGATCGTTGGAAATCGTACAGCCGGAGTTCGTTATGGAGTTGTATTTCCAGAGAGTGGTAGCACATGGGTAGATAAAGAATTTGAAACACTCCCAACAAGACCACAGGACCGTTTCAATGTACATCAAGAAGATATTGAGACATTCCGTAAGGTCATCAAACCATACTGGGAAGGAAAATCCTTAGAAGATGTCCTGAATCAGAGATATGGAAAAGAGATCAACGAGATCGCCAAAGTTGTAAAGATCAACCAGAAAGACCACGCACAAGGACATATCTGTCCAGATTGTGTCAAATGGTTGAAGATGGGACCGCAGGGACTACTTGATCAAGCAGAAGAAAAACTAAAGATATGTAAAGAAGGACAGAAAGACTTCTATGAAAGTGTTAAGATCGTCATGGAAGGAGCGAAACACTTTATGGTCCGTTATCATGACCTGATCATGGACATGGCAGAAAATGAATTAGATGAAACAAGAAAACAAACCATGATCAAAGTAGCTCAAAACTGTAAGAATATTTCTGAACGTCCAGTACAGACATTTCATGAAGCAGTACAGTCTACATGGTTCTTGTTTGTAATTTTACAGATGGAATCCAATGCATCTTCATTTTCACCAGGAAGATTAGACAGACATTTAGAAGCTTATTATGAAAAAGATATCAAAGAAGGAAACTTAGATAAACAGCAGGCGTTAGAGATCATCGAATGTTTATGGTTGAAATTTAATGAGATCGTATATATGAGAAACTCTCACGGAGCAAAATATTTTGCAGGATTCCCGATTGGATTTAATATTGCGATCGGCGGTCAGGATGAGAATGGAAATGATACATATAATGATTTATCATTCTTGTTCTTAGAAGCTCAGAAACATTTAGGACTTCCACAACCAAACCTTTCCGTAAGACTTCACGAAGGAACGTCGGACGAATTATTAAAAGAAGCAGTCAGAGTCGTAGCCAAAGGAAGCGGAATGCCACAGTTCTTCAATGACAAGGCAGTCATTCCATCCATTCAGGAATTAGGAATCGAAGAAAAAGATGCAAGAGATTATGCGATCGTTGGATGCGTGGAATTAACAACGCAGGGAAATAACCTTGGATGGAGTGATTCTGCAATGTTTAACTTAAATAAAGCATTAGAAGTGGCATTGACAGGAGGAATCTGTCTCTTAACCGGAGAAAAGATCGCACCAGATTATGGAAACCTTGAAACGTACGAGACATTTGAAGAGTTGGAAGCAGCATTCAAGAAACAAATTGATTATTTCATGGATAAGATGCTTCTTGCATGCGAAGAAGTAGAGAAAGCTCATATTGATCTTTTGCCATCTCCATTCTTATCAGCATCCATTGAAAACTGTATGGAAAATGGAATGGATGTCACAGCAGGCGGTGCAAAATACAATTTATCCGGAATTCAGATGATTCAGGTTGCAAATCTTGCAGACAGTCTTGTCGCAATCAAGCAGCTGGTGTATGATGAAAAAAAGTGCACACAAAAAGAAATGCTTGATGCATTAAAGAACAATTTTGAAGGATATGAAATCTTAAGAGCAATGTGCGTTAATAAGGTTCCGAAGTACGGAAATGACATCGATGAAGTTGACAAACAGGGAACAAAATGGGCAGATTACTTCAAGAATCGATTAAGAACATTTAAAAACTATCGAAAAGGTCCATATCATACAGGAATGTATACCGTATCAGCCCATGTGCCAATGGGTGAAAATGTAGGCGCAACTCCAGATGGAAGATATGCGAAGGAACCATTAGCAGATGGAGGAATGTCACCTGTTTACGGAAGAGATATCAAAGGACCAACAGCCGTATTAAAATCCGTATCCAAACTAGATAAGACACTTACAACCAATGGCGGATTATTAAATATGAAATTCCTTCCTGAATTTTTCAAGACAGAGACAGGAATTGATAAGTTTGCAAATTTCTTAAGAACATTTGTAGATCTTGAGATTCCACATATCCAGTTTAACGTAGTAAGAAAAGAAGACTTGCTCGCAGCAAAGAAGAATCCAGAGCAATACCGCGGATTGACCGTCAGAGTTGCGGGTTACACAGCCTACTTTACAGAGCTTGCTGATGAACTGCAAAATGAGATCATCGCAAGAACAAGTTATGGAGATATTTAAGATGACAGGAAAAGTATTTGATATTCGCAGATTTTCAACGCATGATGGAGACGGAATCCGTACCACAGTATTTTTAAAAGGATGTCCGTTAAAATGTGTCTGGTGTCAGAATCCAGAAGGAATTTCAATCCGCAAAAGACCAATTTATTTTGAAAACCGCTGCATACATTGTAAGACGTGTATTGCAAAATCAAAAAATCAGGGCGTTACGATGGAAAATGACCAGATACACATTCATCCAAACAGAAATGAAAACTGGAATACCATCATTGATTGGTGTCCAACGGGAGCAATTGCCATGGATTCCAGAGAGATGAGCGTAGAAATGGTTATGGAAGAGATCCGTAAAGATAAATCATTCTATCGTTATGGAAATGGAGGGGTTACGATCTCAGGAGGGGAACCGTTATTACAGTGGAAGTTTACAAAAGAGCTGTTAAAAGCATGCAAAAAAGAAGGAATCCATACCGCGATCGAGACATCCTTATATGCAGATCAGGAAGTGATCAAAGAGATCCTTCCATATTTAGACCGGATTTTTGCAGACTTTAAATTAGTAACAGAGAAAGATCATATGCATTACACTGGAGTTTCAAATCAAAAGATCAAGGATAATATCAGATACTTATTAGAGACATCAAATAGAGACAAGGTCATCATAAGAACACCGATGATTCCAGGAATGACCGCAACAAAAGATAACATCAAGGGAATTGCAAAATATTTAAATGGGATCTATCAGTATGTTTCCTATGAGATCTTAAACTACAATCCACTGGCAGAAGCAAAATATCACTTGGTAGATAGAGAATATTGTTTTGAAGAAAATCCAAAACTATACACAAAAGAACAGATGCAGGAATTTAAAAGCTGGGCAGTCGAAGGTGGATTAGAAAATATTATTATTGAATCATAAAAAATGAATATATATAAGGAGTAAAACTATGAAATTTATTATCGATGATGCAAATGTAGAAGCAATCAAAAACTTATACGAATTCTTCCCAGTAGAAGGGGTAACAACAAATCCTTCAATCTTAGCAAAAGCAAAAAAGCATCCATATGAAGTATTAGGAGAGATCAGAGAGATTATCGGAGCAGATGCAGATCTTCACGTGCAGGTTGTATCTAAAAAAGCAGAAGATATGGTTCGTGAAGCAAAGGTAATCTGCGAAAAATTAGGACAGAATACATATGTAAAAGTTCCAACAACAAGAGAAGGCTTAAAAGCTATGAAAGCTTTATCAAAAGAAGGAATTAAAATTACAGCAACAGCAATTTACACACCAATGCAGGCATATCTTGCAGGAAAAGCAGGAGCAGATTATGCAGCACCATATGTAAACAGAATTGATAACTTAGGAGCAAATGGTGTCGAAGCAGCAAAGAAAATCCATGATATCTTCAAAAATAATGGATTAAAGACAGAAGTACTTGCAGCAAGCTTCAAAAACTCTCAGCAGGTATTAGAATTATGTGAATACGGAATCGGTGCAGCCACAATCGCTCCAGATGTTATCGAAGGATTGATCAAGAATGCATCTGTAACAAGCGCGGTTGAAGCATTTACAAGTGATTTTGAAGGTCTATGCGGTAAAGGAAAGACAATGGAAAACTGCTAACATCAGGGTTTCAAAATAATAAAAATAATAAAAACGAGAAAGAAGATTGTCGAGAATAATATTCGACAGTCTTCTTTTTTTTGCTTGGATAAGCTTTAAGAGAAGATTAGGAGAATGGTTATTTGATAATTGCGGTTACACAACTGCAAAAACAGAATTTTAAAAGGATTGATATAGGAAATTTGCAGTTGAACAACTGCAAAACTTAAATAAAGCACATATTGAAAAACAATAAAAAACGAGATAAAATAATATCAAACAAATGAAAAAGTAATAAGAAAGGGGATAAAATGAGTAAAGAACTAATCGCAAATGACATCATTTTATTTGATCTAGAAGCAGAAACAAAACAGGAAATTATTGAGAAACTTACTGATGCAATGGATAAGGATGGAAGACTTGAAGATAAAGACAAATATATGGCAGACGTTCTTGCAAGAGAAGAATCTTCATCAACAGCGATCGGATTTGAAACAGCAACACCACATGCAAAATCAACAAGTGTAAAAGAACCATCTTTAGCATTTGCCAGATTAAAACATCCAATCAAATGGGATGATGAAGAAGTTAGTATGATCTTCCAGATTGCAGTACCATCTCCAGGACAGGGAGACAGACATTTGGAGATCTTATCAAAATTGTTCAGAAATCTTGTCTATGATTCATTCAGAGATCAGATGTTACAGGCAACAACAAAAGAAGAAATTGTTGATATTTTAAAAGAGTTTTAAATATATAGAAAAGGAGAACAAATATGGAAAAACAAGAAAATGAATTAATTGGAATCTTGAAAAATACAAGAGCACATTTGATGAATGGTGTATCTTATATGATTCCAGTTGTAGTAGGTGGAGGAATTCTTTGCGCAATCTCTATGATGATCAATGGAGGATCAGCATCCGTTCCAGATTCAGGATTTGCAGCACAGTTATGGACGATCGGTGCTTCTGGATTAACATTAATGGTAGCAGTATTCTCAGCATTCATCGCAATGTCAATCGCAGACAGACCTGGATTTGCACCTGGTTTATTAGGCGGTTACTTATCATCACAGGTTGGAGCTGGTTTCCTTGGAGGTATCGTAACAGGTCTTGTAGCAGGTATCGTATGTTACTACTTAAAGAAATTACCATTACCTAAATCTGTACAGTCATTAAAATCTATCATCATCATTCCGATTCTTGGATTACTTGTTACAGGTGGATTGATGGTATGTGTACTTGGAGGTCCTTTAGCAGCAGTTAATACAGGATTAACAACCTGGTTAACACATATGAGTGATGGATCAAAAGTAGTATTAGGTATCATCGTTGGATGTATGATCGCATTTGACCTTGGAGGTCCAGTAAATAAAGTAGCATATAGTATGATGGCAGTAGCAATCGGAGCTGGAGCTTATGATTATGCAGCAGCCGCAGCGATCGCAATTGCAATCCCACCAATGGGATCAGGATTATCTTCTCTATTATTAAAGAAGAAATTCACAGAAGAAGAAAGAGGAGCTGGAGTTTCATCTATCATCTTAGGATGTGTTGGAATTACAGAAGGAGCAATCTCTTACGCAGCCGCTGACCCATTACATATGATTCCGATCAACATGATCAGTTCAGCAGTTGCAGCAACAATTTCTTACTTGGTAGGTGCAGGATGTGCAGCTTCATGGGGAGGATTGATCGTATTACCAGTATGTACAAATCGTATTGGATATGTATTAGCAATAGCAGCAGGTGTTGCAGTTCATGTCGTATTATGTAAATTATTAAAGAAAGATGTTTCAGAAACAGAGCAGCCATCAGAAAGTGATGACGACGATGTAGAAATCGATCTTGAATTTTAAGAAATCATATAGAACAATAAATGAAGCAAAGGAGATAGAGTTATGAAATTTTTAGCAGTAACAGCGTGTCCATCAGGAGTGGCACACACATATATGGCAGCAGAAGCAATTGAAAAAGCATGCAGAGAAAGAGGAATCGAAGTAAAAGTAGAAACTCAGGGATCTATCGGAATTGAAAACGAGATTACAGCAGATGATGTAAAAGATGCAGATATCGTTATCTTAACAAAAGATATGCCAATCAAAAATGAAGAAAAATTCGGAGATCTTCCAAAAGCAAGAATTGCAATCAGTGATGCAGTAAAAAAAGCAGATGCCATCGTAGAAAAACTAGAAGCAACTTTAAATGCCAAAAATAATAGATAATGATCATTTGAAGATCAAATGAAAAAGTGAAATGCACGGTCAAATTCGGCGGATGCATTTCACTTTTTCTGTTTGCAAAATAAAATAATCTTTATATTATGTTTCTAATTGTTTTCCTAGAAAATCAGAAGCGATTTTGGCAATTTTAAACTCCTGATCATCTAATTTATCTTCAATAGAAAGAATACATACAAATCCAACGGCTTCACTTTCTGCAATGATCGTAGAAAGACACACATAGCGAAATACCTCTGGAAAGTCCAAGATCAGAGGAAAGAAATCTTCTTTTTCACGGTCCATCAATATATGTTTTCGATCTATCAAAGCTTCTTCAGCTTTTTCATCTAATAATTTTCCAATTAGTTTTTTGGCATTTGGTCCGGCAGCAGCGATCACACAGTCTTGATCACAAATACAGATCGTATGTGGAATCTGAGTAGCGATCGATTCTGCATATAGCTGCGCACTGTTTCCTAGTTCACCGATCGGGGAATATTTCTTTAAAATGATATCGCCGTCCCTCTCTGTAAATATCTCCAAAGGATCGCTTTCTCTGATATGCATGGTTTTTCGTATTTCTTTTGGTATAACGATCCGGCCAAGGTCATCAATTCTTCGTATAATACCTGTAGCTTTCATTCTTAAGATCCTCCATATTCATTGGTTTTCGTGTATGCTTGTAGTATTTGTAAAATCATTGGTTTTATACCCGGATTATGGTATAATATTTCATTAACAGAGAAAAGGTAAGGAGAATCAAGATGAAATTTCATACACAATTAAAAGCGAAAGATATTTTTAAATTTTCATTAGCATACACGTATTCCGGAGTACAGGCGATTTTGACGATTTTTATGCTGGGAGTCGGAGCATATATGATCGTCCACGGAATCGGTCAGCCAGAAGGACAGACGAATATTATTTTTGGTGTAGTTGTTATTGCATTATTTGTTGTCATTAATCCACTGATGATATATGTAAAAGCAAAGAAACAGGCAATTGAGAATCCAGTATACAAGAATCCAACGTACTACACTTTACGAGATGATGGTATTTTTGTAGAGCTAGGAGAAGAAAGTGCGACGATTGAGTGGAACAGAGTTTATAAGATCACACATTTTATGGGGCTGACATTATTGTATACAGGAAAACAGCAGGCATTTGTGTTTCCAGATTATGAACTTGGTGATGACAGAGAAAAGATGTTAGATTATATGAAAGAACACATCAAAGAAGCAAGAAAGAAGGCTGTTCAGACACAGACAGATGGAGGAGATATTTCAAAATATTCCAAGGCATCTACAGAAACTGAGCGGGAAGAGACAGAAGTATCGGAATCAGAAGTTCAAGAGAATTCAGAAGGAGAAGAATAGAAAATGATCGTACAAAGTTTTTGTGCAGAAGATACGTATGAGATCGGAAAGAAGATCGGACAGGAGGCACAGCCTGGACAGGTGATCTGTTTATATGGAGATCTTGGGGTTGGTAAGACTGTATTTACAAAAGGGTTGGCAGATGGACTTGGTATCACAGAACCAATTCAGAGTCCGACTTTTACGATCGTAAGAGAATATGAAGAGGGAAGGCTTCCACTATATCATTTTGATGTTTATCGTATTGGTGATATTGAAGAGATGGACGAGATCGGATATGAGGATTATGTTTATGGAGAAGGAGTCTGTCTGATCGAATGGGCAAATCTGATCGAGGAGATTCTGCCAGATCATTATCAAAAGATTACGATCCGTAAAGATTTAGAAAAAGGATTTGACTATCGAGAGATTGAAATGGAGGAACAATAGATGAAATTATTAGTACTGGACAGCTCTGGTCTGGTAGCTTCTGTGGCATTGATCGAAGATGATCAGTTGATCGCAGAGTATACGACTGGAAATAAATTAACACATTCTCAGACGTTACTTCCGATGTTAGATGAAGTAATCAAGAGAACATCCTTTGAGATAGAAGATATTGATGCGGTTGCGGTAGCAAAAGGACCAGGTTCTTTTACGGGACTTCGCATTGGTGCAGCAACAGCCAAAGGATTAGGGCTGGCACTGGATAAACCGATCATTCCTGTGCCAACTGTAGATGGGCTTGCATATCAGTTATTTGGAACGTCCATGATCATTTGTCCAATGATGGATGCCAGAAGAAAACAAGTGTATACAGGATTTTACCGATTTGAAGGCAGTGAAATGAAAGTCTTAAAGGAACAATGTGCCCAGAGTGTAGAAGATACTTTGATACAGTTGAGGGAATACAATGAACCAGTTGTATTCCTTGGGGATGGCGTACCAGTATATAAAGAAGAAATCTTAGAGAAGATGGGTGATCTGGCAATTTTTGCTCCAGCACATGCAAACCGCCAGAGAGCAGCAGCAGTCGGAACGTTAGCACAAGTATATTTTGCACAGGGAATTTATGAAAGTGCAGACGAATTTGTGCCAGAATATTTAAGAAAATCTCAGGCTGAACGAGAGAGAGAAGAGAGGCTTCATGGACAAAAGTAGTATAACAGCCAGAGAATGGCATGTGAGGAAAGCACTTCCAGAAGATCTTCCGATGATCGCAGAGATAGAAAAACTTTCTTTTCACAGACCATGGAGTTTCGATAGTATTGAGTCTTTCTATTATCGTAAAACTAGTGATATTTATGTATGGAGAGACAGAAATCGTATTAGTGGATATATAATTGCTGAGCATGTGTTAGATCAGGCAGAATTACATAGGATCGCAATGATTCCATTTATAAGGAAAATGGGAATTGGCACATTGTTGTTTCATGAGTTCAGACGAAGGTATCAGGAGATAGGGGTAGACACGATCTATTTGGAGGTCAGAGAATCAAACGAAGCAGCGTATCAGTTTTATTTAAAGAATGGATTTGAAGAATATGGACGCAGAGCAAAGTATTATAAGGATCCAATCGAGGATGCGATCTTAATGTTTTGTGAAATTTCAACAGATGACCAATCATTTCCACTGGATTCTTCAGAAACGCCCGTTTATAATGATGAGCGTAAGGAGGAGAATGAGATGAAATGTAATGCATGTGGACAGTTATTAAACAATAAAACAGATTATATAGAAGTTAAAAAAGAATGGGGGTATTTCTCAAACAAAGATACGCAGATTCATGAATTTAAGATTTGTGAGAGATGTTACGATCGTATCGTAAAACAATTTGAGATTTCTCCAAAGGTAACAGAGAAGAGTGAGATATTATCATAAAAGGTGATTTATGTTAGATGTATGTTTACTTGGAACCGGTGGAATGATGCCGCTTCCATATAGAAAGTTGACCGCATGTATGACAAGATTCAACGGGCATAGTCTGTTGATCGACTGCGGGGAGGGAACACAGGTAGGAATTAAAGAGAGGGGCTGGAGTGTTAAACCATTAGATGCGATCTGTTTTACACATTTTCATGCAGATCATATCAGTGGACTTCCAGGACTTCTTTTAACACTTGGAAATGCAGAACGAACAGAACCTCTTTTGATCATAGGACCAAAAGGCGTAGAAAGGGTTGTGAATTCACTGCGCGTGATCGCACCAGAACTTCCATTTCCAATCGAATTTTATGAATTAAATGAGAAAGAGCACGTTATTGAGATGGATGGCTATAAAATAGAAGCTTTCTATGTAAAACATAATGTGCCTTGTTATGGCTATAATATGATCATCCCAAGAGCTGGGAAGTTTGATCCTGTAAAGGCAAAGGAAAATGACATCCCAATGAAATACTGGAACAGGCTTCAAAAGGGAGAAACTGTGACAAGTGAAGATGGTCGTGTACTTACAAGTGATATGATCTTAGGAAGTCCTAGATCTGGAATTAAATTGACATATTGTACGGATACAAGACCAGTCCAGACAATTTCTGAACACGCAAAGAATGCAGATTTATTTATTTGTGAAGGAATGTATGGAGAAGAAGGAAAAGAAAAGAAAGCAAGAGAATATAAACACATGACATTTTACGAAGCTGCGCATCTTGCAAAAGAAGCAGATGTAAAACAGATGTGGTTAACTCATTATAGTCCGTCATTAGTCCGGGCAGAAGAATTTATGGGGAAAGTGAAGTCGATTTTCCCTAGAGCAAAAGCTGGAAAAGACGGTAAGACGATAACTTTAGATTTTCAGGAAGAATAGGAGAATACGATGAGCGATAAGATTAAGATTCTGGCAATCGAATCTTCCTGCGATGAGACAGCGGCAGCAGTTGTAGAGGATGGAAGATGTGTAAAATCCAATATCATTTCATCTCAGATCGAACTGCATAAGCTATATGGCGGTGTTGTCCCTGAGATTGCCTCAAGAAAACATGTAGAGAAAGTGAACTT